>DASYTM010000102.1:0-26680 GCA_036002345.1 Candidatus Methylomirabilota bacterium | reverse complement strand
CGGCGTCGACGCGGACTCCGCCCATTACGTAGTGCTGGGCCGGGCCGACTTCCATCGGCTCTTTCGTGATGTCGACGTCCGCCAACTCCTTGAACTGGTGATACATCGAGGGCAAGCGCCGGCGGATGTAGTCGGCCGGGCGGCGCGTGGCGATGTCGAGGAACACGCCGCCGTGCGGGCTCCCCCGCCCGGCCTTCACTTCCGAGTTGATGGCGCGCGCGACCTCGTCGCGGGGCAGCAGATCGGGGGTGCGACGGTTGTTCTTCTTGTCCTCGTACCAGCGATCGGCCTCCTCGATGTTGTCCGCGGTCTCGCCCTTGAAGAACTCCGGGAGGTAATTGAACATGAACCGCTCGCCCGTGTTGTTCTTCAAGGTCCCGCCGTCGCCGCGCACGCCTTCCGTCACGAGGATGCCGGCCACGGACGGCGGCCAGACCATCCCCGTGGGATGGAACTGGACGAATTCCATGTCGATGAGGTCGGCCCCCGCCCACAGCGCCAGCGAATGGCCGTCGCCCGTGTACTCCCAGGAGTTCGACGTGATCTTCCACGCCTTGCCGATGCCGCCCGTGGCGATGACGACCGCCTTGGTCTTGAACAGCATGAACTTGCCGGTGTTGCGCCAGTAGCCGAAAGCGCCGACTACGCGTCCCCCATCGTCCTTGAGCAGGCGCTCGATCTTGCACTCCATGTAGACGTCGATCCCCTGGTGGATCGCGTGGTACTGGAGCGTGCGGATCATCTCCAGACCCGTGCGGTCGCCCACGTGGGCCAGCCGCGCGTAGCGGTGGCCGCCGAAGTCGCGCTGCAGGATGCGCCCGTCCTTGGTGCGGTCGAAGAGCGCGCCCCAACGCTCGAGCTCGAGCACCCGCTCGGGCGCCTCCTGGGCGTGCAGCTGGGCCATGCGCCAGTTGTTGAGCATCTTGCCGCCGCGCATGGTGTCGCGGAAGTGGACCTGCCAGTTGTCCTCCGGCCACACGTTGCCGAGCGCGGCCGCGATGCCGCCCTCGGCCATGACCGTGTGGGCCTTGCCCAGGAGCGACTTGCAGACGAGGCCGACCGACACGCCCTGCGCCGCCGCCTCGACGGCCGCGCGCAGTCCCGCACCGCCCGCGCCGATCACGATGACGTCGTGCTCGTGGATCTCGTAGTCGTGCTTGGCCATTAGAAGATCCTCAGGTCGCTGATCACGCCCATGGCGACCAGGCGGATGTAGAGATCGGTGAGCCCCACGCTGAACAGCGAGAGCCACGCGAACATCGGATGCCGCTCGTTGAGCCGCGTGACGGCGTGCCACACGCGGTACCGCGTGGGCGCCTTCGAGAAGACGTCCACGTAGCCGCCGCACACGTGGCGGCACGAGTGGCACGAGACCGTGTAGCCGGCGAGCAGGATCACGTTGGCCCACATGACCAGCGTGCCGACGCCCAGGCCGAATTCCGTGCCGCCGCCGGGCTTCGGGAAGCGGAAGGCGAGCAGCGCGTCCCACGTGAGCAGCACGATGAAGACGACGGCGACATACCAGAGGTAACGATGGTAGTTCTGCAGCACCAGCGGAAACCGCGTCTCGCCCGTGTAGCCGCGCTTCTGGGCGTCGGGCAGCGCGCACGCCGGCGGCGACAGCCAGAACGACCGATAGTAGGCCTTGCGGTAGTAGTAGCAGGTCAGCCGGAAGAGACCGGGCCCCCAGAGGATGAGGAAGGCCGGCGAGAGCACGCCGATGACGGGCAGCGAGATGTCGGGAAGCCCGTAGCCGAAGGTCACGTGCAGGCACTTGGCCGACAGGCACGGCGAGTAGAACGGCGACAGGTACGGCGGCGCCCAGTAGTAGGCGTTCTGGAAGGCCGCCCACGTCGAGTAGACGATGAAGCTGCCGAGGACGATCGCCGTCGCCAGCGGCAGCGCCCACCACGCATCCTTGCGCAGGTGGGACGCCGCAATCGGTGGACGCGGCCGCGCTGCCGCCTGAACGCTCATCCGTCCTCCCTCGCGTAGGCCTTCTGACCTTCCTGGTACAGGTCACCGCCGTGATTGTCGTAGAGCACGATGGCCGGGAATCCCTCGACCTCGAGCCGGCGGATCGCCTCCGTGCCCAGGTCCTCGTACGCGACGATCGAAGCCTTCTTCACGAACTCCGAGAGCACGGCGCCGGCGCCGCCGATGGAGCCGAGGTAGACGCCCGTGTGCTGCTTCAGCGCGTCCTTCACGGCCTGGCCGCGGTAGCCCTTGCCGATCGTGCCCTTGAGGCCGAGCGCCAGCAGCGCCGGCGTGAACTTGTCCATCCGGCTCGCCGTGGTCGGCCCCACCGAGCCGATCACGCCGCCCGGCCGCGCCGGCGACGGGCCCGTGTAGTAGATGATCTGGCCCTTCACGTCGATCGGCAGCTTCTCGCCCTTCTCGATCAGCGGCAGGAGGCGCGCGTGGGCGGCGTCGCGCGCCGTGTAGATCACGCCGGAGATCCGGACGCGATCGCCGGCCTTCAGCGACGCGACGTCTGCGTCGGAGAGCGGCGTGCGCACGTCCTTGATGCCGTCGGCGCCGGTGCTGACGCTCATGGCGCGATCCGGTTGAACTTCAGGCCGAAGCTTCCGCGGTAGTTGCCGGTCCCGCTCAGCGTCTTGCCGTCCGCGGTCGCCTCGGTGTCGACGGTCCACACGTCGCCGGGATCGCCCTTGGCCTGGAAGGAGAACTGGCGGCCCGTGACCTTGCCGTTGAGGACCGGCCGTGGCGCGTCACCGAACGCGTGCCGGCCGGCCGCGACGACCGTCCCCGTCACGTCGGTACCGCGCTGAACGAGGTCCAGCGTGAATCCGGTCGCCTGGCAGTTGTAGCAGACGCCGGACCAGCGCCCGCTGACGTTCACGGCCTCGGTGCTCGACGGCGACGTCGAGGCACACCCGGCGAGCACGCCGCCCATCACCGCGACTCCGGCGAGGGCACGCGCCACGGCTCCGCTCACAGCGTGACTTCCTTGTGGCGATGCGCGTGGCATTCGATGGTGACGGCGACGGGCAGCGAGGTGATGTGACAGGGATAGCTCAAGATGTGGATCCCGAACGAGGTCGTGTCGCCGCCGTAACCCTGCGGCCCGATGCCCAGGCGGTTGGCGCGCGCGAGCAGCTCCTGCTCCAGCGCGTCGAGGGTGGGATCCGGGTTCGGCGAGCCGAGCTCGCGGAAGAGCGCCTTCTTGGAGAGAATCGCGCACTTCTCGAACGTGCCGCCGATGCCGACGCCGAGGATCAGGGGCGGGCACGCGTCGGGGCCCGCCGTCTTCACGCACTCGATGACGAAGTCCTTCACGCCCGCCAGACCGGCGGCGGGCGTGAGCATCACGTACTTCGAGCGGTTCTCGCAGCCGCCGCCCTTGGCCATGACGCTGATCTTGAGCGCCGCCCCGGGCACGACGTCCACGTGGATCACGGCCGGTGTGTTGTCGCCCGTGTTCACGCGGTCCAGCGGCGAGCGCACGATCGACGCGCGCAGGTAGCCCTCCTGGTAGCCCGCGCTCACGCCCGCGTTGATCGCGGCATCGAGCGCGCCGCCCGTGACGTGCACGTCCTGCCCGAGCTCCACGAAGCAGATGACCATACCCGTGTCCTGGCAGTACGGGATCTGGCGCGTGCGCGCCATCTCGGCGTTCTGCTTGAGGATGGTGAGCACCTGCTTGCCGGCCGCGGAGCGCTCGGTCCCGAGGGCCTTGTCGAAGGCGCGCAGCATGTCGGGCTCGAGGTTCCAGTTCGCCTCCATGCAGAGCTTCTTGACGGCGTCGGTGATCGACGAGACGTGGACGTCGCGCATGGGAGGCCGGCGCTACAGCTTGAGCTTGTCCACCAGCTCGCGGACGGCGCCGGCGGACTTGTTGAATGCAGCCTGCTCTTCTGGCGTGAGCTTGATCTCGATCACCTGCTCCACGCCCGCGCGGCCGAGCTTCACGGGCACGCCGACGTAGAGCCCCTTCACCCCGTACTGCCCGTCGAGATAGGCGGCGCACGGCAGGATCTTCTTCTTGTCCTTGAGGATGGCTTCCACCATCTCCACGGCGGAGGCGGCCGGCGCGTAGTAGGCGCTGCCCGCCTTCAGCAGCGCGACGATCTCCGCGCCGCCGTTGGCGGTCCGAGCCACGAGCGCGTCGATCTTCTCCTTGGGCAGGAGATCGGTGATCGGGATGCCGGCCACCGTGGAGTAGCGCGGCAGGGGCACCATGGTGTCGCCGTGGCCGCCGAGCACGAAGGCGGTGACGTTTTCCACGGAGACCTGCAGCTCCTGCGCGATGAACGTGCGGAACCGCGCGGAGTCGAGCACGCCCGCCATGCCGACGACCCGCTTGGCCGGGAAGCCGGACTTCTTCCACGCCAGCTGCACCATGGCGTCGAGCGGGTTCGTCACCAGCACGAGGATGGCGTTCTTGCTCCGCGTCACCACCTGCTCCACCACGGAGCCGACGATCTCGGCGTTCTTGAACAGGAGGTCGTCGCGCGTCATGCCCGGCTTGCGGGCCAGGCCGGCGGTGATGACCACGATGTCGGAGTCCGCCGACTCGTCGTAGCTGTTGCTGCCGATCAGTGACGCGTCGTAGCGGTGGATCGGTCCCGCCTGTGCGAGATCGAGGGCCTTACCCTGGGGAATGCCCTCGATAACATCGACCAGCACGACGTCGCCGAGCTCCTTCTCCACCGCGTACTGCGCGACGCTGGCGCCCACGTTGCCGGCGCCGACGACGGTGATCTTGGGGCGTGCGCCCATCAGAGCTTCGCCATGCTCTGGATGATGGCGGTCCCGAACTCCGAGCACTTCACTTCCTTGGCGCCCTCCATCAGCCGGGCGAAGTCGTAGGTGACGACCCTGGACTGGATCGTCTTCTCGAGGCCCGCCACGATCCGGTCGGCGGCTTCCGTCCAGCCCATGTAGCGGAACATCATCTCGCCCGAGAGGATCACCGAGCCCGGGTTCACCTTGTCCTGGCCGGCGTACTTGGGCGCGGTGCCGTGGGTGGCCTCGAACAGGGCGTGCCCGGTGTCGTAGTTGATGTTGGCGCCCGGCGCGATGCCGATGCCGCCCACCTGCGCCGCCAGCGAGTCGGACAGCAGATCGCCCGTCAGGTTGCACGAGGGGATCACGTCGAACTCGTCGGGCCGGGTGAGGATCTGCTGCAGGAACGCGTCGGTGATGGCGTCCTTGACGAGGATCTTGCCGGCGGGCGGCTTGCCGCCGCACTCGTCCCAGCTGATGGTCTTGTCGCCGAACTCGCGCTTGGCCAGCGCGTAGCCCCACTTCATGAACATGCCTTCCGTGTACTTCTGGATGTTCCCCTTGTGGACGAGGGTCACGTTCCTGCGGTTGTTCTCGATGGCGTAGCGGATGGCCGCGCGGATGAGCCGCTCCGAGCCCTCCTTCGAGACGGGCTTGATCCCGATCGACGAGGAGCTCGGGAAGCGGATCTTGTTGACCTTCATCTCCTTCTGGAGGAACTCGACCACCTTCTTCGCCTCGGGCGTCCCCTGCTCCCACTCGATGCCCGCGTAGATATCCTCCGTGTTCTCGCGGAAGATCACCATGTCGACCTTCTCGGGATGCTTCACGGGCGAGGGCACGCCCTTGAAGTACTTCACCGGGCGCAGGCAGACGTACAGATCCATGACCTGGCGCATCGTGACGTTCAGCGAGCGGAAGCCCTCGCCGATGGGCGTGGTGAGCGGTCCCTTGATGGCGACGAGATATTCGCGGATCACGTCGATCGTCTCGTCCGGCAGCAGGTTCGGCGGGCAGTCCTTGCCGTAGACCTTGGCGGCCTTCTCCCCCGCGTACACCTCGGCCCACGCGATCTTGCGCTTGCCGCGGTACGACTGCTCCACCGCGGCGTCGAGCACGCGCACGGAGGCCGCCCAGATGTCGGGCCCGGTCCCGTCGCCCTCGACGAACGCGATGATCGGGTTGTCGGGCACGCGCAGCTTGCCGTGGTCGATGGTGATCTTCTCGCCCTTCGGGATCGTGACCTTGCCTGCCATTAAACGTCCTTTCTTCCTGGCTTCGCCTTGGTGTCGCCGGGCTCGAGATGCACGTCTTCCATCTTGGCGGCCGCGCCGGTGGCCAGGTCGATGGCCTGCCCGGCGTTCAGCGCCGAGCCGGCGCGGAACCAGGCGATCTGCTCGCGGGTCATGGTGTGCCGGGCCTGGATCGTCACCACGCGGCCGTCGGGCTTCTTGATCTGCACGGTGACGGGCTTGCCCGGCTCGAGCGTGTAGAGCCCGGTGATGGAGACGCGGTCGTTCTGCTCGAACTTGTCGTAGTCGGCCGGGTCCGCGAAGGTCAGGGGCAGCACGCCCTGCTTCTTCAGATTGGTCTCGTGGATGCGCGCGAAGGAGCGCACGAGGACGGCCGCGCAGTTGAGGTAGCGCGGCGACATGGCGGCGTGCTCGCGGCTCGACCCTTCGCCGTAGTTCTCGTCGCCGATCACGATCCACTGCACGCCGGCGGCCTTGAGATCGCGCGCGATCCTGGCGAAGGGCTGGCCGGCCGCGCCCGTGAGCGGGTGCACGCCCTTGCCGCTCTCGCTCGTGAAGGCGTTGCTGGCCCCGAGGAACATGTTGTCGCTGATCTTGTCGAGGTGGCCGCGGAAGCGCAGCCACGGGCCGGCCGGCGAGATGTGATCGGTGGTCGTCTTGCCCTTGGTCTTGACGAGGATGGGCAGGTCGATGAAGTCCTTGCCGTCCCAGGCCACGAACGGGCCGAGGAGCTGGAGCCGCTCGCTGTTCTCGGGAATCTCGACCTTCACCGAATCGCCGTCGGCGGCGGGTTCCTCGTAGCCCTCCGCGCCCTTCGCGAAGCCGTCGCGCGGCAGCTCCTCGCCCTCCGGCGCCGTGAAGCGCACCTTCTCGCCGTTGGGCGCGGTGAGAGTGTCGGTGAGCGGGTTGAACTCGATGGTGCCCGCGAAGGCCAGCGCGGTGACCATCTCCGGGCTCGTGATGAAGGACAGCGTCTCCTGCGAGCCGTCGTTGCGGCCCGGGAAGTTACGGTTGAACGACGACACGATGGTGTTCTTCTGGTTGGGCCCGACGTCGGTGCGCTTCCACTGCCCGATGCACGGCCCGCACGCGTTGGCGAGCACGGTGCCGCCGATCTTCTGGAAGGTGTCCATGAGGCCGTCGCGCTTGATCGTCTGGTAGATGCGCTCGGAGCCCGGCGTGATCAGGAACTTCGACTTGGCCTTCAAGCCCGCCTTGAGCCCCTGCATGGCGATGTGCGCGGCGCGCCGCATGTCCTCGTACGAGGAGTTGGTGCACGAGCCGATCAGCGCGTTGGTGATCGGCGCCGGCCACTGATTCTGTTTCACCTCGCCCGCGAGCTTGCTGATGGCGCGGCCGCGGTCGGGCGAGTGCGGGCCGACGATGTGCGGCTCCAGGGTGTCCAGGTTCACCTCGACGATCTCGTCGTAGAAGTCTCCCGGCGTGTTCGCGATCTCCGGATCGGCCACGAGGTGCTCGCGGAACTCCTCGGCGAGCGCGGCGAGGTCGGCGCGGTCGGTGGCGCGCAGGTAGGCGGCCATCCGGGCGTCGAATGGGAAGATCGAGGTGGTGGCGCCCAGCTCGGCGCCCATGTTGCAGATGGTGGCCTTGCCGGTGGCGCTGATCGATTCCGTGCCCGGGCCGAAGTACTCGATGACCTTGTTGGTCCCGCCCTTCACGGTGAGGAGCGTGCACAGATACGTGATGACGTCCTTCGGCGCCGTCCAGCCCGAGAGCTTGCCGGTGAGGTGCACGCCGATCAGCTTCGGGTGGAGCACCTCCCACGGCAGGCCGGCCATGGCCTCGCCGCAGTCCGCGCCGCCCACGCCGATGGCGAGCATGCCGAGGCCGCCCGCGTTCGGCGTGTGCGAGTCGGCCGCGATCATCAGCGTGCCCGGTGTCGCGTAGTTCTCGAGCACGACCTGGTGGACGATGCCCGAGCCGGGCCGCCAGAAGCCCATGCCGTACTTGCGCGCGGCGGAGCGGATGAAGCCGTAGACCTCCGCGCTCTCACTCTGGGCGCGCGTGAGGTCCTCGGCGGCGCCGCTCTCGGCGCGGATCAGGTGGTCGCAGTGGATGGTCGACGGCACGGCCACGCGCTTGCGGCCCGACATCATGAACTGGAAGATCGCCATCTGGCCGGTGACGTCCTGGAGCGCCACGCGGTCCACGCGCAGCTTCAAGATGGCCTTGCCGCGCTCCCACTGCTGCGACTCGAAGTCGTGGCAGTGCGCGACGAGGATCTTCTCGGTGAGCGTCAGCGGGCGGCCGAACGACCGGCGGGCGCGGGCGAGACGGTCGGGCATGGAGGCGTAGAGCGACCTGATCTGCGCGGACATCGGGGCCTCCCTATTCATGGACAAAATGACAGATGACTCTAACGCGCCGCTCCACAGGGGTCAAGGCACGCGCCCTCAGCATCGCGCCACGATGAAGAGCCGCCGGAACGGAAACAGCGTCGTGCCGTGCGCCGTCGGCGGGTACGCGCGCGCCACGCGCTCCCGATAGGCCGCCTCGAACGCCGCGCGCTCGTCCGGGGCCAGCGCGTCGAGGAACGGCTTGAGCCAGGAGCCCTTCACGAAGTCGGCGACGGGATTGTCGCCGGCGAGCGCCTGCGTGTAGACCGTCTCCCACACGTCCAGCGCGCTCACGCGCGGCCCGAGCAGATTCCAGTAGTACTCGGGCGGCTTGGTCGGCTCGGGGCGGATGAGCTTCTCGAGTCGCTCGCGCCAGCGCGGCTCGCGCGCCACCTCGTAGATCGAGGTGTGCGAGGGCTCGCCGAAGTTGCGCGGCATCTGCACGGCCAGGGCGCCGCCCGGAGCCACGTGGGACAGGAGCCGCGGGAAGAGCTCGGCGTGCCCGTCGAGCCAGTGGAGCGCGGCGTTGGAGTAGAGCAGATCCACGGGCGCGGCCGGCGCCCAGGCCGCCACGTCCGCCTGCTCCCACTGGACGCCGGGGTCCGAGCCGCGCGCCCGGGTCAGCATCGCGGCGTCGGCGTCCACCCCGGTCACGCGTGCCTCGGGCCAGCGCCCCCGCAGGAGCGCCGTCACGTTGCCGGTGCCACAGCCGAGGTCCACGATCCGCGCCGGCGCCGCCAGCGGCACCCGCTGGAGCAGATCCACCGCGGGGCGCAGCCGGTGGTCGCTCCACCGGAGGTACTGCGCGGGGTCCCACGTCGCGGGCTGCGCCACGTCCCCATGAGTACGCCGGGACGGCGGGCAACGTCCAATGCATAGTTCTTTGAGTCGCTTATACTCATTAGGCATGGAGCTCAGGCACCTGCGCTACTTCGTCACGGTGGCCGACGCCGGCACGGTGTCGCGGGCGGCCACCCAGCTCAACCTGACCCAGCCCGCGCTGTCGCGCCAGGTCCGCGACCTCGAGACCGAGCTCGGGCTGCCGCTCTTCGACCGGGTCGGGCGCCGCCTGCATCTCACCGCGGAGGGCGAGCACCTGCTCGAGCGCACGCGCGAGATCTTACGGGCCGCCGACGCCCTGCGCGAGCGCGCGGGGGCGCTGGCGGGCGGGCGCACGGGCACGCTCCGGCTCGGCGCGACGGCGCAGACGCTGGAGAGCCTCATCTCCGGATTCCTCGTCGGCTTCCGCCGGGCGTGGCCGGGCATCGAGGTGCGGCTGGTGGAGGACGGCGGCGTGCGGCTGCGCGCGCGCGTCGCACGCGGCGAGCTGCACCTGGCGCTGGGCGCCGTCCCGAGCGGTGAGGAGCTTCGAGCGCGCCCGCTCTTCCCCGTCTGGGTGCTCGCGGTGATGGCGCCGGGCCACCGCCTCGCCCGGCGGCGCGCCTTCGAGGTCGGCGAGCTGGACGGCGAGACCGTGATGCTGCTGCGTCGCGACTTCGCCTCGCGGCTGCGCTTCGACGCGGCGTGCGAGGCGGCGCGCGCGCGCCCGCGTGTCCTCCTCGAAGCCAACGACCCGCACTCGCTCGTCAGCCTCGCCCGCGGCGGTCACGGCATCGCCGTGGTGCCCTCCACCACGTTGTTCAGCCGGAGCGGGGTGCGCGTCGCGCCCCTGACGCGCAGCGGCCGCGCCGTGGGCGGCTCGACGGCGGCGGTGTGGGACCCCCGCCGGCACCTGCCCTCGTACGCGCAGGCGTTCGTCGAGGAGCTGTCCACCTACACGAAGCGGGTGTACCCGGGCAAGGAGTTCGCGCGGCTCGCGCCGTCGGTGCCGCCGCTCAACGCGCCAGGCTGAACGACCACTCCCCGACCGCCGCCTCGTCCACCCAGATCTTCGCCTTCCAGCGGCCGGGATACGGGCGCAGCTCCCACATGGGCACCGTGTGCGTGTGCCACGCCCACGTGGCGCCCGCGGCCGCCGACTCCACGGTGCGCGTCACCACGCGTCGCTCCGCACCCGTCTCGTCGTACCAGCGGCTGATCACGCGCAGCGGCCGGGGGCCCGGGCGCACGCCGAGAAACAGCGAGACCTGGAAGTCGCGGCTGCGGTCGAAGGTCTGGAACGCGCGCGGCAGCGACGCCGGATCCGACTCGCGGAGGGGGGCGCTGGCGGCGGGCGGGCGGTTGGTGAAGTACGACTGGACGATGACGCCGGCGGACGCCGCGTCAGGCGCGGCCGGCGGCGCCGCGGCCGGCACCACCGCCGGGCCGCGCGCGCCGCCGCTGCACTCGAGCCCGTCGGTCCACGCGCGGTGGGCGGGGAAACGCCGAAGCAGATCCACCATCTCCTCGCACGGGTGGAGATGGCCCCAGGGGATGACGGTGCGCTTCTCGCCGACGAGCCAGTTGAAGGACAGCAGGTGGTCGTACACGAGGCTCAGCGCGCGCTCCTCGGGCAGCCGGCGCACGCGCACGAGGACCTCCACGGCCTTGGCGTTGGCCGCCAGCTCGCGCTGCTCCTGCTCGCGCGTCCAGTCGTACATCATCGTGCCGGCGAGCGGCCGGTCGTGGTCGAGCAGGTAGTGGGCCATCTCGTGGGCGACGACCGAGTCGCGGTGTCGCGAGTTGAGCATTGGCGTGCTGACCGTGAAGAACCCGCGCCGGTACGAGCCTCCCACACCCTCGATGTTGCTGCCGACGAGGACGGAGATCCGCGACACGCCGTAGACACGCGCGGTCTCGTCGGCGAAGGCGCGGATCTCGGACACGGATTGCTCCTGCGCGGGCGTGAGGGTGACGCAGCCGCCGAGGGCCAGCGCCAGGAGCAGCCCCGCGAGGGATTTCACGCGAGCCGCAACAGGCGCCGCGTGGCCATCTGGCGCAGGCGGATGATCGACCCCGTCGGGGCCAGGCCCATCGGGCACACCTCGGTGCAGGCGCCCTGGCCGTGGCAGCGCGGCAGGGCGTCGTCGGTCATCAGCATCGCCCAGCGCGCGGCGTGGGCGGCGTCGCGGCGGTCGCGCTGAAGCGTGAACGCGCGGTTGAGCGCGGCCGGCCCGGGGAACCGCTCATCGTGCGCCACCATCGTGCACGCCGACAGGCACATGCCGCAGCCGATGCACTCGATGGCCGCGTCGATCTCGGCGCGCTCCGCGGAGGCCGACGGAATCTCGGCGTAGGCGTCGCCGCCCGGCGCGGCGACGAGCGCCGCGCCGACCGCCCGCTGCCGCTCGACGAACGGGGTCATGTCCACCACGAGGTCGCGCAATAGCGGGAAATGGTAGAGCGGGCGCACGCTGACGGGGCCGGGGCCGAGCGTGGCCAGGCGCGTGCGGCACGCCCAGCGCTCGCGGCCGTTCACCACCATGGCGCACGAGCCGCACATGCCGACGCGACACGCGTAGCGGAGGGCGAGGGTGGGA
This sequence comes from Candidatus Methylomirabilota bacterium, assembly GCA_036002345.1. Taxonomy (GTDB): domain Bacteria; phylum Methylomirabilota; class Methylomirabilia; order Rokubacteriales; family CSP1-6; genus AR12. The sequence goes on along the minus strand of DASYTM010000102.1, from coordinate 14,902 downwards.
TCCTGCTCGCGCTGCACGGCGACCAGCGCGTCGAGCACGGTGGTATCCGCGCCCGCGGCCACCTCGTAGGAGCGGGTGCGCTCGGGCTCCCCGGGCGTGAAGCGATAGACGTCGAGTCGAACCACTACAGCCCGCCGCCCTCCCGCCAGTCCCAGCTGACGATGGTGACCCGGTACCGGGGCGCCTTCTCCTTGACGGAGGTCTCGAAGTACACGCGGCCGCCGGCGGGCACGTCGCTCACGTACCCGGTGTTGGTCGCCAGCACCTTGCCGGAGGCGTCGAGGCTCTCGACCAGCAGCCGGATGTTGGTGGCGCGGATCCGGTATTGGTTGACGATGTAGCCGCTGACGTTGGGACGGCCGCGCCGCTCGCCGCCCGCCCACTCGAGCCCGAAGTAACGGTCCGCGTCGCTCTGGGCCAGGGCCGCGCCCGCTCCCGCGACGAGACACAGCAGCAGCGCTACCGCCAGCGTTCTGGGCTTCATGTCCTCCCCTGCTCTGGATACCCGTCGCCGGGCCCCGACGATTATGGACGACGTCGTCGGTTCCGTCGAGTCGAACCGCGCGCTGCCTAAAGCCGGTCTCCTTCTCAATACCAGCGCCACGTCCACACGGCGGCGAAGATCGCGGCGGCGAGCGCCAGCGCGGCGACGAACAGCGCGCGGTGCCAGCGGAGCGGCAGCCCGACGTCGAGCAGGAGCGCGCGCACGCCGAGGAGCGCGTGGAGCAGCGCCAGCGCGAGCAGCGCCGCCTGCACGCCCCGGCGGAACGGGTTGACGAGGTGGGCGGCGATCACGACGAGCAGCGCGACGGCGGCCGCGCGCTGGATGAGCCAGGCCCACATGCCCACGCGCGTGCCGCGCCAGCCCTCGGCGCTCGCCCACTCGCGGCGGAGGATTTTCGGCGGGACGCTCACAGCCGGTTGAGCACGACGCGGCCGTTCGCGAGCACGAGGCGCACGGCGTCGAGCGCCTTGACGTCGGCGGCGGGATCGCCCTCGACGGCGATCAGGTCCGCCGCGAGGCCGGGCGCCACCCGCCCCGTTTCCTCTTCCAGGGCGAGCGCCCGCGCGGCCACGGACGTCGCGGCGCGGATCACCTGCAGCGGCGTCATGCCCGCGGCAACCATGAGCGACAGCTCGGGCACGAGCGTGCCGTGCGGGTTGAGCGGCGTGCCGGCGTCCGTCCCCGCGGCGATGGCGACGCCGGCGCGGAGCGCCAGCCGGAACGATTCGGTGTGCCGCTCCCGCACCGCGACCGACTTCTTCACCGCGAACTCCGGAATGCCGGCGGCGATGCCGCCCTCGACGATCGCGTGCGGCGCGATCAGCGTGGCGACGAGCGCGGTGCCCTGATCCACCATGCGCTTGACGAGCGCCTCGGTCAGGTACACGCCGTGCTCGATCGTGTCGAGACCGGCGTCGAGGCACCACGCGATGCCCTCCTCGGCCATCGCGTGCGCGGCGGCGCGCCGCCGCGCGCGGTGGGCCTCGTCCACGCCGGCGCGCAGCTCGTCGAGCGTCAATTGCGCGGCGCGCGGGTCCACCCCGGGCGTCATCACGCCGCCGGTGGCGACGAGCTTGATGACGTCGGCGCCCGCGCGCAGCTGCTCGCGCACGGCCTTGCGCACGTCGTCGGCGCCGTCGGCCTGACGGCCGAGCATGCGCCAGCCGTGGCCGCCCGTCATGCACACCGCGCGCCCCGCGCAGAGCACGCGCGGCCCCGGGACCATGCCCGCGCGCACCGCGTCGCGCACGGCGAGCTCCGCGTACTCGCGGCCCCCGAGGTCGCGCACGGTCGTCACGCCCGCCTCCACGGTGCGCCGGGCGTTCACGAGGGCGCGGATCGTGGTCGCCGCGTACGACTCGTCGTTCATCGTGCGCGTGGGATCGGCGTCCCCGGACAGGCACAGGTGCACGTGGCAGTTGATCAGGCCCGGCAGGAGCGTGAGGCCCATGAGGTCGAGCACGGCGGCGCCGCGCGGCGGCGCGTCGGCGGCCACCTCGGCGATGCGACCGTCCTCGACGGCCACGGCCCGGCCCCGCACGGGAGCGGCGCCCGTGCCGTCGATGAGCGCGGCGCCGCGAAGGATCGTCCGGGTCATCGGGGTCTCCTTCATGGAGGGAGCATCCTACCGCGGGTCAATCGCCGATCTCTACACCTACCCGTTGGCTGGTCTTACCGGAGGGCTGCGCGCGCGTCAGCGCCACCGGCTCGGCCCAGACGGCCGTGCCGCCGTCCCGCCGCTTCACGCGCAGGCTCACGGGCGCGCCGGGCGCCGGCTCGGGAAAGTCCCGCCGCCAGTGCGCGCCACGGCTCTCGCGCCGTGCGGCAGCGCTCGCCACGATCAGCCGCGCCGCCGTGAGCTGGCTGTCGAGATTCAGCCAGTCCTGCCACGCGGTGTTGAGCTCGCCGTGGCCGGGCACGCCGGCCGCCGCGAGCCGCCCGGCGAGCCGCTCCACCGTGGCCGCGGCCACGGCGAGGCCGTCGGCGTCGCGCACGAGCCCGGCACGCTCCCACATGACGTCGCGCAGCTCGCGCTGGATCGCGTAGACCTCGCGCGCGTCGCCGCGGCCGCGCGACGAGGCCGCGTGCGCGGCCGCCGCCTCCAGCGCCGCCGGGCCGACGCGTGAGCGCGGACGCCCCGCCACGAACGCCGCCATCACGTCGCCGGCGATCCCCCCGAAGACCGTGGACTCCGCCACGCCGTTGCCGCCCAGCCGGTTGGCGCCGTGCACGCCGCCCGTGTCCTCGCCGGCGGCGAACAGGCCCTCGACGGCCGTCCGGCAGTCGGGATCGACCACGACGCCGCCCATCATGAAGTGCGCGGTCGGTCCCACCTCCACCGGACCCCGCGCGAGGTCGCGGCCGAAGTCGCGGCAGCGGCGGACCATGCCGCGGAAGTTGCGCTCGACGACCTCGGCGCCGAGGTGCGAGACGTCGATCCACACGCCGCCGTTCGGCGTGCCGCGACCCTCGGTGACCTCCTGGAACGACGCGCGTGAGACGAGATCGCGCGTGGAGCGCTCCAGGCGCGCCGGGTCGTAGCGGGCCATGTACCGCTCGCCGCGACCGTTCTTCAGCGTACCGCCCGCGCCGCGCAGCCCTTCCTCGAGCAGCGCGCCGGTCATGAGCGAGCCCGGAATCACGAGCCCGGTGGGATGGAACTGGATCATCTCCATGTCGCGCAGGGCGAGCCCCGCGCGCCACGCCAGCGCGATGCCGTCGGCGGCCTTGTCCGCGGAGCACGCGATCACGCGGTACATGGTCGGCCCGCCGCCCATGGCGAGCAGCGTGGCCCGCGCGCTGACGGCGACGAAGCGCCCGGTGCGGATGTCGAGCACGAGCGCGCCCGCGCAGCGCCCGGCATCGTCGAGCAACAGCTCCACCGCGCGGCATTCTTCCAGCGCGCGGATCGACGGGCGCGCCTGCGCCTGCTCGGTGAGGCGGTTCATGATCTCGATACCGGTGAGGTCGCCCTTGTGCACGGTCCGGTCGTGCGTCTGGCCCGCGAAGGGCTTCTGGTGGATGCGGCCCGCGCGGTTGCGGTCGAAGAGGCAGCCGTAGCGCGACTCCAGCTCCAGCACCCGGCCCGGCGCCTCCGTCACGAGCCGCCACACCATCTCCTGGTCGTTGATCCAGCCGCCCCCCTCGAGGGTGTCGAGCAGGTGCGCGTCCAGCGAGTCGGGCGGCGTGAGCACGGCGTTGTAGCCGCCCTGCACCATGCGCGTGCACCCCGCGCGGCCGAAGAGCCCCTTGACGACGACGGTGATGGCGAGCCCGGGCGCGGCGTCGGCGCAGTGCAGGGCGGCGCAGAGGCCGGCGCCGCCGGCGCCGAGGATCAGGACGTCGGACTCGACGGCCTCGATCACGGCGACAGGGGGAGGAGCGCCTCGAGCAGAGCCTTGCCCTCGGGCTTCGTCCACCCGCGATTGCCGATCGCGCGCGCGAGCAGCCGCCCGTCGCGGGCGACGACGAACACCATGGGCGTGTGGGTCACGCCCCAGGCGCTCGCCGCGTCGCCGTCGAGGTCGAGGAGGACGTCCATGGTGAGCTTCCGCGCGCGCGCCCACGCGGCGACCGTCTCGCGCGACTCCTCCATGTTGACGGCGAGCACGACGAGGCCGCGCGGCCCGTACTCACGGTGCACCTGCTCGATGACCGAGGGCAACTCCCTCGCGCAGTACGGTCACCACGTCGCCCAGACGTAGACGAGGACGGGGCGGCCGCGCAGGGCGGAGAGCGTGACGCGCTTGCCGTCGGCGAGCCGCTCCAGCGCGAGCCCGGGCGGCGCACCGCCGCGCAGGGGGGCGAGGTTGAGGCCCGCGACGATCTCCTCGAGCGTGGCCGCGGCGGCCGGCGCCGCGGCCACGAGAGCGAGGACGACCGCCGCGGCGATTCGGCGAACGCTCAATGCCGGATCCCGGGCGTGCTCATCGGCTTGCCGACGTCGAACGTGGTCAGGAACAGCTCCAGCTCGGCGTATTCCACGGCGTCGGCGGCGAGCATGTTGGCGCCGAGCGGCGTCATGCACCACTGCATGCGCTTGCGCATGTCCCACACGTCGTTCTGGCTGGTGCGCCACGTCGGGAAGTGCCGGGTCAGGCCCTCCGTGACGTCGGCGAGGAACCGGCCGCCCAGGAACTTGTTGGCGCCGCGTTCCGGAGTGTGACAGTCGGCGCAGGCGTGGTTGCGGTCGCCCACGCGCCGGAAGAACGTGGCCTTGCCGCGCTCGATCGCCGCGCGCGCGGCCGGGCTCGTCGTGTCCACGGCCACGGGCATCCCGTTCGAGGCCATCTTGATCAGCACGGTCAGGTCGAGGTTCGCGGCGCCCTCCGAGGGCAGCGCGCGCCCGGTCGTCGTCTCCGCGTGCACGGTGAGGAAATCCTCGAGGCTCATCACGCGCCCGTGCTCGGCCACCACGCGCGGATAGCGCGTGGCGACTCCGCGCATGGCCGCCGCCGGCCCGCCCGCGTGGCAATCCGCGCACGCCTTGCCCGCGGGCCCGCGCGCATTCCAGAGCCCCTGCGCCTCCTCGGCGCGCACAACGGCCGGATTGTTGGTCGGGTCGAGGTTGTCGCCGAAGCCCGTCGGCTTGCGGCGCGTGAACGGGTTGCGGTCGGCGTCCTTCTCTGCGGAGGCCGGGCCGTGCAGCGACTGGAGGTACGCGATGAGGTGGACGATCTCCTCCGGCGTGAACACGCCGGCGGCGCCCCACGGCGGCATCACGGTCCCCGGAAACGTCCCGCGCGGATCCCAGAGGTGCTGATAGACGTAGGCGTCGGGAAGCTTGCGATCGCCGAACGTGGAGAGATCGGGGCCGACGCTGCCCGCCGGCCACACGTCGTCGCCGGGGACGAGGTGGCAGCCCGTGCACGGGCCCTTGGTGCGGTTCAGAAAGAGCGCGCGGCCCTTCTTGGGATCGCCCGTGACGCCGGCGGGCATCGCGGCCTTCTGCACCGCGAGCTCGGGCCGCGCGTCGCCGTACGCGTAGGTCCGAAACGCGCCGAAGTCGCGCGTGGTCCAGCCCTTGTAGCGGATGGCCGTCCGCTTGCCGTCGGGCTCGACGCGGACGTCGCCGCGCGCCTCGGGAATCGCGCGCGAGGTCCAGGCGGGCGAGGCGTTGGGCGAGGATTGCCGCGCGGAGAGCGCGCAGCCGGCGATCAGGACCGCGAGAACGGCCCAGTGCATGCGTCCCACGGTCTCAGGCGAACGTGATGTCCGCCGACCCCTCGTACTTGCCGCCGTGCGTGTCCACGAAGGTGACCGTCACCCGGCCGGGTGCGGTCGCCTTGAGGGCGAAGGAGAACGCGGGGTTCTCGCTCACGCTCTGCGTGAGGTCGAAGGTGACCACGGGCTTGCCGAGGTAGGTGGCGGTGACCCGGGTGATGTAATTGTAGTTCTTGTCGATGACCTTGCCCTGCGGGTCGCGCTCGATGCGCTCCATGGGATGGATGACGAGGCAGCGCACGCGCACGACGTCGCCGGCCTTCACGTTCTGCGGCACGCGGATGCGGATCTTGCCGATGTCGCTCGCCACGCTAGCCTCCGCACCCGCCCACGGTCACCTTCACCTCGCGCTTGGCCACGAGGAGGGTGCCGTCGCTCTGCTCGACGATGGCGCGCACGTCGGTCGTCTCGCCGAGGCGGACGTTGGCGGCGACGAAGGCCTGCCCCGCGTCCGGCGTGAGCGTCGCCCTGGTGATGATCGGGATGCGGTTCTTGTCGGCGACGATCCAGATGCTCTTCACGTACGAGGCCGGCGTCATCGGCGCGTTGACCTCGACGCTCACCGGCACCACCGCCCCGTTCTCGGCGATGGGCGCGATGTCGAGCTTGATCATGCCCGCGCCGTCCTTCATCGGGCGGCCGCCGAAGACGCGCTTGAGGGCGTCCTGCACGGACTCCTGGGCCCCGAGCGCCTGCGCCTCCGCGCGGCCCGGGGCGCCGACGGCGAGCGTGCCCGTCGCGGCGGCCACCCCGAGGGCGCCGAGCGCTTCGAGCATCGAGCGACGCGTCATGTTCATGCCCATGTCACATTCTCTACCGGGAAATGCGGCTTCCGTCAATCGATCCGGAAGGCCGATGCATCCGGCTTGAAGGCGCGCGGCAGCCAGAGCGGCCGGCGCAGGTTGCCGGGCCCGGGCGCGGGGCGCGCGAGTGCGAGCCACTGGCGATAGACCTCGAAGGACTTGTCGGTGTCCACGAAGACGTCGCCGTAGCGGTCGTCCTCGCCCGGCCGCGAGAGGGTGACTTTCTGGTGCCAGCAGTGCTGGCCGCTGATCGGGTCGGGCTGCACGGCGAAGGTCAGGTTCTGGTGGACGCCGGCGTCCTCCCACCAGATCCGCGCGGAGTCGGGGTCGGCGCTCTGGAACGGCTCGATGCCGTGGATCTGCCGCATGCGCCACTTGCCGGGCGCCTCGCGCTTGAGATCGACGAGCGCGGTGGACCAGCGCTCGCCGCCCGCGGTCTCCGCGAGCCGCCAGCGCCCGAGGTGGTGCGAGCACGCGACGACGCCGGGCCGGATGGCCTCGGTCACCCAGACCTTGTCCACGAACCAGCCGATGGCGGTGGCGACCTTCAAGAGATCGTCCGTGGCGACGCCGAAGCGCGCGGCGTCCTCCGGATGCAGCCACAAGGGATTCGTGTGGGAGATCTCGTAGAGCCACTTGGCGTTGCCCGAGCGCGTGTGGATCAGCGTCGGGAGCCGGAACGTCGGCAGCAGCACCATCTCGCCCCTGGCGCGGTCGATGTTGGACCAGTGGACGTGGCTCCGGATGTAGCCGGGCACGGCGTGCTCGGGCCACTTCCAGTCCTTGAGCGTCTTGGAGAAGAACTCCAGCTTCTTCGACGGCGTCGGAAAGCCCACGCGCGCCACCCCGTCCACGACCACGCCGTTGTCCGCCGGCGTCTCGTACGTGCGGTAGACGCGGTCCTCGACGAGGAACGCGCCGTACTTGCGCATGTAGGCGAGCGGCGTGAGCCCTTCCTTCTTCGCGGCCTCGGGCAGGCCGGGCACGCTGTTCTCGAAGATCCAGCGGTAAATCTCCTCGATGCGCACCTTCTGGCCGGGCCGGTACGGCGACTCGAAGTATTTCCGGATGCCCAGCGCGCCGTCGGGATCGATCCGCCACGACAGCTCGATCCAGAGCTCGTCCTCCTCCCAGACCTGCCCGAGCCCCGCGGCCTCGTGGGCCTGCCACGTGGAGTCGAAGGTACGGCCGCGCTTCTCGAGCGCGACGCGCAGCACGGGCTGGCGGAAGCCGATCCAGCGCGCGGCGTGGGTCTCCTGCGACATGAGGTCGTGGCGCTCGGAGGCGTGGCCCATGGGCAATACGTAATCCGCGAACCACGCCGTCTCGCTCCACACCGGCGACAGGCACGCGTGGCGCTCGATCTTGGCCTCGTCGGTGAGCATCTCGATCCACGACATGCCGTCGGGGTTGGTCCACACGGGGTTGTACACGCGCGTGAAGTACATGGCGAGCTTGCCGCGACCCTCGCGCAGGAAGTGCGGGAGCAGGAAGGACATCTCGAAGAACGCCAGCGGGTACTCCTTGGGCATCAGGAGCTCGCTCCACACCTTGCCCGGCGGCGGCATCATCGGCGGCGCGGGGATCGCCTTGTTCCAGGCGCTCGGCGCCGTGCCGCCGGGCGTGGAGACGGCGCCCATCAGCACCACGAGCAGCTCGAGCGCGCGCGCCACCTGCCAGCCGCCGAGGTTGCCGGCGGCGGTGTTGCGCCAGATGTGGGTGGCGAGCCCGCCGCCCGCGGCCCCGATGGCGCGCGCGATCTCGACGATGGTCGCGGCCGCCACGCCGCTCTCGGAGGCCGCGAACTCCGGGGTGTACGGCGCGTAGAGCTCCTCCAGCGCCGTGTGGAAGGCGTCCATGGTCACGGGCAGGTCCGGCCGCTCCTCGCGCAGGTACTCGTCCCAGTTCGTCCACTTCTCGACGAAGGCGCGGTCGTAGAGGCGCTCGCCGACGAGCACGCGCGCCATGGCGAGCAGGATGGCCGCCTCCGTGCCCGGCCACGGCGAGAGCCAGTAGTCGGCCATGGAGGCGGTGTTGGAGAGGCGCGAGTCGATCACGGCGATCTTGGCGCCGCGCATCTTGGCCTCGATGATCCGCTGCGCGTGCGGGTTGAAGTAGTGGCCCGTCTCGAGGTGGGACGACAGCAGCAGGATGAAGCGCGCGTTGGCGTGATCCGGCGAGGGGCGGTCCATGCCGTGCCAGAAGGCGTAGCCGGCGCGCGCGCTCGCCGAGCAGACGTTGGTGTGGCTATTGTGGCCGTCGATCCCCCACGCGTGAAACACCCGCTGCAGGTACACGAGCTCGTGCCCGGGCCGGCCGAGGTGATACATGATTTCCTTGGGACGGCCTTCGACGAGGGCTCTCCGAATACGTCCTGCAATATCATCGAGCGCTTCGTCCCACGTCACACGCTGCCATTGGCCGCCGCCGCGCGGGCCGGTGCGGCGCATGGGATAGAGGATGCGCTCGGGATCCTGGACCTGGTTGAGGGTGGCCGGTCCCTTGGCGCAGTTGCGGCCGCGGCTGCCCGGGTGCACCGGGTTGCCCTCGAACTTCTGGATCTTCAGCGTGGTCTTGTCCACGTACGCGAGCAGGCCGCACGCCGCCTCGCAGTTGAAGCAGATGGTGGGGATCAGCTCGTAGCGCCGCTCCACCTTCTTCGGCCACGCGACGGGATCGAACTCCTGCCAGTCGTCCCAGCGCTCGACGGGCGGATAGGACGCGAGCCCGCCCTCGCGGGGCGTGAGGTCTCGCGCGACGGGATGCAGTGGCTCGGCGCTCGGTCGGTTCATGGCGGGGTCAGCTCAGGGGAATCGATTGGCCGGCTTTGACCCAGAGATCTTCCCACAGCCACAGTCCGCCCAGGGCCAGCCACGCGCCGAGCACCGTGAACGCGAGGGAATCGTTCCCGGCCGCCAAGATGAGCGCGACCATCGGCGCGAGCGTGCCGGCCACGATCACCCCGCCCCAGAAGTGCCGGCGGTACGCGCCGCGCGTGAGGAGCCGCGCGGCGAGCGCCGCGTCGCGCACCGGATGGCGGCTCAAGACTTCGCACAGCAGCAGCCCGCCGTGCACGAGCAGCGCGGCGAAGAGCAACGGCGCGAGCACGTCGTCGACCCGCAAATCGTCGCGTCCCGAGACGGCGCCGGGCATGTGTCCGGGGAAGAGGGTCGAGGCGACGAGCAGCGCCGCCGAGCCGGCGACGATCGAGGAGACGACGAGGTGCGGCAGCACCAGCGGACTCTGCCAGAAATCCCGGCCCTCGGCCTGGCCGAAGAGGAAGGCGCTGTACCCCGCCGCCGCGACGGCGAGCGCCGCAACGGGCAGGCGCACGAGGTCGGGCACGGCGCGCCCGTAGAGCCCGGCGAGGAGCCAGGCGCCGGCGGCGGCGCCGAAGGCGATCAGGATCCACGCGCCCCAGACGAGCCACGAGCGCCAGTTCGGCTTGACGAGGATGTAGGCGAAGCGCTCGGGCCGCTTGAGATCGAAGACGAGGAGCGCGGTGGTGAGCAGCACGAAGAGCAGGCTGATGGCCGGCGCCGTGATCGTCAGCGTGGTGCCCCACCACGCGGAGCCGGCCAGCGCGGTCACGAGCAGCGCGCCCGCGGCGATGGACTTCGTCCACAGGTACGCGGCGACCTTCCAGCCCCACGGGCGCGGCGCGTGCGGCGCGTCGTACACGGGGCGGGCGAGCGCGGCGGCGCCGTGCTCCTGCGCCTGGAGCGCGGCCACCATCTCGACCAGGTCGGTCTCCCCTTCCGGCCGCTGCCCCCAGAGATACGTGGGCGCCGCGCCCTGGAGCGCCGGCGTCAGCGCGGCGGAATCGGCGCCGACGTAGTAGACCTTGGGCCGGGTGCCCTGCTCGGCCTTGCGCACCTCCACCTGCTCGCGCGCGACGAGCCGCGCGATCTCCGTGCGCGGGTCGTCGAGGTCGCCGGCGATGATGGCGCGCGCGGGGCACACGATCACGCAGGCGGGCTCGAGGCCGACCTCCAGGCGGTGCGCGCAGTAGTGGCACTTGGCCGCCGTGTTGGTGTTGGGATCGATGTAGAGGGCGTCGTAGGGGCAACCCTGCATGCACGACTTGCAGCCGATGCAGCGGTCACCGTCGAAGTCCACGATGCCGTCGTCGCGGCGGTAGAGCGCGACGGTCGGGCAGATGGTGACGCACGGCGCGTCGTCGCAGTGGTTGCAGCGCAGCACCGAGAAGTAGCGCCGCGTGTGCGGCCAGGCGCCCTTCTCGACGTACTTCACCCACGTCCGGAAGGCTCCGAGCGGGACCTGGTTCTCTTCCTTGCACGCCACCGTGCAGGCGTGACAGCCGATGCACTTGCGGTGGTCGATCACGAAGCCGTAGCGCACGGTCTCCGACTATACCTCGCGCTCACATCTGCTGCGCATATTCCGCCTTGTCCACCACCGCCTCGATCAGGGTGAAGGTCTCCCGGGTCAGCGCCTCGCGGCAGGCGCGCTCCAGCTCCGGCGCGCTCGTCACCCGCACGCCGTGGCCGCCGTAGGCGCGCGCGATCCCGACGAAGTCCGTGGCCGGCGCGTCCACGCCGAGGTTGGGGAGGCCCAGGCGCCGCTGCTTGAGCTCGATGAGCGCCAGCGAGCGGTCGGCGAAGACCACGAGCGTGAGCGGCCGGCGGAGGTCGCGGAGCGTGGCGAGGTCGCCGATCACCATCTCGAGGCTGCCGTCGCCCGTGAAGCACACGACGGGGCGCTCGGGGCGGACGAGCTTGGCGCCGATGGCCGCGGGCAGCCCGTAGCCCATGGTGGCGAGCCCGGTGGACTGCAAGAGGCCGTAGGGCTCGTGGCACGACCACACCTGCGACAGCAGAATCCGGTGCGCGCCCGTGTCGACGGTGGCCAGCGTCTCGCGCGGGAACACGCGCCGGCAGGTCTCGACCACCGCGTGCGGACCCCACGGGCCGCGCGGGCGCAGCGCCTCCGCGATCTCCGTCCGCACCGCCGCCGGCGTCCCGTCGAGCCACGTGCTGCCGGCGCGCGACGGGATCAGCGCCGCGAGCCGGTCGAGCGCCAGCCGCAGATCGGCGACGAACTCCAGCTTCGTGCGATGCACCTGGTGATCCTTCGCGACGCCGCCGATCTCGGCGGAATCGGTCTCCGCCGGCCACGGTTGGATCCAGGAGTCGCGCATCTCCACGGGGTCGTAGCCGAGCGCCAGGACCAGGTCGGCGGCGTGCAGGGCCTTGAAGAGCGCGCGGTCGGCGACGGGCGACAGCCCGGCGCCGCCGATCACGCCCGGGTCGTCCTCGGGGATCACGCCCTTGGCCTTGTAGGTGGTGATGACGGCGGCCCCGGCGCGCTGGACGAACGTCCGGAGCTCGGCGTGGGCGCCGTGGTGCAGGACGCCGAGGCCGGCGAGCACGAGCGGGCGCTCGGCGCGGGCGATCCAGCCCACGAGCGTGTCGAGCTCGGCGCTCGGCGCCAGGCTCACCCGCGCGCGCCGCGGCAGCGTCGCGGCCGGCGCCTCGACCGGCAGCGAGGCCACGCGCGTGGGCACGTCGAGGTGCACGGGCCCCGGCGGGTCCGCGGTCGCGAGCAGCATGGCGCGATCGATCAGGGCCGCCGCGCCCGCGGCGCCGAGCGTGAAGCTCGCCTTGGTCACGGGCCGCAGCACGGCGCCGTGGTCGAAGACCTGGTGGGTGTAGGTCGCCGCCGCGCCAGGGTCGATGCACGCGGTCAGCACGAGCATCGGCGTCCGGTCGAGTTGGGCGTGGGCCACGGCGGTCACGAGGTTGCTGACGCCGGGGCCCAGCGTGGCGACCAGGACGGCGGGCGTGCGCGTCAGCTGCGCCACGGCGTCGGCCATGAAGCCGCCCGGCGTCTCGTGCTTGACGAGGTGGAACGCGATGCCGGCCTTGTCGAGGGCGTCCACGAGCGCCAGCACCTCGCCCCCGGGGATGCCGAAGGCGTGACGCACGCCGGCCTCGGCGAGGCGCGCGGCGACGTGGCCGGCCACGGTCGTCGGCATCACACGAACTCCAGCGTCTTGCCCTCGAGGCCGCAGAGGATCTTGCCCGCCGTCTCCAGGCACCGGTCGTTGGCGGGCGCCATCACCGGCCCGCACATCGCGTCGCGATGCCAGCGCTCGAGCGGGTACTTCTTGAGGATGCCCCGCCCGCCCGCGAGCCGGATCGCCTTGTCGGTGACCATGAAGCCGACGTCCGCCGACATGCACTTCGACTCGTTGATCACCAGCGCGGTCTCGCGCCGGTCGCCCTGCATCTTCACCTGCGCGGCCTCGCAGAGGAGCGCGCGGGCCGCGCGGATCCCGACGGCCATCTCCCCGATGGCGCGCTGGGTGGACGGATGGTGCGAGAGCGGCTCGGGCAGCCCGAAGCTCTGCTGCTTAGCGTACTGCACGACGTAGTCGAAGGCGGCCTCGCCGATGCCGAGGTAGATGGCGGAATAGCCCAGCGCGAACCCGGTGAGGTCGATCGTCGTGAGCGCCCCGATGCCGCCCAGGCAGTCCTCGCGGCGAACGAAGCAGTTGTCGTACTTGATCGTGTCGCTGGAGGTGGCCCGCATGCCCACCGCGTCCCAATTCCGCTCGATGCCGATGCCGGGCCCGGGCGCGGGCACGAGCGCCGACTGCTGGCCCTCCGCGGCGCTCGTCGTCCCCTCGATCAGCGCCGTGACGAAGTGATAGGAGGAGTGCTCGCCGAGGGAGCCGAAGTGCTTGACGCCGTTCAGGAGGAAGCCGCCGTCGACCGGCTTGAAGGTCGTGCTGAGGACGAACTTGTGCCGGAAGCTCGCCTGCGGCTCGCTCGTGATCGACGCGAAGAGCTTGCCGCGCTCCACCACCTCGCCGAACCAGCGCCGCTTCTGCTCGTCGGTGCCCAGCTGCCGGATGAAGTCCAGGATCACACAGTGCATGTTGAAGGTGAGCGCGGTGGCCGAGCAGCCCTTGCCGATCTCCAGCATGGTGAGCGCGTACGTGAGCCAGTCCGCGCCGGCGCCGCCGTACTCCCTGGGGACCGTCAGGCCGAGGAGCCCCGCCTTGTGCAGGAGGGCGTAGTTCTCGAGCGGGAACTTCCCGTCGCGGTCGTACTGCTCGGCCCGCCGGGCGAACTCCGCGCGGGACAGCTCCGCCGCGCGGGCCACCACGGCCGCCTGCTCGGGCTTCAGACTCGCGTGCATGGCAACCTCCCTGGCGCTACCAAGGGAATAACACGTCCCACCAGACGCGCACGCCGGTGAGCGTGATGATCACGAAGAGGACCCGCTTCAGGGCCACCCCCGACAGCCGCCGGCTCACCCGCGCGCCGAGCTGCGCCCCCGGCACGGCGCCCAGCGCGACGAGGAGCGCGGGCAGCAACGGCACCTGGTGCGTGGCCAGCTTGCCGGCCACGCCCGCCGTGGCCGCGAGCGCGGTGATGGCGAGCGAGGAGCCGATCGTCACGCGGATCGGGACCCCGACCACCACGAGCAGGAGCGGCACGAGCAGGAAGGCGCCGCCCGCCCCGACCAGGCCCGCGGCGAGGCCCACGAAGCCCGTCACCAGCGCGATCAGTCCCGCGCGATAGGGCTTGTCCTCGGCGGGGGCGGTCACGTCGGGCGGCGGCTCCGGCAGGAACATGAGGACGAATGCGGCCGAGACCATGAGCGCGAACACGATGAGGAGGACGCGATCGGGGACGTACTTGGACGCCACGGCGCCCACGAGCGAGGCCAGCGCCATCGTCACGCCGCCCACCCAGGCCAGGCGCCGGTTCACCGCGCGCTGGCGGCTGTGCGCGACCACGCCGGAGAGGGCGGCGACGAAGACCTGCACCATCGTGACGGCCGCCACCGACTTGACGTCGAGCTGGCCCACGCCGGTGAGCGGAGGGACGTAGAGGAGCAGCGGGATCATCACGATCGCGCCGCCGACGCCGACGAGCCCGGAGACGAACGATCCCGCGAAGCCGAGGAGCACCAGGACGCCGCCGAAGACGGGCGACACGAGGCGGGCGGCTTACCTCCCGAGGCTCGAGTAGTAGGCGGCGAGGTCCGCCAGCGTCGCGCCGTCGAGCGGCTTCATGACCGTCTTCATCTTCGTGAGGGCCTCGTCCCCGGGGCTGCGCTTCTCGGCCTTGAAGAGCTTCATCTGGTTCAGCAGGTAGCCCGGCGGCTGGCCGGTGAGGTCGGGAATGCCCTTGGCCTGGTCGCCGCGGCCGTCCTCGCCGTGGCACGCCGCGCACGCCTTCGACGCCGTGCGGCCGTTCACGACGGCGGTGCGGTCGATCTTGACCTGCGAGGCCTCGCGCGGCTGCGCCGCGAAGTAGCCGGCGATCTCGTCCACGCCGAGCGTCTTGATCATCTTCGCGTACGGCTCCATCTCCGGCGACGGCCGCTTGCCCGT
>DASYTM010000101.1:0-2643 GCA_036002345.1 Candidatus Methylomirabilota bacterium | reverse complement strand
AGCTCTTGCATGATGAGCGGGCGCACCTTCTCGGGCCGCTCGTACTCGCGGAAGATGTGGCTGCCGAGGTTCGAGGTCATGATCACGACGGTGTTGCGGAAGTCCACCGTGCGGCCCTGGCCGTCGGTGAGCCGCCCGTCGTCGAGGAGCTGCAGGAGCACGTTGAACACATCCGAATGCGCCTTTTCGATTTCATCGAACAAGATCACGGAGTAGGGGCGACGGCGGACGGCCTCCGTGAGCTGACCACCTTCGTCGAAGCCGACGTAGCCGGGCGGGGCGCCGATGAGGCGCGCCACCGTGTGCTTCTCCATGTACTCCGACATGTCGATGCGGACCATGGCCCGCTCGTCGTCGAACATGAACTCCGCGAGCGCGCGCGCCAGCTCCGTCTTGCCCACGCCGGTGGGACCGAGGAACAGGAACGAGCCGATGGGCTTGTTGGGGTCGGAGAGGCCCGCGCGGCCGCGGCGCACGGCGTTGGCCACGGCGCGGATCGCCTCCTCCTGGCCGACGACGCGGCGGCCCAGCCGCTCCTCCATCTTCACGAGCTTCTGCACCTCGCCCTCGAGCAGCCGCGTAACCGGGATCCCCGTCCACTTGGCGACGGTGAGCGCGATGTCCTCCTCGTCCACTTCCTCGCGGAGCATCCGGCCGCGCTGCTGCTGGGCGGCCAGGCCCTGCTCCATCTCGACGAGCTTCTTCTCGAGCCCGGGCAGGGTGCCGAAGCGCAGCTCGGCGGCGCGGTTGAGATCGCCGCGGCGCTCGGCCTCGACCATGGCCTGCCGCGCCTTCTCGATCTCCTCCTTCACGCCGCTCATGCCGGTGATGCCCTGCTTCTCGGCCTGCCACTGGGCCTTGAGGACGTCGGCCTTCTCCTTGAGCCCGGCCAGCTCGGCGTCGAGCTTGCCCAGGCGCTCGCGCGCGCCCGCGTCGTCCTGGTCGCGCGCCACCGACACGCGCTCGATCTCGAGCTGCATGATCCGGCGCATGATCTCGTCGATCTCCTGCGGCATCGAGTCGATCTGCATGCGCAGCCGCGCCGCCGCCTCGTCCATGAGGTCGATGGCCTTGTCGGGCAGGAAGCGGTCGGCGATGTAGCGGTGGGACAGCACGGCCGCCGCCACCAGCGCGGCGTCCTTGATCTTCACCTTGTGGTGGACCTCGTACTTGTCCTTGAGGCCGCGCAGGATGGCGATGGTGTCCTCCACGCTGGGCTCGCGCACCATCACGGGCTGGAAGCGCCGCTCCAGCGCGGGGTCCTTCTCGACGTGCTTTCTGTACTCGTCGAGCGTGGTGGCGCCCACGCAGCGCAGCTCGCCGCGCGCGAGCGCGGGCTTGAGCATGTTGGCGGCGTCCACCGCGCCCTCGGCGGCCCCCGCGCCCACCAGCGTGTGAAGCTCGTCGATGAAGCAGATGATCTGCCCCGCGGCCTCCGTGATCTCCTTGAGCACGGCCTTCAGCCGGTCCTCGAACTCGCCCCGGTACTTCGAGCCGGCCACCATGGCCCCGATGTCGATGGCGACCAGCCGCTTGTCCTTGAGGCCCTCGGGCACGTCGCCGGCCACGATGCGCTGCGCGAGGCCTTCGACGATGGCCGTCTTGCCCACGCCGGGCTCGCCGATGAGCACGGGGTTGTTCTTGGTGCGCCGCGAGAGGACCTGGTTCACGCGGCGGATCTCCTCGTCGCGGCCGATGACGGGATCGAGCTTGCCGCGGCGCGCGGCGTCGGTGAGGTCGCGCGAGTAGCGCTGGAGCGCCTGGTACTTGTCCTCGGGGTTCGGGTCGGTCACGCGCTGCGTGCCGCGCACCTCCACGAGGGCCTTGAAGATCGCCTCCGGCGTCACGCCCGCCGCCACGAGAGCGCGCCCCGCCGCGCCGTCGCGGTCCTGGGCGAGGGCGACGAGCAGGTGCTCGGTCGAGACGTACTCGTCCTTCATCTGCTCGGCCTGCTTCTGCGCGCGCTCGACGGCGCCGCGCAGCCGCTCGCCCATGTACTGGCCGCTGCCGCCGCGAACTTGAGGGATCTTCTCGAGGGCGGCGTCCATCTGCGAGGCCAGCACGTCGGCGCGGGCGCCGAGCTTGCCCAGGATGGGCGCGACCACGCCCTCCTTCTGGGCGATCAGCGCGTGGAGCAGGTGCTCCGGCTCGATCGCCTGGTGCCCGTGCTCGCTCGCGAGCGCCTGCGCCGCCTGGAGCGCTTCCTGTGCCTTGACCGTCAGCTTGTCGAGTCTCATGGCGCGTAACCCCGTGGTGAGTCGCTCCGGAGCGCCCGCAGGCGCTCGTAGAGCTCTTTTTCGGCCGCCGTCAGCTCGGCCGGCATCATGATCTTGACCGTCACCAGCTCGTCGCCCGCGCCGCCGCCCTTCACGCGCGGCATGCCGTAGCCGGGCAGGCGGAACGTGCGCCCGCTCGACGTCGACGGCGGGACCTTCATCGAGACGTTGCCCCGCAGCGTCGGCACCTCGATGGTCGCGCCCAGGGCCGCCTCGGGCGCGGTGATGGGCAGCGTGAGCTGCACGTCGTCGCCGCGGCGCTCGAACTGCGGGTGCGATGCCACCGACACCACCAGGTAGAGGTCGCCGCGGCCGCCCGCGCCGCCGCCGCCCTCGCCGGTGACGCGCACCTTCTGTCCGGTCCGCA
>DASYTM010000100.1:0-6600 GCA_036002345.1 Candidatus Methylomirabilota bacterium | reverse complement strand
TCGGCGGATCACTGTCCGCGGTGCAAGCGCGAGGCCGCCGGCGGCTTCACCACCTCGCCGGCACCGCTCTTGCGGCACACGGACCAGGCGATGATCCGGAAGCTTCGGACCGGTGAGTATCGGCTCAAACGGGTCTGATTCAGGAGGTGACTATGCTCTGGGTGATGCTCGGAATCGCCCTCCTGCTGGTGGCCACGGCGAGCGTTGGGCCGGCGGGTGGGCTCCGCAAGCGGACACGCGAGCGAAGACGACGGGCGGCCTGACCGGCCGACCATGCACGCCCACGTCAACCGCTGGCATCTGACGGAAGCGGGCGCCACGTCGGACAACAGCGCCGCCCGCGCGGTGGCCGCGGCGCTTCGCGAGCAACCCGGCTTCCGCGCCTACACCCTGATCCGCACCGGCGGAGCGGAGGTCATCGCCATCACCGTGTTCGATTCGCGGCCGGAGCTCGAGGCGGCCATTGATGCGGTCGCGCCCGTCGTCCGCGAACGCGTCATTCCGTTGGCCACCGAGAAGCCCGAGCGCCACGCCGGCGAGGTGTTGTACCACGTCATGGCGTGACCGCCTCCCGCAGCCGGCGTAGCCCGACGACTTCGAGGACCGCGAAGCCGAGGACGGCGAGGGCGACGGCGCCGACGGCCACGTTGCCGGGCAGCGTCAGCGCGCCGTACTCGATCACGACCACGCTGCCGAGCACCCACGCGGCATTCAGCGCCACCGTCCCGAGCGCCTCGGCGCGGCTCACCCGGGCCCGGCCGGCGTGCCAGAGCAGGGCGGCCGCGAAGACGAGCAGGCCCGCGCCGACCGCGCGCGCCAGGGCCGGTGACGACAGGCCGATCAGCGCGGAGACGGGCGCGGCGCCGAACAGCAGCAGCGCGCCCGTGAGCCCGGACGCGACGCCGTCGAGCTGGAGACTCTTGCGGAGAAAGCCCGTGCGATCGTTCATGATGCCCTCCTCGCGGACGTTCGTTGCTGCCGCCATGGTGAGCCGGGCGAGGGAGGCGTCTCAATTACGCGCGAGGTAATGTACACTCGCGAAGAATTCTCTCGGAGGAGACGCTCATGGCATTGCTCGACGGAAAGGTCGCCATCATCACCGGCGCCAGCAAGGGCATCGGCCGCGCGCTGAGCCTCACGTTCGCGCGCGAGCACGCCGCCGTCATCTGCGCGGCGCGCTCCGCGGATCTCGTGCGCGAGACCGCGGACCTGGTCACCAAGGCCGGCGGGCGCGCCATCGCCGTGACCTGCGACGCCGCGAAGGAAGACGACGTCAAGCGGATGATCGAGGCGGGCGTCAAGGCCTTCGGCACGATCACCACCCTCGTCAACAACGCGGGCGACGGCGGGCCGACGAAGCCGGTCGAGGACTACACGATGGACGACTGGATGTACACGATCCACTCGTGCCTCACCAGCTCGTACGTCTGCACGCGCTTCGCGGTGCCCGAGATGCTCAAGGCGGGCGGCGGCGCCATCGTGAACATCTCGTCGGGGGCCGGCCGCCGCGGGCTGCCCTTCCGGATCGGCTATTGCTCGGCGAAGGCAGGGCAGGTGGGGATGACGTACGGCATGGCCCTCGAGCTGGGGCCGCGCGGCATCCGCGTCAACTGCGTCGCGCCCGGCGCCGTGGCGGGCGACCGTATCGACCGCGTGATCGCCGGCCAGGCCCAGGTCCGCGGCGTCTCCGAGGAGGCGATGCGCAAGGCCATGCTGGAGCGCTCGCCGCTCCGGCGGATGACGGAGGCCGAGGACATCGCGGAGGCCACGCTGTTCCTGGCCAGCGACGTGGCGAAGAACATCTCGGGCCAGGTGCTCGCCGTCAACGCCGGCGAGCCCTCCGGCTAGGACGAACGTCCCATCGCGGCGCGGGTGTTCACACGGCGAGTCTTCGGCATCGCGATCCTGGCGCTGGCCGGGGCCGGCTGCGCGACGTGGCAGTCGCCGCCCGAGGAGGCCATCGACGCGGACAGCGCGGCGCTCGATTGCATCAACACCGCGCGGCGGGTCACGCAAACCTTCGACGGCCGCCCGCGGCTGACGATCGATCACGATCGCTATCAGCGGTGCCTCAGCGACCGGCGCCAGACCGTGCCGCCGCCGGAGCGCTGACATCGGCCGGCTCGCGTCCCTGGTTCTCCTGGTCCTGGCGCTCGGGAGCTGCGTCGTGAACCCGTGGGCGCCGAGGCGGCCCGATCCGGCCGCGATCGGCGGCGCCGCCGTGCACGTGGAGCGGTGCGCGACCTGCCACGCGGCGCGCGTGGCCGAGCCGTTTGCCCGGAGCCGCCACGCGGCCCTGGGCATTGCGTGCGGGCAGTGCCACACGGCCGCCGGCCATCCGGACTTCGCGCGGCCGGTGCAGGACGGCACGTGCGGGGGCTGTCACCCCGCCGAGTACCAGCAGACGCCGCTGAGCCGGCACTTCGCGACGCGCGTGCAGCGCGACCTGGACGGCGACCGGGCCGCGCGCGCGGCGCTCCGCCGAGAGGGCTTCACCGCGGCCACCGCGGAGGGCAAGCGGTTCGTGGGCGACGCGGCCGCCGGCGAGCGGGGAGGCCGTCTGTGCGCGGCGTGTCACTACGACGAGCATCGGCTCGGCCTCGGCCGGGTGCGGAGCGGGGACTTCTGCGGCGGCTGCCACGCGGACCGCGACGCGCACTTCCCCGTCGCCATCGCGGGACTCGCGAATCGCTGCACGCAGTGCCACGTGCGCGTGGGGGAGACCGTGACCGGCCAGATCGTGAACACGCACCGATTCCCCGTGCCGGGCCGGGCGGCGCGCGCGCCGTGAGCGCTCGAGCCGCCTTCGACGCCGACGTGACGCGCGCCATGACCCGGCGCCAATTCCTGGCCCGCCTCGGCCGGGCGGCGGGCGCCGCGGCCGTGCTCACGGGATGCGGGAAGCTCCAGGGCGGGTTCGAGCGCCTGCAGCTCGGCGCCGCCGCCCCCGTGTTCAATCCCGTTCAGCGGGACGTGATCGCCAAGATCATCGACGGCTTCAACCCGCCCGACACGGAGATCCGGCAGCTCCTCGCGCGCGAGGATCCGGATTACGATCCGGTGGCCGCGTACTCGGAGTACGCCTTCGCGACGGGCGACGAGTTCGTGTCCAGCATGGCGATGCTGCTCGATTTCCTCAACATCCTGCCGACGTTCACCCGGACGTTTTCCAATCGCTACGGCCTGCCCTCGTGGCTGCTGCTCCAGCACTTCCACCACGACGACGCGAATCGCTACTTCCTCTACCTGCGCGACAGCTATCTCCGGCCGCTGCGCAACATCTTCTCCGGCGCGAAGTACATCGGGACGGCGCCGATCTACACGCACGAGAAGGTCGTCTGGAAGCTCATGCGCTACCCGGGGCCGTGGCTCCTGGATCCCAGGAAGCCCGGCGAGGATCGCGCCCACGCCACCTCCTTCGAGCTGGCGCAGGAGACCGACGAGAACGTGGCGACGCTGCGCCGCCGCGTCGTGCCCCACGACGGGCTGCGGGCCGGCCTGGAGGCCGCGCGGGTCGTGGGCGGGGCCAACCATCTCGTTCTGGAGACCGACGTCGTCGTGGTGGGCTCGGGGGCGGGCGGCTCGTTCGTGGCCGCGGAGCTCGCGGCCAGGACGCGGCAGCGGGTCCTGATCCTCGAGAAGGGCGAGTTCATCGAGCCGACCGAGTTCGTCCAGCGCGAGCGGCTGATGATGCCGCGCATCTTCGACACGGAGTTCTCGGTGCACCAGCTCCTCGGGCTGGAGATCCCCACGGTCACCACCGCGGTCGTGACCGGCAAGCTGGTGGGCGGCTCGGCCACCATCAACCATGCGCTGTCGTTCGAGCCGCCCCGGCCCGTGATCCGGGACTGGCGCGAGCTGCACGGCGCGGCGTTTGTCTACGACGACCTCGTGCCCCACATGGACGCGATCCGAACGCTCCTGCGCGTCGGGCCCGTGCCCGAAGCGCAGATCGCGGGCAGCAACCTCGCCTTGCGCCGGGGGGTGCAGGCCCTCGGCCTGCCCCACCACGGCCCGACCCTGCGCAACGCGCATCAGTGCGTCGGGTGCGGCTTTTGCGATCTCGGCTGCCGGTACAACCGCAAGCTCACGCCGCTCAACGTGGTCCTGCCCCTGGCGGCGCAGCACGGCGCGCAGGTCCTGGCCAACTGCCGGGTGGACGAGCTGCGTCTCGAGCGGCTCCCCGGTGACGGCCGTGACGGACGCACGCACCGCGTGACGGGGGTGGCGGGATACCTGACGGACGCGCGCGGCACCAACCGGGAGCGCATCGAGATCCGGGCACGCCGCGTGGTGCTCGCGGCCGGGCCGTTCGGCTCCTCGCGCATCCTGATCGCGAGCGGCGTGCAAAGTCTGAGAATGCTCAAGGGCGCGGCGCGCTCGGTGGGCGAGCGCTTCTCGACGCACGCCACCGTCACCTTCTACGGCGAGTTCGACGAGGCCCTGTACCCCTCCGCCGCCACGCCGCCCATGGGCTACTTCGTGAAGACGTACGACGTGGCGGACCAGGCCAAGGCGGACCCGGCCCGCGATCACGTGCGGTACGCGCTGGAGGGGCTGCTGAACCATCCGCTCGCCCACGCCCAGCTCATGCCCTACGAATCGGCGGAGAGCCACCAGGCGTTCATGAAGCGCTTCAACCAGACCATGACCCTCGCGGTCATGTTCCGGGACCGGGCCGTCGGCCGCATCACGCCCAACGGGTTCGAGTACACGCTCGCCGAGGAGGACCAGCCCGGGTGGATCGACGCGCTGCGGACGGGCGCCCGGATCATGTTCGCGGCCGGCGCCCAGCGCGTGTTCTTCAACAGCCACCGGCCCCTCATCGTGAACAGGCGCGAGGAGATCGACGCCGCCCTGACCCGCGACGTGGCCAGCCAGGAGCGCGTCCAGATCACGAGCGGCCACCCGATGGGCGGCTGCGCGCTGGGCGGCGACGCCCGCCGGGCCGTGGTAGATTCACGGGGCCGTTCCTGGGACGTGGACGGGCTCTACGTCGCCGACGGATCGATTCTGCCGACGTCGCTGGGCGTGAATCCCTGCTTCACCATTTACGCGCTGGGCCGGTACATCGCCCACAAGATCGTGGAGGAGATCGGTGCCTGAGCCAGGATCACCACCTCTCGTCATTCACCGCGCGCGGGCGGACGTCGACACCGGCATCCTGGCCGGGGAGGCGGTGGCCGTCCTCGGCTACGGCAACCTGGGACGCAGCGCCGCCCTCAACCTGCGCGACTCGGGCGTCAAGGTCCGGATCGGCAACCGCGACGACGAGTACGCCGCGCAGGCGCGGGCCGAGGGCTTCGAAGTCGTCGCGCTGGCCACCGCGGCGGCCGACGACGTCGTCTTCGTGCTGCTGCCCGACGAGGTCATTCCGGAGGTGTTCGCGCGTGACGTGGCGCCCGTGCTCAGGCCCGGCAGCGCCGTCGCGTTCGGCTCGGGCTACAGCCTGGCCTTCGGACTCGTCCGCCCGCCGGACACGGTGGACGTGCTCCTGGTGGCGCCGCGGATGGCGGGCGTCGCGGCCCGGACGCGCTATCTCGCCGGCCGGGGTTTCTGGGCCTGCATCGGCGTGGAGGCGGACCGGAGCGGCCGCGCGCGGGAGCGCGTGCTCGGGCTGGCCGGCGCGCTCGGCGTGCTCCGCGCGGGCGCGATCGAGATGAGCGCCGCCCGCGAGGCGGTCCTCGACCTGTTCGTGGAGCAGACGATCGGCCCGCTGCTCGGCGCGGCGCTCATGACCGCGTTCGAGGTGGGCCGCGAGGCGGGGATCCCCCCCGAGGCGCTCGTCATGGAGATGTACATGTCGGGCGAGATGGAAAGCGTCTTCGAGGGGTTCCGGAACAGCGGATTCTTCCGCTCCGCGGAGGACCACGGGCCGACCGCGATGTTCGGCGGGATCGTCCGCACGCTCGAGCTGGACCGCGAGGCGCTGGCCACGCGGTTCCGGGCCGTGCTCGAGGAGATCGCGAGCGGCGCGTTCGCGCGGCGCTTCCAGGAGGAAGCGCAGGGTGGGTATCCGATGCTCGGCGTCGCGCGGGAGCTCATGAACGGGAACTCGCCGATGACGGAGGCCGAGGGCCGACTGCGGCGGGCGGCCGGGCTCCCGGATCCGCCCAGCTCCGCCTGAGGGGGCCGCCTACCAGCGCGCGGAGATGCCGGCCAGGCCCGTGTGGGTGTCGAGGTCGGTGCGGACCGTCGCCTTCGCGCCCGTCCCGGTGGAGCTGCGCAGCTCGAACTCCGGCGAGACGTGGGTGAAGCGGTACTCGCCGAAGATCATGAGGTTCTTGAAGACGTAGAAGGCCAGGCCGACGCCGCCCTTGTAGCCGAACGACACGTCGGTGTCGCCGTCGTTGTCGCGGAAGGTCCGCGAGTTGCGCGGGTCGACCGAGGTGACGAACATCGGTGCCCCTGCCAACACGTAGGGCTGGATCTTGCCGCCCGGCGCGTCGGGGGACTTCATCAGGGGCACGCGCAGGAACACGTCGAGCGAGATCCCGAAGACGTCGAAGTCGAGCGATCCGAAGCGCGTGCGGTTGGTCCCGCAGGGGCCGGTCGCCAGACAGCCATCGGCGCGCACCTGCTGCGGGCCGATGGTCGTCC
>DASYTM010000099.1:0-21810 GCA_036002345.1 Candidatus Methylomirabilota bacterium | reverse complement strand
AGCGCGGCCACGGCGTCGAGGTGCTGTTCTTCGAAGCCAACGAGGAGGCCCTCGTGCGCCGCTATCGCGAGACGCGACGGCGCCACCCGCTCGCGCCCGACGGCAACGTGCTCGACGGCATCCGCGCCGAGCGCAAGGCGCTGTCCACCGTGCGCGAGGTGGCCGACCGCATCGTGGACACCTCCGTGATGACGGTCCACCAGCTCAAAGATCTCTTGATCGAGGCCTACGTCGCGCCGAAGTCGCGTCCGGGGCTCGCGGTATCTCTCGTGTCGTTCGGCTTCAAGCACGGCGTGCCGTTCGACGCCGACCTGGTCTTCGACGTGCGCTTCCTGCCCAACCCGCACTTCGTCGAGAAGCTCCGGCCGCTCGACGGGCGCGAGGCCCAGGTGCGCGAGTTCGTCATGCAGCACGCGGAGAGCCGGCAGCTGCTGCGCCACATCGAGGACTTCCTGCGCTTCGTGCTGCCGGCGTACCAGCGGGAGGGCAAGGCCTACCTCACGATCGCCGTCGGCTGCACGGGCGGGCGGCATCGCTCCGTCGCCCTCGTCGAGGAGCTGCGCCCGTTCGTCGACGGCCTCGGGCTCTCGCCGACGCTCGTGCACCGCGACCTCGACCGCGAGTGAGCGCGCGATGAACCTCGACGACCTCCAGGCGCTGGCGCAGGTCGATCCGCACGACGCGCGCCGCGCCCTCGCGGAGTTTCCCGCCCAGTGCCGGACGGCGCGCACGCTGGCGGCCGCGCCGCCGCTCCCGGTCGTCAAGCCGCGCGTGGTGGTGGTGGCGGGGATGGGCGGCTCGGCGGCGAGCGGCGACCTCCTGGCCGCGTGCGCGGGCGACGCCGTGGACGTGCCGATCCTCGTGCATCGCGGGTACGGGCTCCCGGCGCTGGCCGGGGCGGACTCGCTGGTGATCGCGTCCTCCTACTCGGGCGACACCGCCGAGGTGCTCTCGGCCTTCGACGTGGCCGTGGCGCGCCGGGTCCCCGTGGTGGCGATCACCGCCGGGGGGGCGCTCGCCGAGCGCGCGGCGGCGGCCCGGCGGCCGCGGGTGACGCTGCCGGGCGGGCTCATGCCGCGCATGGCCCTCGGCTACCTCTTCCTGCCCGCGGTGGCCCTGCTCGCCGGCTGCGGGGTGGCGGTGGCGACGCCGGCCGAGGTGGACGAGGCGCTCGACGCCGTGGAGGCGTTCGCGGCGGAGCTGGTGCCCGAGCGGCCGGCCGGCGACAACGAGGCCAAGCGGCTGGCGCTCTCGATCGGCGACCGGCTGCCCGCCATCTACGGCGGGCCCGCCACCGGCGCCATCGCCTACCGGTGGAAGACCGACGTGGAGGAGAACGCCAAGACCTTCGCGCTCGCGGGGGCGCTGCCGGAGATGAACCACAACGAGATCGAGGCCTGGCAGACGCCCGGCGCCAAGGACATGCACGTCGTGCTCCTGCGCGATGCGGCCGAGCCGCCGGAAATCGCGCAGCGCTTCCGAGTGCTGAGCGACTTGATCGCGCCCTCGGCGGGCGGGGTCAGCGAGGCCCGCGGGCGCGGCGCGGGGCGGCTGGCGCGCCTGCTCACGCTGACCTACCTCGGCCAGTGGACGTCCTACTATCTGGCCGTCCTGCGCGACCGCGACCCGTGGAGCGTGCCCCTGCTGGACGAGATCAAGCGCCGGATGCGCCGTCCGTCCGCGTGACGACGCGGGGTTCGTCTTGAGGGCCCGCGGTGAAGATGCTACAGTGACGCGAATTCGAACTTCTCAGGAGGCGTTGACGATGGCGCGTGATGAGTATCTGTTCACGTCGGAGTCGGTGACCGAGGGTCACCCGGACAAGATCGCCGACCAGATTTCCGACGCGGTGCTGGACGCCATCATCCGGCAGGACCCCACGGGCCGGGTCGCCTGCGAGACGCTCCTCACCACCGGCCTCGTGGTCGTGGCGGGGGAGATCACCACCAACTGCTACGTGGACATCCCGCGCGTGGCCCGCGAGACCATCAAGGAGATCGGCTACACGCGGGCCAAGTACGGCTTCGACTACGAGACGTGCGGCGTCATCGCCGCCATCGACGAGCAGTCCTCCGACATCGCCATGGGCGTGGACAACCTCGGCGCGGGCGACCAGGGCCTGATGTTCGGCTACGCCTGCAACGAGACGCCCGAGCTGATGCCGCTGCCCATCATGCTCGCCCACAAGCTCGTGATGCGCCTCGCCGAGCGGCGGAAGTCGGGGGCCATCGACTACGTCCGCCCCGACGGCAAGTCGCAGGTGAGCGTGCGCTACGTGGACGGCAAGCCCGTCGCGGTCGAGACCGTCGTCATCTCCACCCAGCACAGCGACCAGGTCAGCAACGAGCAGCTCCGGAAGGACATCACCGAGCAGGTGATCCTGCCCACGATCCCGGCCGAGATGCTCGACCGCAAGAAGTGCGTCTTCCACATCAACCCGACCGGGCGGTTCGTGACGGGCGGGCCGATGGGCGACACGGGCCTCACCGGACGCAAGATCATCGTCGACACCTACGGCGGCTCGTGCCCGCACGGCGGCGGCGCGTTCTCGGGCAAGGACCCAACGAAGGTCGACCGCTCCGCGTGCTACATGGCGCGCCACGTGGCCAAGAACCTCGTGGCCGCGGGTCTGGCCGAGCGCGCCCAGGTGCAGGTGGCGTACGCCATCGGCGTGGCCGAGCCGGTGTCGATCATGGTGGAGACGTTCGGCACGGGCAAGGTGCCCAACGCCCGCCTCGAGGAGCTGATCCGCCGCCACTTCGACTTCACGCCGGCCGGCATCATCAAGTACCTGAACCTGCGCCGGCCCATCTACAAGAAGACGGCGGCCTACGGTCACTTCGGGCGCTCGGAGCCCGAGTTCACCTGGGAGCGCACGGATCGCGTCAAGGATCTGCGGGACGACGCCAGGATTTAGGGCGAGTCAGGACTCACGACGAACGGGCCGGGGCGCGAGACGCTCCGGCCCGTTTCGCCGTCACGGAAAGGATCCCGGTCAGCATGGTTGAGCACGACGTCAAGAATCTCGCGCTGGCGGCCGAGGGGCGCCTGAAGATCGAGTGGGCGGAGCAGTCGATGCCCGTCCTGCGCCAGGTGCGCGAGCGCTTCGCCAAGGAGCAGCCCCTCAAGGGGCTGCGGCTGGGCGCCTGCCTGCACGTGACCACCGAGACCGCGGTCCTGATGCTCACGCTCAAGGCGGGCGGCGCCCAGGTCGCGCTGTGCGCGTCGAACCCGCTCTCCACCCAGGACGACACGGCGGCCGCCCTCGTGCAGGAGTACGACATCCCCGTCTTCGCCCAGAAGGGCGAGGACAACAAGACGTACTACCGCCACCTCGAGGCCGTGCTCAAGACGCGGCCGCAGGTGACCATGGACGACGGCGCCGATCTGATCTCGCAGCTCCACGGCGAGACGAACCTCGGCAAGGATCTCGTCCAGGGCGTGATCGGCGGGACGGAGGAGACGACCACGGGGGTGATCCGGCTCCGCGCGATGGAGAAAGAGGGCGTCCTCGCGTTCCCCGTCATCGCCGTCAACGACGCCGACACCAAGCACCTGTTCGACAACCGCTACGGCACGGGCCAGTCGACGATCGACGGCATCGTGCGCGCCACCAACATCCTGCTCGCGGGCAAGACGCTGGTGGTGGCGGGCTACGGCATGTGCGGGCGCGGCGTGGCCATGCGCGCCAAGGGCATGGGCGCCCACGTCATCGTGACCGAGGTCGAGCCGATGCGGGCGCTGGAGGCCGTGATGGACGGCTTCCAGGTGATGAAGATGCCGGAGGCCGCCGCCGTGGGCGACGTCTTCGTCACCGTGACCGGCAACACGTCGGTCATCCGCAAGGAACACTTCGCGCGGATGAAGGACGGCGCCATCCTGTGCAACTCCGGCCACTTCAACGTCGAGATCGACCTGGACACGCTCGCGAAGATGGCGCAGGGGCGCAAGGCCGTGCGCCCGTTCGTGGAGGAGTTCCAGCTCGGCGCCGGCCGGCGCGTGTACGTGCTGGGCGAGGGACGGCTCATCAACCTCGCCGCCGCCGAGGGCCATCCCGCCGCCGTGATGGACATGAGCTTCGCCAACCAGGCGCTGTCCGCCGAGTTCATGGCCAAGAAGTCGAAGACGCTGGAGCGCAAGGTCTACGTGGTGCCCCGGGAGATCGATCTCGAGATCGCGCGCCTGAAGCTCGCGTCGATGGGCGTGGAGATCGACGATCTCACGCCGGCCCAGGAGTCCTATCTGGCCTCCTGGCGCCACGGCACCTAGCGGCGCCCGCCGGCCGCGCTCGATGCGCCAGCCACCTCTCGCGTTCCTCTTCGTCGTGCTGGTGGTGCTGGCGCTCGCGGCCCAGCTCGTCCCGCTCTACACCGACTGGCTCTGGTTCCAGGAGGTCGGCTACAGCCAGGTCTTCACGACGACGCTCGCGCTGCGCGGCACGCTCTTCGCGCTCGTCGCCCTCGCCGTCGCCCTCTTCCTCTGGGCGAACCTGACCCTGGCCGCCCGCACGGCCGCCCCCGACGTCCTCTGGGAGCTCGAGGACCAGCTCGGCCTGCCGGGCCGCGTGGTGATCGAGCCGCTCGTCCGCCGGTTCCTGCCCCTCGTGATGCTGCTCATCGCGATCATGGCCGGGCTGCGCGCGACCGCCCAGTGGGAGACCGTGCTCGGCTACGTGAACGGCCGGGCCTTCGGGATCAAGGACCCCGTGTTCGGCTTCGACCTCGAGGTCCACGTCTTCGTCCTGCCGTTCTGGCGGCTCCTGCACGCGTGGGCGATGACGCTGGTGGCGGGCACGGCCGTGCTGACCCTCGCCGTGTACGTGCTCCAGCGGAGCTTCGTCCTGACCACGCGCGGGCCCCGCCTCGCCGCGGGCGCGCGCACGCACCTCCTGCTGCTCGCGGCCACGCTGCTCGCGCTCAAGGCCGTGGGCTTCTGGCTCGACCGCTACGAGATCGTCTTCTCGGCGCGCGGCATCGTGTTCGGCGCGTCCTACACGGACATCAACGCCACGCTCCCGATGCTGGGGGCGCTGGCCGTGCTGGCCGCGCTCACCGCCGTCGCGTGCGTGGCCCAGATCGCCCGGCCCGGCCTGCGCCTGCTCGCGGGCGCCGGCGCCGCGCTCCTCATCGTGTGGGTGGCGGGCCTCGGGATGTACCCGGCCTTCCTGCAGCGCCTGCGCGTGGCCCCCAACGAGATGGAAGCCGAGCGTCCCTACCTCGAGCACAACATCCGCATGACGCGCGCCGCCTACGGCCTGGACCGCATCCAGGAGAAGGAGTTCCCCGCCGACGAGAACCTCGACGCGCGCGCGCTCGCCCGCAACGAGACCACCATCAAGAACATCCGCCTCTGGGACTACCGCCCGCTCCTGCGCACCTACGCGCAGCTGCAGGAGATCCGGACGTACTACAAGTTCCAGGACGTGGACAACGACCGCTACGTCGTGAACGACGAGTATCGGCAGCTCATGCTCTCGCCACGCGAGCTCTCGTACCAGCACCTGCAGGGCGACCGGAAGTGGATCAACGAGCGCCTCACGTACACCCACGGCTACGGCCTCGTGGTGAGCCCGGTCAACCGCGTCACCCCGGAGGGGCTGCCCGAGTTCTTCGTGAAGGACATTCCCCCGCGGGCGTCGGACGGCTTCCCGAAGATCACGCGCCCGGAGATCTACTACGCGGAATCGTCCAACGAGTACGTGCTGGTGCGGACGCGCGCCGACGAGCTGGACTACCCGGCCGGCGACCAGAACGTCTACACGCGCTACCAGGGGCAGGGGGGCATCGCCATCGGCTCCTGGCCGCGGCGGATCCTGTTCGCGCTGCGCTTCGGCGAGCCCAAGATCCTCCTCTCCGACGACGTCACGGCCGACAGCCGGATCCTCATGCACCGGACCGTGGGCGAGCGCGTCCGGCTCATCGCGCCCTTCTTCCGCTTCGACCGCGATCCGTACACGGTGGTGACCGACGACGGCCGCCTCGTGTGGATGCTCGACGGCTACACCACCACCGACCGCTATCCGTACTCCGATCCCGTGCCCCGCATGGGCAACTACATCCGCAACTCCGTGAAGGTCACCGTCGACGCCTATCACGGCCAGGTCCGCTTCTACATCGCGGACGACACCGATCCGATCGTGCGCGCCTACGCCGCCGCCTTCCCGGGCCTGCTCCAGCCCCTCGCCCAGATGCCGGAGGACCTGCGCCGCCACATCCGCTATCCGGAGGACTTCTTCGCGATCCAGGCGCGCAAGTACGCCGTCTACCACGTCGAGAACTATCGGGTCTTCTACAACAAGGAAGACCTCTGGGCGATCCCGCGGCGCACCATCGAGGGCCGCGAGCGTGACATCGAGCCCTACTTCACGATCATGCGGCTGCCCGGCGAGCGGAAGGAGGAGTTCATCCTCCTGACCCTCTTCAACCCGCGCGGCCGCGACAACATGATCGCGTGGCTGGCCGCGCGCTCCGATCCGGGGAACTACGGCCGGCTCGTCGCCTACAACTTCCCCAAGCAGAAGCTCGTGTACGGCCCCCGCCAGATCGACAACCGCGTCGACCAGGATCCCGTCATCTCCCAGCAGCTGTCGCTCTGGAACCAGCGCGGGTCCACGGTCATCCGCGGCTCGATGCTCGCCATCCCCATCGAGCAGTCCTTGATCTACGTCCAGCCGCTCTATCTCGCGGCGGCGGAGCAGGGGGCGCTGCCCGAATTGCGGCGCGTGATCGTCGCCTATGGCAACCAGATCGCCATGGAGCCGACGCTCGAACAATCGCTCTCGCGCATCTTCGCCGGGCGCATCGCGCCCGCGGTGGCGGCGGCGCCGCCCGCGCCGGGCGCCCCGCCGGGGCCGGCGCCGGCCGGGGCCGGCGTCGATCGCGCGGCCGCCCAGCGCGCGTGGGAGGCGTGGACGCGCTCGCAGGAGGCGCTGCGGCGGGGCGACTGGCCGGCCTACGGGGCGGAGCAGAAACGCCTCGAGGAGGCGCTGCGCATTCTCTCCGGCGCGCGCTGAGGCGCGCCGCATGCCCACGATCATGTCGCACGCGGTCGCCGCGTGGGCCCTCGGCTCCGCGTTCCGCCGCGCGGCCTGGCCGGCCCGGGTGTGGTGGGCCGGCGCGGCGTGCGCCATCCTGCCGGACGCCGACGTGGCCGGGTTCTATCTCGGCGTGCCGCTCGCCGGGCTCTTCGGCCACCGCGGCCTCACCCATTCGTTCGCCTTCGCCGCCGTCGTCGCCGCCGTCGTGGCGCCGCTCCTGACCCGCCGCCGCCGCGGCTGGCTCTGGATCTACCTCTTCCTCGCCACGGCCTCTCACGGCGTCCTCGACGCGATGACCAACGGCGGCATCGGCGTCGCGTTCTTCGCCCCCTTCGACACCACCCGCTACTACCTCCCCTGGCGCCCCATCGTGGTCTCCCCCATCAGCCTCACCGCCTTCCTCAGCGCCTGGGGCGCCGCCGTGCTGGCAAGCGAAGCCCTCTGGGTCTGGTTCCCGTCGTCGTGCTTTGCCGCCATCGCTTGGTGGGCGACCCGGCGCGGAGGAACGCGAGAGGCCTGAGGCACGCGTCCGCAAGGATTCGCGCGCTCACGCCAGCGTGATGTTCGCGTCCGGCGGGCGGCGGGGTGCGGCCCCCGTGAGACCCGTGTTTCGGCTATTGCGTCGGCCCCGGCTATGAATCGGTGCACCATGACAGGCGCGGAACCGTCGTCGATTAGCGTGGTCGAACGGGGCCGCGCCCCGCCGCCCGCCGGACGCGGGCCGCCGCGCTACGTCCGCGCGCGAAGGAACAGCGACGTGCCTATTCCAAAGAAAATGACATTGGCGGTCCACGCCGCCACGATCGGCGGCAGCAGATCCGCGCGCGCGAACGCCAGCGCGACGTAGTGCACGACGAGGTACCCGGCCATGATGGCGATGGCGAGGCCGACGCCGAAGAGCCGCCCGCCGCGCGGTGACTGGAGCGCGAAGGGGATGGCGACGAGCACCATGACGAGGTTCACGAGGGGCAGGGAGAGCTTGGAGTAGAGGGCCACGAGGTACTTCTTGACCTGGAAGCCGGCCGCCTCGAGCCGGGCGACGTAGTCGCGCAGCTCCCAGTAGCTCATGGTCTCGAAGTCCTTGTGGATCCGCGTGAACTCCTCGATGTCCTCGGCGAGGTCGAGCGCCGTCAGCGTGAACGGCACCGTCTGCAGCGTGCCGCCGGGCTCGATCTCGCGGAAGGCGCCGTCGCGCAGCTCCCAGCCCGCCTCCGTCCAGTGCGCCTGCCGCGCGTCGAGCCGGCTCTGCAGCCGGAACTGCTTGTCCACCTCGAGGATCGTCACCCCGTACAGGTCGCTCGTGCGCGGGCTCAACAGCTCCACGCGGTAGAAGCGGCTGTCGGCGCTGCGCAGCCAGAGCCGCTGGCGCGACTGCAGGTGGCGCGGGAGCTGGCCGCGGATCTTCACGCGGTCCACCTCCTCGCCCAGCTCGTTCAGCCGTGGCAAGAACAGCTCCTGGAACAGCATCGCGCTCACGGCCACCGAGAAGCCCATCAGCAAGATCGGCGCGCTCACGCGGTAGAGGCTGATGCCGGCCGCCTTCATCGCCGTCAGCTCGTGGAAGCGGCTCAGCGACAGGAACAGGAAGATCGTGGCCACCAGCATGATGACGGGCAGGCCCTGGTGCAGCGCCGCCGGCAGTCGATACACGAAGTGCTCCAGGATGTAGATGAGGGGCGGCTTCACGCGCAGGAACCGGTTGAGCGTCTCGCCGAGGTCGACGATGACGTAGAGGGCCGCCGCCACCGCGAGCCCGATGCCCAGGAAGGTGAGGAACTCGCGCATCAGGTACCGGTCGAGGATGTGCGTGGAGTCGCTGGGCCCGCGCCCGGCGCGGGCGTCGGCGCCGGCGGCCCGTGGTCCGGGCAGGAGGCGTGCCAGCGCCGCCAGCGCGCGCCACGCGAACGTCACGCGCGGCGGGCGCCACTCGAGCGCGGTGATCACGAGCAGCGTGACGCCGATCACCGTGAACGCGATGTTCGGGCTCCAGATGGCCACCCACGCCGGAATGCGCTCGCGGAGCGCGAAGCCTTCCAGCGAGGTCATGACCATGTAGTAGGCGACGAGGATGACCAGGCTGCCCGCGAGCGCGATGGAGCGGCCGCCGCGGTGGGAGCGCACCGCGAGGGGGAAGGCCACGAGCGCGAAGACGAGGGCGGCCATGGGAAAGGCGAAGCGCTTGTGCAGCTCCACCTCGTAGGGCACGCGGCCGTGCGGGTCGTTGGACAGCGCCTGGATCCGCGCGAGCAGCGCGGGAAATCTCAGATCTTTCTCCGGCTTGTCCACGCGCGCCGCGCTCTTGAGCGGGGAGTCCACCGACAGGCTCATGTCGTAGATCGCGAAGTGCGTGTAGCGGTAGCGCGACGGCGCGGCGGCGCCGCCCGTCGGGCTCTGGTCCACGCCGGGCAGGGGCGGCGGAGCGGCCGGGAGGACGTCCGCCTCGTTCACGGCGCCGTTGATGAGGCGCAGCGTGATGCGCCGGTTCGCCTCGTCGGTGAGCAAGCGGCCCTCGCGCGCGGTGATGATGCGGGAGATCTTCGAATCGCGCTCGTCGGAGACGAGGAGCCCGCGCAGGGCGACCTGGGAGGCGCTCACGTCCTCCACGTAGATGATGACGTCGCCGAAGGTCGCGTTGAAGACGCGCTCCTGGAGCCCGCTCACCGCACGCGTCTGGAGGATGCGGAAGAGCTGCCGCTGGAACTCCTCGTTGGCGAGCGGGTTCACGAGCAGCGTGAGCAGCGCGGTGAGGATGGTGATCATCAGCGCGGCGCTCACGACGGGGCGGAAGAGCCGCAGCACGCTGAGGCCGGCCGCCTTGAAGGCGATGATCTCGAGGTCGCCCGCCATGCGTCCGCCCGCCAGCAGCACGGCCACCAGCAGCGCCATGGGCAGGGTGTGGGCGAGGAACGAGGGCAGCATGAAGACGAGCAGTTGCAGCACGAGATGGAACGGCACGCCCTTGGTGATGACGAGCTCGGTGAGGTGGTAGATGCGGTCGATGACGAGGAAGAACGTGAAGAGCGCGCCGCCGAAGCAGAAGGGGGAGATCAGCTCGCCGAGGAGGTAGCGGTCGATGACCGGCAGCGCGGGCGACCTCACGCGACTGTTGTACCATAGCCCCCGTGACGCGCCTTCGTCTCTGGACGCGGCTCACCGTCGTCGCCGCGCTCCTCGTCGCGAGCGCCGCGACGAGCGCGTGGCCCGGGCGCGCGCTCGACCGCCTCGAGCGCTTCCGCGCGCTGGCGGCCTCCCGCCTCGCCCTCGGCGATCTCGCCGACCCCGGCAACCCTGCCGAGACGTACCGCGACCTCTACGCGCTGCTCGACGACGAGATCGTGGAGAGCCTCGCCTCCGGCGGCGTGTTCGCGTCGTCGGAGTTCCTCCAGGACCGCCTCGACGCGTTCGGCGAGGCCTGGGGCGGCGCGCAGATCCGCCTGACGCGGCTCGGGCGCCTGGTCGTCGGCGCGTTCCGCCTCACCGAGGCCGGCGGCGGCAACAGCGTGCGTGTCTACGGCTCGCTGCGCGACGAGGCGGCGCTGCTCGCCACCCTCTATCGCGAGGGGCGGCCGAGCGTGACGCCGATCGCCGGCGCCGGCGAGCCACAGTTCCTCGCCACGTGGGAAGGCGCGCTCTCGGGCCGCGGCACGCGGCCGCTCCGCATCGACCTCGTCCGCGCGGCCGACGAGGGCGTACGCGTCGCGTGGTCCACGGCCACGCTCTTTCCCGACGGGCTCTACGCGCGCGCGTGGACGGTGCGCCCGGGGGAGGTGCGGCTGCGCTACGAGCTGCACTATCCCGGCTGGACGCCGGGCTGCGAGGGGCAGACGGAGCAGGAGGACGTCTACCGCGCGGGGCAGGGGACGCTGACGCGCGTGAGCCGCCAGCAGCACAACACGTGGCACCGCGATCTGCGCGCGGCCGTCGCGCGGCTGTTCACGGCGCTCGCCGACCGTGACGAGCCCGCCCTGGCGGCCCTGGTGCCCGACGCCCCGCTCCGCGCGCGGCTGCCCACCCTCGAGCCCGAGCCCGCGTGCGACGATGCCGACGTCGGCCGCGAGACGGTCTCGATCGCGGCCACCGCGCCCGATCGACGGCCGTGGAGCCTCACGTTCCGCCGCGCCGGCCCCCGCTGGCGCCTCACCGCCGCCGCCCCCGTGCTGCAATAATTTCACGCCGTAAGGCCACCTTCGGTTTGCGCCGGCCTCGCGCTCCGATACAATCAGCGCACTGCGTATGAACGACCCCTCGCACGACCCCGCGCCGATCTCCGACCGCTACGAGCCCGCCGCCGTCGAGGCGCGCTGGTACCCGGTGTGGGAGAAGCACGGCTACTTCCGGCCGGAGATGCCGTCGAAGAAGAAGCCGTTCTCGATCGTGATCCCGCCCCCGAACGTCACGGGCTCGCTGCACATGGGCCACGCCCTCGACAACACGCTGCAAGACATCGTGATCCGCATGAAGCGCATGGACGGCTTCAACACGCTCTGGCAGCCGGGCACGGATCACGCCGGGATCGCCACCCAGGTCGTGGTGGAGCGCCAGCTCGCCGCCGAGGGCAAGCTCAAGGACGACATCGGCCGCGACGAGTTCCTGTACCGCGTCTGGCAGTGGAAGGAGGAGTCGGGCGGCGCGATCATCAGCCAGCTCAAGCGGCTCGGGGCCTCCTGCGACTGGTCGCGCGAGCGCTTCACGATGGACGAGGGGCTCTCGCGCGCGGTGCGCGAGGTGTTCGTGCGGCTCCACAAGCAGAAGCTGATCTACCGCGACGACTACATCGTGAACTGGTGCCCGCGCTGCCAGACCGTGCTCTCCGACCTCGAGGTGGAGCGCGAGGAGCGCGACACGGAGTTCGTCTACATCAAATACGGTCCGCTGACGCTGGGCACGGTGCGGCCGGAGACGAAGCTCGGCGACACCGGCCTCGCCGTCCATCCCAAGGACAAGCGGTACAAGAAGTACGTCGGCAAGACGCTCGAGATCCCGTCGGTGGACGGCACCATTCGGGTGAAGGTGGTGGCCGACGCCGCCGTCGATCCGAAGTTCGGCACCGGCGTCATCAAGGTCACGCCCGGCCACGACCCGACCGACTTCGAGATCGGCCGGCGCCACAAGCTGCCCATCCGCACCGTCATCGGCTTCGACGGCAAGATGACGGCGGCCGCCGGCACGTACGCGGGGATGGACCGTTTCGAGACGCGCAAGAAGATCGTCGAGGACATGCAGGCGCTCGGGCTCATCGATCGCATCGAGCCCTACCGCCACGCCGTCGGCGTCTGCTACCGCTGCAAGACCGTGGTGGAGCCGCTCGTGTCCAAGCAGTGGTACGTCAACGTCAAGCCGCTGGCGAGGAAGGCCGTGGCCGCGGTGCGCACGGGGAAGATCCGGATCATCCCGCGCGGCTGGGTGAAGACGTACTACCACTGGATGAACAACATCCGGCCGTGGTGCATCTCGCGGCAGCTCTGGTGGGGCCACCGCATTCCGGCGTGGTACTGCGAGCGCGACGACAGCGTCCACGTCTCGACCACCGATCTCACGAAGTGCCCGAAGTGCAAAGGCCCCGTGCGCCAGGACCCGGACGTCCTCGACACGTGGTTCTCCTCGGGCCTCTGGCCCTTCTCGACGCTCGGCTGGCCGGACAAGACGCCGGAGCTCAAGACGTTCTACCCGACCTCGCTGCTCGTCACCGGCTACGACATCATCTTCTTCTGGGTCGCGCGCATGGCCATGCTCGGCCTGCACGTGATGCGCGACGTGCCGTTCCGCGACGTCTACATCCACACGCTCATCCGTGACCCCGAAGGCCAGAAGATGTCCAAGACCAAGGGCAACGTGGTCGACCCGCTCGTCCTCATGTCGAAGTACGGCACGGACGCGGTGCGCCTCACGATGGCGGGGCTGGCCGCGCCGACCGTGCGCGACGTCCGCATCGCCGAGGACCGGCTGGAGGCCTCCCGCAACTTCGCCAACAAGCTCTGGAACGCCTCGCGGCTCGTGCTGTCGAACCTGGAGGGCTACGACGCGGCGGCGGCCGCGCGCGTGAAGCCGGACCTGGCCGCGCGCTGGCTCGCGAGCCGGCTGGCCGCGACAGTCAGCGACGTGCGCGCCGCCCTGGACACCTACCGCTTCAGCGACGCGGCGGCCACGCTCTACCAGTTCGTGTGGAGCGAGCTCTGCGACTGGTACCTCGAGATCGCCAAGGTCGCCCTCTACCAGACCGCCGACCCCGCGCGGCGGCTCGCCACCCAGCACGCGCTCGTGACCACGCTGGAGAGCACGCTGCGCCTGCTGCATCCGTTCATGCCGTTCATCACCGAGGAGATCTGGCAGCGCCTGCCGCACGAGGGCGACTCGATCATGATCGCGCCGTATCCCAGGGCGTCGCGGCGCCTGGTGGACCGCGCCGCCGAGCGGGAGATGGCGGTGGTGATGGGCGTGGTCACGGCCATCCGCGCGATCCGCGGCGAGATGCGCGTGCCGCCCGGCGTCACGCTCGCGGCCACCGTCAAGGCCGCCGGCGCGCACGTGGCGCTCCTGCGCGCGCACGCGCCGCTCGTCGAGTCGCTGGCGCGCGCCGCGTGCACCATCGACCCGCAGGCCACCCGCCCGCCGTCGTCCGCGCTCGGCGTGGTCGGCGCCACCGAGATCTACGTGGGGCTGGAGGGTATCGTGGACCTCGCCGCCGAGCGCCAGCGCCTGGAGAAGGAGATTCGGCGCGCCGACGAGACCATCGCCTTCGGCCGCGCCAAGCTCGCGCGCCCGGAGTTCGCCGAGCGCGCGCCCGCCGACATCGTCGAGAAGGAGCGCGAGAAGGTGGCCGCGCACGAAGCGCTGCGCGACAAGCTCGTGGCCAGCCTGGCGTGGGTGGGATGACCATCGTCCACCTGCCGCGCGTGGACTCCACCCAGGCCATCGCCTTCGACCTTGCCGCCCAGGGCGCGGCCGACCGCACCGTCGTCGTCACCGACTACCAGGCCGCCGGCCGCGGCCGGCGCGGGCGCGCCTGGGACGCGCCGGCGGGCACGAGCCTCCTGACGTCGATCCTCGTTCGGCCGCGGGGCACGCCCGAGCGCTGGGGCGGCTACTCGCTCGCCAGCGCGCTCGCCGTCGCCGACGCGCTCGCTCGGGTCGCCGGCCTCGGCGCCCGCCTCAAGTGGCCGAACGACGTCCTCGTGGGCGGGCGCAAGATCGCGGGCATCCTCCTGGAGAGCCGGCTGCCGGCGGGCGGGGGGGACGGCGTGATCGCGGTCGGCATCGGCGTCAACCTCGGCCAGCGGGCGTTTCCCGCGGGACTCGCCGCGCGCGCGACGTCGGTCGTGCTCGAGACCGGCCGGCTGATCGAGCGCGACGCCGCGCTGGCCGCCCTGCTCGAGGCCTTCGATGGCTGGCGGGCGCGCCTCGAGGCCGAGGGCCTGGAACCCGTGCGCCAGCGCTGGCTCGCGCTGGCCGACACCATCGGCCGCCGCGTCTCGGTGGACGGTCTCACCGGCGTGGCCGTGGATCTCGATGCCGACGGCGCGCTGGTGCTGGAGGACGGCGAGCGCCGGCATCGCGTCGTGGCCGGCGAGCTGGAGGTCGTCTGACATGCTGCTCGTGATCGAGGTCGGCAACACCAACACCAAGGTCGGCGTCTACGACGGCAACCGGCTGGACGTCTCGTGGCGGCTCACGACACGCCGCGAGCAGACCGCCGACGAGTACGGCCTCTTCATCGAGACGCTCCTGCGCGCGCGGGGGCTCGAGCCCGCGCGGATCGACGGCGTCGCGATCTCCAACGTGGTGCCGCCGATCCAGCAGACGCTGGAGTGGATGAGCGAGAAGTACTTCAAGATCGCGCCGTACACCGTGGAGCCGGGCGTGGGCGAGACGATGCCGCTCGCCGTGGACAACCCGCGCGAGGTGGGCGCCGACCGCGTGACCATGTGCATGGCCGCCGTCGAGCTCTACGGGGCGCCCGTCATCGTGGTGGACCTCGGCACCACCACGCGCTTCGACTGCGTGAGCGCGGCCGGCGAGTTCATCGGCGGCGCCATCGCCCCCGGCATCGCGATCTCCACCGAGGCCCTCGTGGCGCGCGCCGCGCGCCTCTTCCGCGTCGAGCTGGTGCGGCCGAAGGACGCCATCGGCCGCAACACCGTCACCAACATCCAGTCGGGGGTGGTCTACGGCTACGCCGGCCTGGTGGACGGCCTCGTGGACCGCATGAAAGCGGAGATGGGGGGCACGCCCAAGGTGATCGCGACGGGCGGCAACGCCCGGCTCATCGCCGGCGTGGCCCGCACCCTCGACACGGTGAACGACGACCTGGGCCTCGAGGGGCTCCGCATCTTGTGGGAACGCGCACGAGCGCGCTGACGCGGCCCGCGCCTTGACGCCCGCCGGCCCGGCCGCTATACTGCACCAAACCTAGTGATTGAAGGGCCGGGGATCCCCTATATATGGGGATCGGGGCCGGCGGGCACCGCAACGTCAGCCGGGAGAAAACGCCATGGGGATGTGGGTCGGCCGGGGGCGCAAGGCCAGGGCGGCATACGGCTTCGATGACATCGCGCTCGTCCCGGGTAGCCTGACCGTCAATCCCAACGAAGTCGACATCTCGTGGGAGCTCTGCGGCCACCGGTACAGCATGCCCATCATCGCCGCGGCCATGGACGGCGTGGTCGGGCCCAAGCTGGCCATCGAGATGGGCCGCCATGGCGGCCTCGCCGTCCTGAACCTCGAGGGCGTGTTCTCCCGTTACGCCAATCCCGACGACGTGCTCGACCGGATCGTCTCCGCCAGCCAGGAAGAAGCCACCAAGATCATCCAGTCGATCTACAGCGAGCCGATCAAGGAAGAGCTGATCCACCAGCGCATCCGCGAGATCAAGAAGGGCGGCGGCCCCGCCGTCGTATCGTCGATCCCGCAGCGCGCCGAGCGCTTCGGCCAGATCGCGCAGGAGGCCGGAGCCGACATCTTCGTCGTGCAGTCCACGGTGACCACGGCGCGCCACATCGCCACCGAGTACACGCCGGTGGATCTGCGCAAGCTCAAGAAGCAGCTTGCCATCCCGCTCGTGATCGGCAACGTCGTGACCTACGAGGCGTGCCTGGAGCTGATGGAGGTCGGCGCCGACGCGCTGCTCATCGGCGTGGGCCCGGGCGCGGCGTGCACGAGCCGCGAGGTCCTCGGGCTGGGCGTTCCGCAAGTCACGGCGACCGCGGACGCCGCCGCCGCGCGCGACTTCCACTACAAGAAGACGGGCCGCTACGTGCCGGTCATCACCGACGGCGGCATGACGACGGGCGGCGACGTGTGCAAGGCCTTCGCCTCCGGCGCCGACGCGGTCATGATCGGCTCCGCATTCGCGCGCGCCACCGAGGCGCCCGGCCGCGGCTACCACTGGGGCATGGCCACGCCGCACGCGAACCTGCCGCGCGGCACGCGCATCCGCGTGGGCATCGCGGGCTCGCTGGAGCAGATCCTCTTCGGGCCCGCCTTCACCGAGGACGGCACGCTCAATCTCGTCGGCGCCATCCGTACCTGCATGGGCTCGGTGGGCGCCCAGTCGATCCGCGAGCTCCAGCAGACCGAGCTGATCATCGCGCCGACCATCAAGACCGAGGGCAAGGTCTTCCAGCAGGCCCAGAAGCTGGGGCGGCCGCGCTAGGGCCGCGCCGCCCGTGAACCAGATCGTCGTCCTCAACGCGGGTGGCCAGTACTGCCACCTGATCGCCCGCCGCATCCGCGAGCTGGGCGTCCACGCCGTCGTCGCCGACGTCAGCAAGCCCGCCGCCGAGCTCTCCGGCGCGCGCGGGATCATCATCTCCGGCGGGCCGGCCAGCGTCACCGAGGCCACCAGCCCGTCGGTGGACCGCGCGATCTACGACCTCGGCGTGCCCGTCCTCGGCATCTGCTACGGCCACCAGCTGCTCGCGCGGGATCTCGCGCGCGGTCAGGCTCTGGTGTCGGCGGGCACGACGAAGGAATACGGCAAGGCCACGCTGGAGGCGGGCGACTGTGAGCTGTTCCAGAAGATTTCGCCCGCGCCCGGTTCGAGCTCGCGCGTGTTCACGGTCTGGATGAGCCACGGCGACACCGTCGTCGACGTCCCGCCGGGCTTCAAGGCTGTCGGTGAAACGGAAGACTGCAAGATCGCCGCGATGGAGGACCGGGGTCGAAAATTCTACGGCCTCCAGTTCCATCCCGAGGTCGTGCACACCGAGCACGGGACGGAGATCTACCGGACCTTCGTCTTCGACGTGTGCGGCTGCCGCCAGGACTGGGATCCGCGCGCCCGTGTCGAGCAGGTGATCGCCGACATCAAGCGGACGGCCGGCGATCGCAAGAAGGTCTTCTTCCTCATCAGCGGCGGCGTGGACTCGACCGTGGCGTTCTCGCTGTGCGCGAAAGCCCTCGGCCGCGACCGCGTGCTCGGCCTGTACGTGGACACGGGCTTCATGCGCGAGGGCGACGCCGAAGCCATGCAGTATCTGAAGACGGCCGTCGGCGAGCACGCGGTGAAGCTCGCGGATCGCAGCGCTGACTTCTTCGGCCGTCTGCGCGGCGTGACCCATCCCGAGGACAAGCGCGCGGTGATCGGGGAGACCTTCATCGCCGTGCAGGAGGACGAGTTCGCCAAGCTCGGTCTCCGCGAGGACGAGTGGCTCCTCGGGCAGGGGACGATCTACCCCGACACCATCGAGTCGGGCGGGGCCCGCCACGCCGCGAAGATCAAGACCCATCACAACCGCGTGGCGAAGATCCAGGCGCTCATCGACGCCGGCCGCGTCATCGAGCCGCTCGTGGACTTCTACAAGGACGAGGTGCGCGTGCTCGGCGAGGAGCTGGGGCTGCCTCACGACGTCGTGTGGCGGCATCCGTTCCCCGGCCCGGGCCTGGCCGTGCGCTGCCTCGCCGCCGAGACGCGCGCGGCGGTGGAGCCGGCCGCGATCGCGCTGCCGCCGGGCGTCGAGGGCTGGAACGTGCCCGTGCGCACCGTCGGCGTGCAGGGCGACGAGCGCTCGTACTCGCAGCTCCTGGCCGTGAGCGGCGTCGGCGACGCCGAGGCCGCCGGCGCCTTCGCGCGCCGCGTGACCAACGAGCACCGCGCGATCAACCGCGTGGCCGTGGTCGTGTTCCAGCGGGCGGGGGCTCCGTTCGGGCGGCTGGCCATCCATCCCGCCATGCTGACGCCGGAGCGGATCGCGCTCCTGCGCGCGGCCGACGCGCTGGTCACCCGGATCGTGCGCGCCCGCGGCCTGTACGACGCGATCTGGCAGATGCCGGTGGCCATGCTGCCGCTCGGTTCGGGACCGGGCCGCGAGACGATCGTGCT
This sequence comes from Candidatus Methylomirabilota bacterium, assembly GCA_036002345.1. Classification (GTDB taxonomy): domain Bacteria; phylum Methylomirabilota; class Methylomirabilia; order Rokubacteriales; family CSP1-6; genus AR12. Next base: position 3,457 of record DASYTM010000099.1, on the reverse strand, counting down.
CCGCCCGGTGAACTCGCGCGACGGCATGACCGCGGATTTCGCGCGGCTGCCGGCGCCGGTGGTGACGGAGCTGGCCACGGCGCTCGGCGCCCTCGACGGCGTGGACGCCGTGCTCTACGACGTCACCAACAAGCCGCCCGCCACCATCGAGCTCGAGTAACCGCTCCGTCGTGCAGCACGCCGAGTTCGTCCACCTGCACGTCCACTCGGAGTACAGCCTTCTCGACGGCGCCGCCCAGCTCGAGAAGCTCGTCAAGAAGGCCAAGGACCTCAAGTTCCCGGCCATCGCGCTCACCGACCACGGCAACCTCTTCGGCGCGGTCGACTTCTATCTCGCCGCCCAGAAGGCGGGGATCAAGCCGATCCTGGGCTGCGAGCTCTACGTGGCGCCGGGCAAGCACACCGAGCGCGGCTCGCAGGACGGCGGCTACGAGGGCGCCAACCACCTCACGGTGCTCGTGCGCGATTTCGCGGGCTACAAGAACCTCATCAAGCTCGTCTCGACGGCCTACCTGGAGGGCTTCTACTACAAGCCCCGTGTGGACCGCGAGCTCCTGGCGCGGCACGCCGACGGGCTGCTCGTGCTGTCGGGCTGCCTCAACTCGGAAGTCTCGCGCGCGCTCTCCGCGGGGGATCCGGCGAAAGCGCGTCAGACCGCGGGCTGGTACCAGGAGGTCTTCGGCCGCGACCACTACTTCATGGAGATCCAGGCCCACGGCATTCCGGAGCAGGCGCGCGTCACCGCCGACACGCTCGAGATCGCCCGGGCCATCGGCGCGCCGATCGTCGGCACCAACGACTCGCACTACCTGGAAGCCGGCCACGGGCGCGCCCACGAGGCGCTCCTCTGCATCCAGACGGGCTCCACGCTCGCGGACCCGAATCGTTGGAAGTTCTCGACCGAGGAGTTCTACGTGAAGTCGGCGGAGGAGATGGCGCTCGTCTTCGCCGACGTGCCCGACGCGTGCCGCAACACGCTCGCGGTGGCCGAGCGCTGCAACCTCACGCTCGACTTCAATCGCTTCCACCTGCCCAAGTACGTCGTGCCGGAGGGCCACACCCTGGAGACGTATCTGCAGCAGCTGGCCCGCGACGGGCTGCGCAAGCGGTACGGGGCGAGCCCGGGCGACGCCATCGAGGCCCGGCTGAATCACGAGCTGGGCGTCATCGAGAAGATGGGCTTCGCGGGCTACTTCCTGGTCGTGTGGGACTTCATCCACTTCGCCCGCGAGCACGGGATCGCGGTGGGACCGGGGCGCGGCTCGTCCGCGGGCTCGCTCGTCGCCTACTGCCTCGGCATCACCAACATCGATCCGATGCGCTACAGCCTGCTCTTCGAGCGGTTCCTGAATCCCGAGCGGATCTCGATGCCCGACATGGACATCGACTTCGCCGACGACCGGCGCGACGAGGTCATCCGCTACGTCGCCGACAAGTACGGGCGCGACCGGGTCGCGCACATCATCACCTTCGGCACGCTGGGGGCCAAGGCCGCCATCCGCGACGTGGGCCGGGTGCTCGGCATGACCTACGCCGACGTGGACCGGATCGCCAAGCTGGTGCCGAACTTCCCGCTCAACATCACGCTGGACGACGCCTACCAGAAGTCGCCGCCGCTGGCCGACATGGTGAAGGGACAGGAGAACGTCGCCGAGCTGTGGGCCATCGCGCGCACGCTGGAGGGCTGCACGCGCCACGCCTCCGTGCACGCCTCCGCCGTCGTCATCTCCGACGACCCCCTCCACGACCACGTGCCGCTCTACAAGGACCCCAAGCGGCCGGAGCTGATCACCGGCTACGCGATGGGGCCGATCGAGAAGCTCGGCCTGCTCAAGATGGACTTCCTCGGCCTGCGCACGCTGACGGTGCTCGCCAACACCGCCAAGCTCCTGAAGGAGTCGCGCGGGATCGAGATCGACTTCGACGCCCTGCCCCTCGACGACGTCAAGGCCTACACGCTTCTCAGCGAGGCCAAGACCTTCGGCGTGTTCCAGCTGGAGTCCTCGGGGATGCGCGAAGCGCTGCGCGGCCTCAAGCCGGAGAAGCTCGAGGACGTGATCGCGATGGTCTCGCTCTACCGCCCGGGCCCGATGGAGCTGATCCCCGATTTCATCAATCGCCGCCACGGCCGGGCCAAGGTGGCGTACGAGCATCCCGCCATGGAGAAATTCACGCGGGAGACGTACGGCATCATGGTGTACCAGGAGCAGATCATGCAGATCGCCTCCGAGATGGCGGGCTTCACCATGGGCGAGGCGGACACCCTCCGCCGCGCCATGGGCAAGAAGGACCGCGAGCTCATGGCCAAGCAGCGCGACAAGTTCATCGCGGGCTGCGCCGATCGTGGCACCCCCGCGAACAAGGCCGAGCGCGTCTGGGAGTTGATGGAGAAGTTCGCGGGCTACGGCTTCAACAAGTGTGTCTCAGGAGATACGCTCGTCGAGATGGCTGACGGGACGCGCAAGCCGATCGTCGAGATCGGCGACGGCGACATGGTGCTCACCAAGGACGGACCGCATCGTGCGCGTCGCACGACTCCGAGCGGGCTACGACGCGTTGGACGGCTCGTGCTCGACAATGGCTTGAGCGTGCGGTGTACGCCGGACCATCCTGTCTTCACGCACCGGGGTTGGGTCAACGCCGAGGATCTCCGGCCGGACGACAGTGTCGCCGTACTCGATGTGCGACACGCTGGCGTCACGAGGACGACGGGGCGCGGTGCGACGGCAGTAGTCGACGTACCGATCGCCTGGACGGCGCCGGCATCGTTCACGTTGGAAGGCATCGAGCCCACCTACGACATCGAAGTCCCCGGCGCCCACAGCTTCATCGCCAACGGGATCGCCGTCCATAACTCGCATGCCGCGGCCTACGCGCTCGTCGCCTACCAGACGGCGTACTTCAAGGCGAACTATCCCGTCGAGTTCATGGCCGCGCTGTTGACCTCGGAAATGGGCGACACCGACAAGATCGTGAAGTACATCGAGGAGTGCCGGGCCATGGGCATCGAGGTCCAGCCGCCCGATGTCAACGTCTCCGCCGTGCAGTTCAGCGTGGCCGGGGACACGATCCGCTTCGGGCTGGCCGCGATCAAGAACGTCGGCGAGGCGGCCATGGAGTCGATCCTCCGTACCCGTCGGACGGACGGCTCGTTCCAGGGCCTCGAGGACTTCTGCGCCCGCGTGGACCTGCGGCTCGTCAACCGGCGGGTGATCGAGAGTCTCATCAAGGCGGGCGCGTTCGACTCCCTCAAGCTGCCGCGCGCGCACTTGCTGACCCTCGCCGACGCCGCCCTCGAGAGCGGTCAGCGCCAACAGCGGGACCGCGCGGAGGGCCAGGGCTCCTTCTTCGATCTCCTGCCCGAGGCCGCCCCCCGGCCGAAGAACGAGCCCGCCGGGGTGGTGCCGGAGTGGGACGGCGATCAGCGCCTGGCCTTCGAGAAGGAGGTCCTCGGCTT
>DASYTM010000098.1:0-51205 GCA_036002345.1 Candidatus Methylomirabilota bacterium | reverse complement strand
CCGACGCGCACGGCCACGTGATCCCGATGCTGCCGCCCTACGAGGAGGTCGGCGACTTCCAGGTCGTGGTCGGCGTGCGCGACCTGACGAGCGACAACGGCATCCTGGATCCCGGTGAGTCGTTCGTGACCGAGACGGACGGCAACGGCGTGGCCACGCTGCGGCTCAGGGGCGATGCCTACGACCGCAACAGCTTCGCGCGCGACATGAGCCCGCTCGACATCAACGGCGACGGCTGCGTCGAGGCGCCGCTCGCCGACGACCCGTCGCTCCTGGCGCGGTGCGACCCGCACGCGGACTCGGCGCCGGGTGAGCAGGCGACCAGGCGCCAGGTCGTGCGCCAGCTCGTGACGCACGAGATGGGGCACATGGTCGGCATCGGCGACCACAGCAACGACCCGCTGAACCCGGACGCCATGGCCGCGTTCAACCTCATCTGGGGCACGCGCGCCGATATCTTCGCGCCCGGCTCGGCGTCGAAGATCATGATCCACAACAGGGGCCAGCAGTGAGAGAGGCGATGACGGCGATGGCGCGGATGGCGGCGCTGGCGCTGGCGCTCGGCGCCGCGGCGGTGGTCGGCAGCCCCGGGGCCGTGGAGGCGCAGGTGTGCGCGCTCGGGGAGACCGGTGTGAAAGCCTCGCTCCGGTTCAAGGACCCGGTGCCGGCGGACCTCGTGTACAGCTCGACCCCGGGCGTCACGCCGAAGCTGACGCTCGTGCTCCAGCTGCGCTTCTGCGGGCCGGGCGACTTTATCACGCTCGAGGGCACGCGGACCACGGACTACATGCGGCGGCTCTTCTTCACGCGGGGCGGCGTCACCATCGGGAACACCACGGAGACGATCGCCCACATCAACGAGCGCTACTGCCGGAGCGTCAACGGCGTGCGCCAGAGCCCGCCGCTCGCGGTGTTCCCCGCCGAGGTGATCTCGGCCGGCACCGTCGTGGAGTACACCCTCGACGACGCGCGTACGGCCTACGACCTCCGGCAGCAGGATTCCTATGCCGTGCAGGCGAGCTTCCGCCTCTTCTCGGCCTCGCCGCCCGCGCTCTTCACCGGCTGCCGCGGCTTCGGGACCCAGCCGCTCATCAACCTCTTCGACCCGGACAACGGGGAAGTCGCCGTGGTCTCCAACACGCTGGAGTTCGGCATCGGCGCCGCCGCGCCGCCCACGACCGTGCTCACGGCGCAGAGCCCGGCGCCGAACGCCAACGGCTGGAGCCGGCAGGACGTCACCCTCACGCTGACGGCGACGGGCGGCGGCGGCGCGCGGTCGATCACGGCCATCGTGAACGGCGTCGAGACGGTCTATCCCGGCGCGACGGCGTCGGTCGTGATCGCCACGGAGGGGGTGAACAGCGTGACGTGGTTCGCCACCAGCAACGCCGGCGTCCAGGAGACCGCGCCGCCGCCGATCATCGTCCGGATCGACAAGACGACGCCGTCCGTCGCCTTCGGCGCCCCGAGCCCTGCGCCCAACAGCGCGGGGTGGAACACGGGCACCGTGACGATCCCGTTCACGGTGACCGACACCACGTCGGGTGTGGCCACCGTCGCCGTGACGCCGACCGGCATTCCGGCGGCGAACGGCACCGTGGTGCTGAGCGCGGAGGGCGCGTCGGTGACGGGGACCGTCACGACGACCGACAACGCCGACAACCTGGCCGCCGTCACGTCCCCGGCCGTGAAGATCGACCGGACCGCGCCCACCGTGACGTGCAGCGTCAGCCCCAACCGGCTGTGGCCACCGACCCGCCGGCTGATCCCGATCACCGCGACCGTCAACGTCGCCGACACGCTCTCGGGGCCGGCGGGGTTCAAGCTCATGAGCGTCACCTCGAGCGAGCGGGATTCCGGGCTCGGCGGCGGCGACGTCCCGAACGACATCCAGGGATTCGTGCCCGGCACGGCGAGCGTCAGGGGCTCGCTCCGCGCCGAGCGCGATCCCAGCGGCAATGGACGCGTCTACACGCTGACGTACCAGGGCCTCGATCAGGCCGGTAACACCCAGACGTGCGCCGCCACTGTCACGGTGCCGCACGATCAGGGGAATTAGCCGAGTGGTGCAAAGGAGGAGGAAGATGAACGAGCGGCTCAAGACAGTCCTCGTGCTGTTCGCGCTGGCGCCGTTGCTCGCGGGCGGCGGCGGCTTCAGCGGATCGGGCTTCACCACGGTGTTGCCGGCGGCCGTCAACGCCCACATCGTGGTGGACCCGCACGACACGACGCCCACCGCGCGGCGGGCCAGCATCCGCGTGACCCGCGGCGGCGCGTCGGCTTCGGCGTTCTTCGCCGTGCCGGAAGGCTTCTCGGTAGCGTCCTTCGGCTGCGATACGTCGCCGGCCGTGATGGATCAGCGGTTCCTGAGCGTTCCGAACGTCCGGCACGTGCCGCTGAACGTGTTCGTCCCGGACGCGATCCTCGCCGACGTGCTCACCCGGGTCGGCCTCACGGGCGTGTTCGCCAACGGCGGCAACGCGGCGATCACCTCGTACGATCACGCGGTCTGCACCCCCCCGGTGGACGGCAGCCACGCCGCCGTCGTCGGGCCAGGAATCCTCAGCTTCCACGCGAGGATCCACCTTGTAAATTAACTGCCGGCATGAGGTGGCAGTGAGGCATGAAGTCGGGTAGGGCGCTGCGGCTCGGCGCCCTGGTGGCGCTGGGCCTCATGGCCGGGCTCCTCCTCGCCTTTGGCGTCGAAGCGGTGGGCATGCGGCGGGAGTCGATCCAGGGCTCGAGCACCTACCGCGCGGAGGTCGCCGGACGCCACGGGGTCGTGACGGCCGGACGGAACTTCGCGACGCAGGCAGGGTTGCAGGTGTTGTCCCGCGGGGGCACGGCGGTGGACGCCGGCGTCGCTGCGGTGTTCGCGGCCGCCGTGACCGAGATCTCGCACTTCGGGCTCGGCGGCGAGGTGCCGATCGTCCTCTACCACGCGGGCCGCCGCGAGGTCGTCGTGATCAACGGCCAGGGCTGGGCGCCCGCCGGGGCCACGCGCGACTTCTTCCGGGCCCGGGGCGGAATTCCGGCCAACGGACCCTCCGCCGGAGCGATTCCCGCCGTCGTGGACGCGCTCGCCATGACCCTCGCGGAGTACGGCACGCTGTCGCTCGGCGACGTGCTCGCCCCCGCCATCGCCCTCGCGGACGGCTTCCCCTGGTACGACATCCTCGCGCTCCATCTCGGCCGGAACCTCGAGCAGATGATCTGGGAGAGCGCGGAGCGGGTGTACGTGCCCGGCGGCCAGGTGCCGAAGGTCGGCGCCCTCTTCCGCCAGGAGAATCTTGCGCGGACGCTGCGGGCCCTCGTCGAGGAGGAGGCGCGGCACCGCGCGCGGGGCCGCAAGGACGCGATCTACGCCGCGCGCGACCGCTTCTATCGCGGCGACATCGCGCAGCGGATCGCGAAGGCCGTGCAGGACGAGGGCGGGCTCATGACCGCGGCCGATCTGGCGTCCTACCGCGGCCGCGTCGAGACGCCGACGCGCGGCGCGCTGCGGACGCCGCTGGGGACCTTCGAGGTCCTCAAGACGGACTTCTGGGGGCAGGGCCCCGTGCTGTTGCAGGCGCTCGCCCTCCTGGAGGGCGTGGACCTGGTCCGGATCGGCCACAACTCGCCGGAGTACATCCACACCGTCACCGAAGCGCTGAAGCTCGCGCTGGCCGACCGGGACGCGTTCTACGGCGATCCCGACGCGGCGAAGGTACCGCGCGGGGGCCTGCTGTCGCCGGCGTACGCCGCCGAGCGCCGCAAGCTGATCGATCCCGCGGCGGCGAACAACACGCAGCGGCCGGGCGACCCGTGGCGGTTCGAGCCGGGCGCCCCGCGCCAGGGCCGCGGCCCGCTGAGAGCGCCGCGCGTCGCCGCCGCGCACTCGATCTGGCCCTCACCCGATACCACGACCATCAACGCCGCCGACGCGGCCGGCAACCTCTTCTCCGCCTCACCGTCCTCCGCCTGGTTTACGGGCGGGACGTTCATCGCGGGCGACACCGGCGTGCCGCTCGGCAACCGCATGCAGGCCTTCGTGCTCGACGACGGGCATCCCAACGTCGTGGCACCGCGCAAGCGCCCGCGCACGACGCTGACGCCGACGGTGATCCTGCGCGACGGCAAGCCGTGGCTGGCCTTCAGTAGCCCGGGCGGCGACAGCCAGGACCAGCAGGCGCTGCAGCTCATCCTGAACCTCGCCGTCTTCGGCATGCGCCCGCAGGCCGCCATCGAGGCGCCACGCTTCAACTCGCTGCAGTACGTCGAGAGCTTCGGCCAGCATCGCTTCGTGGCCGGCGTGCTCGAGGTGGAAGACCGCATCCCGGAGCCCGTGCGGCAGGCGCTGGAGCGCCGCGGTCACGTCCTCCGCGTCGTGGGGCCGTTCGGCGTGGACAGCGGCACCGCGCTGGCCGGCCACGACGCCGCGCACGGCACGGTCTTCGGCGCCGCCGACGTCCGCCGCCAGCGCTTCGTCGAGGCGTACTAGGCGGGCGGCAGGGCCTCCAGCGCGGCGCGCACGCGTGGCGGTTCGTCGAGCGTGCCGCACTCCTCGTAGAGCTGAAGCGCGCGCCCGTGGAGCCGCCGCGCCTCGACCGCGTCGCCGCTCGCCTGCGCGCGGCGCGCCATCGCGACGTAGGTGCGGGCAAGCTCGTTCCGGGCGCCGATCTCCCCCAGCGTGGCGGCCGCCGCGTCGAGATGGCCGGAGTCGTGGCCGTGGTGGGCGAAGAGCGCCTCGCCGAGCGTGCGCTCGGCGATGCCCTCGACGTGGTGATAGCCGCGCTCGCGCGCGGATTCGAGCACGTCCTCCGCCAGGTGGCAGGCGCGCTCGGCCTGGCCCTGCCGCACGTAGGCCTCGGCCAGCCACAGGGCGGGGAACGACCGCGTGTACTTCAGGCTCGAGCGGTCGAACCACGCCATGACCTCTTCCAGCTCGGCGATCCCGCGCGCGACGTCGGCGCCGCGCACGAGCGCGAAGGCGCGGGCCGCCTTGAGCATGGCGGCGTCGAAGGGCCCCGGTGACAGCGCCTCCGCGCGCTCGCATGCCGCGAGCGCGCCGGGCAGCTCGCCGCGGTACGCATCGGTGATGGCGCGCCGCAGGTGGGCCACCACGCGCAGGCGGACGTCGTCGACGGCGGTGGCGTGCTCGATGGCGCGCTCGCAGTAGGTGAGGGCGCGGTCCCAGTCACCGAGGGCGTTGGTCAGCGGCAGCAGCGCCCAGAGCGTGCGGCAGGCCCACCAGAGGTTGCCGCGCGCCTCGAAGACCTCCAGCGCCACCTCGCCGGCCTTCAGGCCGTCGTGGAGCTGCCCGGCGACGAGGTAGACGTGGGCGAGGCAGGACTCGGCGTAGGCCCGGAGCTCGGTGAAGCCGCCCTCGTCGGCGATCTCGGAGGCGCGCTCGCAGTACTCGATGGAGACGTGCGCGGGCGCGCCGGTGAGGCTGTGGAGGAACCCGGCCCAGTAGTACCAGGCCGCGCGCCGGGGCGGATCCGCGGAAGTCTCCACGATCTCCTTGATGCCTTCCAGCGCGCTGATCTCCTCCGCGTGTCGGCCGAGCGCGAACTTCGTCTCGGCCTGCTTGAGCACGGCGTCGATGCGGCGGCGCCGGTTCGCCTCGGAGTCCTCCATCGTGTCCAGGCGCTTGAGCGCGGACTCGAAGTGGGTGAGCGCCTCCATGTTCGCCCAGCGCTTCTGTGCCTTCTCGCCGGCCAGGATCGCGTAGTCGACGGCCTTTTCCTGCTCGGCGCTGCGCCCGTAGTGGTGGGCGAGGATCTCGACGACGTCGTCGAGCCGGTCGCCGTAGAGCTCCTCCAGGCCCGCCCCGACCATCGCGTGGTAGACGCGGCGCCGCCGCTCGAGCAGGCCCGCGTAGACGACCTCCTGGGTCAGCGCGTGCTTGAAGCTGTAGAGGAGCTGCTCGAGCAGGAACACGAAGTCGCGCGACTGGAGGTTCGCGAGGTGCTTGAGCACGCGGGGCTCGTCGCCCTCGAACAGGCGGGCGAGCAGCGGGGCGCCGAATTGCCTGCCCACGACCGCCGCGCCCTGGAGCGTCTGCTTGAGCGCCTCGTCGAGGCGGTCCACGCGCGCGGCGATGATGTCGCGCACCGTCTCCGGCACCGTCACGTCGGGGCGGCTCAGCCGCGCCTCGCCGTGCTCCACCACCACGCCGCCCGTCTCCTGGAGCTGGCGCAGGATCTCCTCCACGTAGAGCGGATTGCCCTCGCTCTTGGCCACCAGCACGTCGAGGAGCGGCCGCGCCACGCGCGTGGCATCGAGCAGGCCGCAGATCATGCCCTCGCTCTCCGCGAGCCCGAGTCCGCCCACCAGGACGGTCTCGACGGAGGGCAAGGACCACTGCGCGACGGCCTCCGGGCGCGTGGTGAGCACGAGGAGCACGGGGTGCGCGGCGATGGCGGGCACCAGCGTGCGCAGGAACTCTTCCGAGGACGGGTCGCTCCAGTGGACGTTCTCGACGATGACGAGCAGAGGCTCCAGCGCGCTCGCCCGCGTCAAGAGCTGGCACAGGAGCGCGAGGGTGCGCTCCCTGAGCTGGGCGCCCAGCCGCGTGAGGAAGTCCTCGGGGGCGGTGACGCCGACGAAGTGCGCGAGGAGCGTGACGGCGTCGGCGTCGGCCTCGAGCCCGACCTCGGTGAGCCGTGTCGCGCACGCGTCGCGCACGGCGGCGTCGTCGACGCCGTCCAGCAGCCCGAGGTCGCGGCGCACGAGGTCGAGGATCGGGTGGTAGGGGATGGCCCGTCCGTAGGAGACGCACGTGGCCTCAAGCTCGCGGTGGCCGGCCCCGCCCTCGATCCCGCGCACGAACTCGTAGAGCAGGCGCGACTTGCCCACGCCCGGGTCGCCGGCCACGAGCAGCGCGCCGCCCGCGCCCGCCGCCGCGCGCTCCCACGCCGCGCGCAGCGCGCGCAACTCGGCCTCGCGTCCGTGCAGCGGCGTGAGGCCGCGCACGCGGGAGACCTCGAGCCGCGTCCGCCCGCGGATCTCGCTCTGCACGGCGTAGCCGCGCACCGGCTCGCTCTTGCCCTTGACGGAGAAGTCGCCGAGGTCCTCGACGACGAAGAAGCCCTCGGTGAGCCGGTGCGTGTGGGCGGTGGTCATGATCTGGCCCGGCTGGGCCAGCGCGAGCATGCGCGCGGCGAGGTTGGTCGTGTCGCCGACGGCCGTGTAGTCCATGCGCAGGTCGCGCCCGATGGCGCCGACCACCACGAGCCCGGTGTTGACACCGATCCGCATCCGGAATTCGGCGTTGTGCGCGCGCCGCACGTCGGCGCGAAGCGGCGCAAGCCCCTCCTGGATCGCGAGGGCGGCGCTCAGCGCGCGATGCGCGTGGTCCTCGTGGGCGATGGGCGCGCCGAAGAGGGCCATCACGCCGTCGCCGAGGAACTGGTTGATCGTGCCTTCGTAGCGGTGGACGGCCTCGAGGATCACCTCGAAGGCGCGGTCCATGATCCCGTGGACTTCCTCCGGATCCAGCCGCTCGGACATCGCGGTGAAGCCGGAGACGTCCGTGAAGACCACGGTCACCTGCTTGCGCTCGCCCTCGATGGCGCTCTTCGTGCTGAGGATCTTCTCCGCGAGGTGCTTGGGCGTGTAGGTCTGCGGCGACGCGAAGCGATCGGGCGCCGGGGGAGCGGCCGCGGCGGCGGGCGCGGGTGCGGCGGGCGCGGCGCCGAGCGCCTGGCCGCACTCCCCGCAGAACTTGTTACCGGGGGGATTGGCGGCGCCGCAGCTCGGACACGCGAGAACGAGCCGCGCGCCGCACTCGCCGCAGAACTTCATGGCGGGGGGGTTGTCGTGCGCGCACGCCGGACACTTCATTCGGGGTGGCCCGAGAGTAGTCCGCGCGCCCCGTAGGGGTCAAGGCGCGCCCCGATCGTGACGAGGCCAATCTAGAGGATGCGGGCGCCCGGGGGCCCGTGGGCCAGGCGCGGCGGATGGCCGCAAATTCGCATAGACGTTTCGATGGGTTAAGTGCTCGTGAAGAAAAAGGCTAGCGGGGTCCCAGGCCGCGGGCTATACTGAGGTCGACTTCCGATTAACTAGGCGTCGGCCATAGCGAAATCGCCATCGGGATCGCTGCAAAAAGGGGTGGGGGACACCAGTGTTTGAACGGTTCACCGAACGGGCGCGACGGGTCATCATCCTGGCTCGGGAAGAAGCGGGACGCTTCCGGCACGATTTCGTCGGCACGGAGCACGTTCTTCTCGGCCTGATCCGCGACGGCGAGGGCATCGCCACCGCCGTGCTGCAGCGCCTCGGGCTCCGGCTCGAAACGGTGAAAGCGGAAGTCGAGCGCGCCCTGGCCGGCTTCCCCAAGACGCTCACCTTCGGTGAAGTGCCGTTCACGCCTCAGGCCAAGCGCGTACTCGAATTGTCCATCGAGGAAGCACGCCAGCTCGGCCACAATTACATCGGCACCGAGCACCTGCTCCTGGGCCTCATGAAAGAGGGCCAGTCGATCGCCGCGAAGATCCTCGAGTCGCTCGGCGCCCGCCTCGACGAGGTCCGGCAGGAGACGCTGGCCCTCCTGGGCGACCAGTACTACCCGCGCCCGAAGAAGCGCTCCCAGACGCCCGTGCTCGACGAGTTCGCGCGCGACCTCACGCAGCTCGCGCGCGAGAGCAAGCTCGATCCCGTCATCGGGCGCGAGCAGGAGATCGAGCGCGTCATCCAGATCCTGGCGCGGCGCACGAAGAACAATCCCGTCCTGATCGGCGAGCCGGGCGTGGGCAAGACCGCCATCGTCGAGGGGCTGGCGCAGAAGATCATCACCCACGACGTGCCCGACGTGCTCGCCAACAAGCGGCTCCTGCAGCTCGACCTCGGCGCCCTCGTGGCCGGCACGAAGTATCGCGGCCAGTTCGAGGAGCGGCTGAAGGCGGTCATGAAGGAGATCCGCCAGTCCGAGAACGTGGTGCTCTTCCTCGACGAGCTGCACACGCTGATCGGCGCCGGCGCCGCCGAGGGCGCCATCGACGCCTCGAACATGCTCAAGCCCGCGCTCTCGCGCGGCGAGATCCAGACCATCGGCGCCACCACGCTCGACGAGTACCGCAAGTACATCGAGAAGGACGGGGCGCTGGAGCGCCGCTTCCAGCCCGTCATCGTGAAGGCGCCGTCGGTGCCGGAGGCCATCGAGATCATCCGTGGCCTGCGCCACAAGTACGAGGCGCACCATCGGGTGAAGATCACCGAGCAGGCCATCAGCGCCGCCGTGACCCTCGCGGACCGCTACATCACGGACCGCCAGCTCCCCGACAAGGCCATCGACGTCATCGACGAGGCGTCGTCCCGCACGCGCCTCATGGCCCTGACGCCGCCCGCCGAGCTCAAGGAGATCGAGAAGGAGCTCGAGCGCGTCATCCGCGAGAAGGACATGTACCTCGAGGCCCAGGAGTTCGAGAAGGCGGCGTCGCTGCGCGAGAAGGAGAAGGTCCTGCGCGGGCGCGAAGAGGAGATGAAGCGCGACTGGGAGAAGAACAAGGGCAAGGGCACCCAGTCCGTGGGTGAAGAGGACATCGAGTTCATCGTCTCCCGCTGGACGGGCATCCCCCTCGCGAAGCTGGAGGAAAAGGAGTCGCAGAAGCTGGCGCGCATGGAGGAGGCGCTGCACGGCCGGATCATCGGCCAGGACGACGCCGTCAAGGCCGTCTCGCGCGCGATCCGCCGCTCGCGTGCCGGCCTCAAGGACGCCAAGCGCCCCGTCGGCTCCTTCATCTTCCTGGGCCCCACCGGCGTCGGGAAGACCGAGCTCGCGCGCACCCTCGCCGAATACCTGTTCGGCGACGAGAACGCGCTGATCCGCGTCGACATGTCGGAGTACATGGAGAAGTTCTCGGTGTCGCGGCTGCTCGGCGCGCCCCCCGGCTACGTGGGCTACGAAGAAGGCGGGTTCCTGACCGAGAAGGTCCGTCGGCGGCCCTATTCCGTCGTGCTCTTCGACGAGATCGAGAAGGCCCATCCCGACGTCTTCAACATGCTGCTGCAGGTCCTCGACGACGGGCGGCTCACCGATTCCCTGGGCCACGTCGTGGACTTCAAGAACACCATCCTGATCATGACGTCGAACCTCGGCACGAGCCTGATCGGCAAGCGCATCACGCCGGGCTTCATGCAGGAGGGCGACGACCAGACCTACGAGAAGATGAAGGACCGCGTGATGGAGGAGATGAAGCGGGCGTTCCGGCCTGAGTTCATCAACCGGATCGACGACATCATCGTGTTCCACGCGCTGTCGCTCGCGCACATCCAGAAGATCATCCGGCTCATGATCGACAAGATCAACAAGCAGCTCACCGAGAAGGGCATCGAGCTTGTCCTCACCCCGGCCGCCGAGGCGGTCCTCGTGGACAAGGGCTACGACCCGCAGTACGGAGCGCGCCAACTTCGGCGGACGATCCAGAAGCACATCGAGGATCCGCTCGCCGAGGCCATCGTGCGCGGGCAGGTGCCCGAGAGTGCTCGGATCGAAGTGGACATCGTCGGAGGAGAATTCGTCTTCCGCGAGGCCCAGGCCGCCGACGCTCCCCTCGAGCTTGCTGAGCACTAAGCACCACTTCGTACGAGCCTGAGCGACCCGGTGACGTCAGGGGGGGGCCTGCGTCTTGCCGTCGTCGTCGCCGTCCTGGCGGCCGTGCTCGGTCTCGCCGTGGAGGCGGGGGCACAGCCGGCGCCGCCCGTTCTCATCAAAGAGCTCACCGTCGAGGGCACCCGCCGCGTGCAGGAGGCGGTGATCCTCGGCCGCGTGAAGTCCGTCATCGGCGCCCCCTTCAGCCCCGCCCAGCTCTCCGAGGACGTCCGGTCCGTCTTCGCGCTCGGCTTCTTCGACGACGTCCAGCTCAAGGTGGAGGACTTCGAGGGCGGCGTGAAGATCAGCTTCATCGTCGTCGAGCGGCCCTTCGTGCGCGACGTGGACTTCGTCGGCAACAAGGCCGTCTCCACCACCGATCTGCAGGACAAGATCGACCTCAAGCTCGGCAGCGTCTACAACCCCGTGGATGTCCAGCGCGCGCGCGAGCGCATGAAGGACCACTACGAGAGCGAGGGCTATTTCGAGGTCCAGATCACCCCGGACATCGAGAAGTTCACGGACGGGGACGTGAAGGTCGTCTTCACGATCAACGAAGGCCGGCAGATGAAGATCGACCGGATCGTCATCCGCGGCAACAAGGGGCTCTCCGACAAGGAGATCAAGCGGCCCATGGTCACGCAGGAGCGCCAGTACTACATCCTGCGCGGCACCGTGCAGCGCCAGAAGCTCGACGAGGACGTCGACCGCATCCTCCAGCTCTACAACGACCACGGCTACATTCAGGCGCGCGTCGAGTCGCACGACGTGTCGGTGGACCGCGAGAAGGCCCTGGTGACCATCAACATCGTGGTGGTGGAGGGCTCCCAGCACCGCGTCGCCTCCCTCGGCTTCACGGGCGTGACACTCCTGCCCGAGAGCGAGGTCCGGCGCCAGGTGGGCTTCAAGCCGGGAGACGTCTTCTCGCGGAGCAAGCTGCGCGACGCCGTGAAGGCCATCGAGGACCTCTACTCGAACATCGGCCGCGCCTCCGCCGAGGTCAATCCCAAGATGGACATGCAGCCCGAGAACCGCATCGGCGTCGTCTTCGAGATCAACGAGGGTCCCACCGTCTACGTCGAGCGCATCAACATCGCGGGCAACGTCCGCAGCCAGGACAAGATCCTCCGGCGCGAGCTGCAGATGGCCGAGGGCGACATCTTCACGCTCCAGAAGATGCAGCGCAGCAAGCAGCGCCTGACCAACCTGATGTATTTCGAGAAGGTCGACATCACCACCGCCCCGGGCTCCGACAAGACGAAGATCGTCGTCAACGTGGACGTGACGGAGCGGCCGACCGGCCTCTTCTCCATCGGCGGCGGCTACTCGTCCGCGGACGGCGCCCTGGGCACCGTCGACCTCTCCCAGAACAACTTCCTCGGGCGCGGCTGGGTCGCGGCCGTGAGGATCCGGGCGGGCGCCAACGTCCAGCAGGGGCAGATCAGCTTCACCGAGCCCTGGCTCTTCGATCGGCCCCTCTCGGCGGGATTCGACGTCTTCAGCACCCAGCGGCAGTTCGTCGAGTACGACTACGACACCATCGGCGCCGGCGTGCGGGCCAGCCATCCCTTCGAGGAGTTCTGGCGCTGGCACGTCGGCTACCGGCTCACGAACGACGAGATCACGGATCTCAAGAACCCCGACGACTCGTTCCTGCGAGACGAGAGTGGGTCGCGCATCACCTCGATGGTGTCGGGCGCCATCACCCGCGACAGCCGCGACAGCATCCAGACGCCCAGCAAGGGCGGACAGTTCAGCTTCCTGACGGAAGTGGCGGGGCTCGGCGGCGACAACCATTATCTGAAGAGCACGATCTTCGCGTCGTACTTCAAGCCCATCTGGTTCGGGCACATCCTGTCCGGACGGGTCGAGGGCGGTTACGGATTCGGCTTCGGCGACGAGCGGCTGCCCGTGTTCGAGCGCTTCTACCTCGGCGGCCCGAACTCCATCCGCAGCTTCAAGGTCCGGCAGATCTCGCCGATCGACGAGACAGGCACGCGCATCGGCGGCACCACGGAGGTCCTGGGCAACGTCGAGTACATCGTGCCGCTGCCCTTCGACCTCCGCGTGGCCGCCTTCTTCGACGTCGGCAACGTGTACGGCTTCCGGACGAAATTCGACCTCACCGACACCCGCGAGGCCGCCGGCCTCGGCGTCCGCTGGGTATCGCCGTTCGGTCCGGTGCGCGTAGACTATGGGCTCAACCTCGACAAGCGTCCCGGCGAAAAGTCCGGCAATTTCCATTTCTCGGTGGGCTCGCCGTTTTGAGGAGGGGTGGGATGAAGGCAGCAGTGGTATCCGTGATCGCGGTGGCCGCGTTGGTGGGGTTGGTCTCGGGGACGGCCGCGCAGGCTCCGGCTCCGGCCCCCGCGACGGCCTCGGGGACGAGGATCGGCTACATCGACGTGCAGCGCGTGCTGGCGCGTTCGGCGGCCGGCGTGGCCGCGCGCGAGCAGCTCGAGAAGGAGCGCGCCACCATCCAGAAGGACATGGACGGCCGACGCCAGGAGCTCGAAAAGCTCCGCGACGAGCTCGAGAAGAAGGGCGCCCTGATGGCGGCCGAGGCGCGACGCGAGCGACAGGAGCAGTTCGAGCGCAAGCGCCGCGACGCGGCCCGCGCCGCCGACGACTACCAGAAGGAGCTGGAGAAGAAGGAAGGCCTGCTGCTCCAGAAGGTGCTGCAGGAGGTCGGCGGGATCATCGAGAAGGTCGGCAAGGAGAGGAACTACTACATGATCGTCGAGAAGCGGAACGCGGGCGTGCTCTACGCGTCCACCGACGCCGACCTCACCGACGAGATCATCCGGGCCTACGATCGCGATGCCGGGAGCAAGAAGAAGTAGCGGGGATGGTCAGCCGAGCCGAGTTCACTCTCGGCCAGCTCGCGCAGGCGCTCGGCGCCACCCTCGAGGGTGATGCTGCGCGGGTGGTGAGGGGGATCGCGCCGCTGGAGAGCGCGGGCCCCGACGACGTCTCCTTCGTCACCGACACCCGCTGGCGCGCCGCCGCACAGACCTCGCGGGCGGGCGCGTTCGTCGCCGGCGCCGGCGTGGCCAGCCTCCCCGGGCCCGTCCTCCGCGTGACCGCGCCGCAGCAGGCCATGATCACCCTCATCGAGCTCTTCCACCCCGCGCCCCCGCTCGTCCCCGGCGTGCATCCGAGCGCCGTCGTCGCCGCCGACGCGCGCGTGGACGCCTCGGCGGCGGTGGGGCCGCTCGCCGTCATCGAGGCGGGCGCGCGGATCGGCCCCGCCGCGCGCGTGGGGGCGCTCACCTACGTCGGGCCCGGGGTCGAGATCGGCGAGGGCACCACGCTCGGCCCGCGCGTGACGCTCTTGGCGGGCGTGCGGCTCGGGCGCCGCGTGATCGTGCACGCGGGCGCCGTGCTGGGCGCCGACGGCTTCGGCTTCGCCTTCGACGGCGCGCAGCATCGCAAGATCCCCCAGACGGGCGGCGTCCTCATCGAGGACGACGTCGAGATCGGCGCCAACACCGCCATCGACCGGGCCACCTTCGGCGATACGGTCATCCGGCGCGGCACCAAGATCGACAACCTCGTCCAGATCGGGCACAACGTGCAGGTCGGCGAGCACTCGATCCTCGTCTCCCAGGTCGGCATCTCCGGCTCGTCCACCCTCGGGCGCGGCGTGGTGCTGGCGGGGCAGGTGGGCGTGGCGGATCACGTGACGATCGGCGACGGCGCCATGGTGGCCGCCCAGGGCGGCGTGCCGTCGGATCTCGAGGGCGGCGCCCAGTACTTCGGCACGCCGGCGCGACCCGCCGCGGCGGCGCGCCGCATCGTCGTCGCCGAGACACGGCTCCCGGAGCTGCTGCAGCGCGTGCGCGCGCTGGAGCGCGCCGTGGAGGCGCTCGGGGGCAAGCTCGAGCGCCGGGGCAAGCGCGATGAGTGACGCCATCCACCCCTCCGCGATCGTCGATCCGCGCGCGCGGGTCGACGCGGGCGTGCGCATCGGGGCCTTCAGCGTGATCGGGCCCGAGGTCGTTCTCGAGGCGGGCGTGGAGATCGGCCATCACGTCGTGCTCGAGGGGCGCGTGACGCTCGGCGCGGGCGTCAAGGTCGGCCACGGCACGGTGCTGGGCGGCGCGCCCCAGGACCTCAAGTACAAGGAGGGCACACCGTCGGGCGTGCGCGTGGGCGCGGGCACGGTGATCCGCGAGTACGTGACCGTGCATCGCTCGACGCGCGCCGAGGGCTGGACGGAGATCGGCGGCGACTGCCTCGTGATGGGCCTGAGCCACGTCGCCCACGACTGCCGGCTCGCCGACGGCGTGATCGTCATCAACTACGCCGGCATCACCGGTCACTGCGAGATCGGCGAGCGCGCCACCATCGGCGGCCTCACGGGCATGGTGCCCTTCACGCGCGTGGGCGCCTACGCGTACGTCGGGGGCATGGCGAAGCTGACCGCGGACGTGCCGCCCTACGTGCTGGTGGACGGCCAGCCCGCCACCGCGCGCGCGATCAACGTGATCGGCCTGCGGCGCGCGGGCATGACCCCCGCCGATCGGCGCGCGCTCCAGGACGCCTTCCGCCTCCTCTATCGCAGCGGGCTCGGGCCCGCGCGCGCCGTCGAGCGGATCCGCGAGGAGGTGCCCGCCACGGAACCGATCCGGCTGCTCCTGCAGTTCATCGAAGGCGCGACGCGGCACGGGATCGTGGGGCCGTTCCGCGGCGATGCGCTCGATCCCGAGGAGGTCACCGGCTGATGGCGAGCGGGGCCAAGGTGCGGGCGGGGGTGGTGGGCACGGGCCACATGGGCCAGTACCACGTGCTCGTCTACGCCGAGCTGCCGGACGTCGAGCTGGTCGGCGTGGTGGATGCCGACGCGGCGCGGGCGGCGGCCGTGGCCGGCCAGTACGACACGCAGGTTTTCGCCGACCACCGCGCGCTCGTCGGCCGCGTGGACGTGGCCAGCGTGGCCGTTCCCACCGGCCAGCACTTCGCGGTCGCGCGCGATCTGCTGGAGGCCGGCGTGAGCGTGCTCGTGGAGAAGCCCATGGCCCCGACCCTCGAGGAGGCGCGCGCCCTCTTCGCGGTGGCGGAGCGGACGGGCGCCGTGCTGCACGTCGGCCACGTGGAGCGTTTCAACGGCGCGGTGGACGAGCTGCGCCAGATCGTGCGCGCCCCGATCCTGATCGAGTCGCGCCGGCTCGGCCCCTTCGCCTCCCGCGTGCAGAAGGACACGGTGGTGATGGATCTCATGATCCACGACATCGACATCGTGCTGAGGCTCGTGGACTCCCCGCCGGTGCGGCTGGCCGCCCAGGGGGCGGCCGTGCACTCCGCCGTGACCGACGTGGCCAGCGTGCAGATCCGCTTCGAGTCGGGCACCATCGCCACCATCACCGCGAGCCGCGCCACCGAGGAGAAGGTGCGCACGCTCGCCATCACCATGCCCGACGCCTACGTCCTGCTCGACTACACGGACCAGGACATCCGCATCTACCGCCGCGCCAACCAGCAGTTCACGATGAGCCGCAAGGCCATTCGCTACTCCCGCGCCTCGCTCGTCGAGCACCTCCAGGTGCACCGCGAGAATCCCTTGAAGCTCGAGATCCAGCACCTGATCGCCGCCCACCGGCGGCGGCAGGCGGGGGAGAAGGTCGAGCTCAACCTCGCCGAGGACCTCACCTCGCTGGCCATGGCGCTGGAGATCGAGCGGATGATCCGCGACGGCGTTCCCGAGATCGCGTGGCCGAAGGACCTGCCGTGGAGCGGTCGCTCGGACTGATGTGCGGCGCCGGCGAGCTGCCGGCGCTCATGGCCTCGGAGGCGCGACGGCAGGGATGGCGCGTCGTCGCCTTCGCGTTCGCGCGCGAGCACGGGGTGGGCGCGCACGCCGCGCGCGTGATCCCGTCCGTCATCGCCGAGATGGCGCCCGTCATGGCCGCCCTGCAGTCCGAGAAGGTGACGGGCGTGCTCTTCTCCGGCAAGTTCTGGATGGGTGACCTGCTGCGCGCCGACGCCGTGGACGACACCCACCGCGACATGGCCCGCCGCGCGGGCGGCCTGCTCGACGGCAACGTGAAGGGCGTGCTCCTCGCCACCCTCGGGTCGCTCGGCATCGAGCTCCTCGACCAGCGCCCGTTCCTCGGCGCGGGCCTGCCCGGTGAGGCCGTGCTCGGCGCGCGCACGCCGACGGCGGAGGAGTGGGCGGACGTGCGCCGCGGTCTCACCGTGGCGCGCACCGCGGCCGATCTCAGCGTCGGCCAGACGGTGGTCGTCCGCCGCGGCGCGGTGAGCGCGGTGGAGGCCATCGAGGGCACCACGGCCGCGATCCGGCGCGGCACGACCCTGAGCGGCCGCGGCGCCGTGATCGTCAAGGGGGTGGGGCGGGAGCACGACTTCCGCTTCGACGTGCCCGCCGTCGGCCCGGAGACGATCGACGCGGCCGCGGAGGGCGGCGCCGCCGTGGTCGCCCTCGAGGCCGAGCGCGTGTTCGTGCTCGAGCGGGAGGCGACGGCCCGCCGCGCCGACGCGGCGTCCATCGCGCTGGTGAGCACGCGTGGCGCCGGCGCCTGATCGGCCCCGCGCGATCATGCTCGTCGCCGGCGAGGCCTCCGGCGACCTGCACGGCGCGACGCTGGCGCGCGCCCTGCGCGCGGCCGCGCCCGGCGCGCGGCTCTACGGCATGGGCGGCCGGCGCATGGCCGCGGAGGGCGTGGAATTGCTCGTCGACGTGACGAGGGCCGCCGCCGTCGGCGGCACCGAGGCCGTCGGCGGTGTGCCCGGGCTCTATCGCGCCTACCGGCGGCTCGCCGCCGCGGTGAGCGGGGCCGACCGGCCCGACGCGCTCGTCGTGATCGACTTTCCCGAGTTCAACCTCCGCCTGGCCCGCGCGGCGCGACGGGCCGGCGTCGCCGTCGCGTACTTCGTCCCGCCGCAGATCTGGGCGTGGCGCCCGTGGCGCGTGCGCGTCATCCGCCGCGTGGTGTCGCTCGTGCTTGCCGTCTTTCCGTTCGAGACGGCGCTCTACCGGCGTGCGGGCGTGCCGGTGGCGTTCGTCGGCCATCCCGTCCTCGACGCGCTCGCCGAGGCGCCGACTCGCGAGGCCGCGCGGCAGGCGCTCGGCGTCGCGGGCTCGGCGCCGGTGGTCGGGCTCCTGCCCGGCAGCCGCCGCCACGAGGTGGCCGGCGTGCTGCCCGTGATGCGCGAGGCCGCCGCCCGCATCGCGGCCGCGCATCCCGACGCGCGGTTCCTCGTGGCCCAGGCGCCCACCGTGGAGGCGAGCGTCCTCGACGGCCCCGCCGGGCCGCCGCTGGCGATCGTGGCCGGGCGCACCCACGCCGTGATGCGCGCCGCCGACCTCCTGCTCGTGACCTCGGGCACGGCCACGCTGGAGGCGGCGCTGCTCGGCACGCCGATGATCGTCTGCTACCGGCTCTCGCGGCTCACCGAGCTGCTCTTCAAGCCGCTCGTGCGCGTGCCGTGGATCAGCCTCGCCAACATCGTGCTCGGCCGCGCCGTGGTCCCCGAGATCTACAACCGCGCGCTCACCGGCGAGGCGCTGGGCCGCGCGGCCCTGGACCTCCTCGATTCGCCGGCGGCGCTCGCCGGCCAGCGCGAGGCCTTCGGCGAGCTCGCGGGTCAGCTCGGCGCCCCCGGCGTCGGCGTCCGCGCCGCGCACCACGTGCTGGAGCTGGTGAACGGAGCCACACGTGCCTAGTGCAGGCCACCCACGCCCCGAGCCGGCCTCGCGGCACCCGCTGCAACAAATGCTCCCGATCGTCGCGGCGGCGGCCGTCCGCGCCCTGGGCGCCACGCTGCGCGTGCGCGCGGCCGGCGTCGAGCCGCTGCGCCCGCTCTGGCGCGCGCGGCGGCCGTTGATCTACGCCGTCTGGCACGGCCGCATCCTCATCGTGCCGTGGCTCAACGCCTGGCTGCGCCGGCGCGAGGGCGCCCGGGCCGTGCGCGTGCTCACCAGCCGCTCCCGCGACGGGCAGCTCATGGCCGACTTCGCGCGCCGCTTCGGCCTCGAGGTGGTCCGGGGCTCGTCCTCCCGCGGAGGCGCCGCGGCGCTGCGCGAGCTCGCGCGCGCCGTGCGCGCCGGCGAGGACGTGGCCGTGGTGCCCGACGGCCCGCGCGGCCCTGCGCGGCGGCTGCAGGGCGGCATCGTCGCGCTGGCCGCGACGACGGGCGCGCCCATCGTCCCCGTGGGCGTGGCCGCGCGTCCCGCGCGCCGGCTCGGCTCGTGGGACCGGTTCATGGTGCCGGCGCCCTTCGCGCGCTGCGCGGTCGTGTTCGGCGAGGCGCTCGAGGTCAAGCGCGGCGACGATCGCGAAGCCGCGCGCGCGCGCGTGGAGCGGGCCCTCGAGCAGGTCACCGACGCCGCGGACGGGCTGGTGGGCGCCGCGCGATGACCTACGCGCTCTACACCGCGCTGCTGGCCGCCGGCGTGACCGCGTACGCGCCGCTGGCGGTGGCGCGCCGGCTCACCCGCGGCGTGCCGCTCAATCTCAAGGCGCGCCTCGGCTACGGCGGCCCCGACGGGCCCGGTCCGCGCGGCTGGGTCCACGCGGTCTCGGTGGGCGAGGCGATCGCCGCCGCGCCGCTCGTGGACGGGCTGCACCGCGCCTACCCGACGCTGCCGCTCGTGGTCACGACGGTCACGCCGACCGGGGCGCGCGTGGTCGCCGAGCGCTTCGCGGGGCTCGCCCAGCATCGCTACTTCCCCCTCGATTTCCCCGGCGCCGTGCGGCGGACCGTCGCCGCCATCGATCCCGCGTTCTTCATCTGCATGGAGACGGAGCTCTGGCCCAACACGCTGCGCGTGCTGGCCGCGCGGGGCGTACCCACCATGATCGCCAACGGCCGGCTCTCCGACCGCTCCTTCCGCCGCTATCGCCTGGTGCGCGGCGCGCTGCGCGCTGTGCTCGCCGACGTGCGCGTGTTCGCGATGCGCTCGGACGAGGACGCGCGGCGGATCATCGCGCTCGGCGCCGCGCCCGAGCGCGTCGTGGTCACCGGCAATCTGAAGAACGACGCGCCCGCCGATCCCGCCGGCGCCGCCGATCTCTGGCGGCGGCTGCTCGGGCTGCCGGCCGGGCAGCGCGTGTGGATCGCCGGCAGCACCCACCGCGGCGAGGAGGAGGCCGTGCTCGACGCGCACGTCGCGGCCGCCGCGGAGCACCCGGGGCTCGCGCTGGTCCTGGCGCCGCGCCATCCCGAGCGCGTCGCCGAGGTCGTCGCGTTGATCGAGGCACGCGGCTGGACCGTGATTCGCCGCAGCGCATTGCCCGGGGCCCGGTTGTCCGCGGACCGGAGCCACGTCGCTCCTGGAACGGGCCACCCTCGGACCGAGCCGGCCTCGCGGCCCCCGCTACAACCAATCATCGTCGTCGATACCGTCGGCGAGCTGGCCCAGATGTACGCGCTCGCCGAGGTCGTCTTCGTGGGCGGCAGCCTCGTGCCGCGCGGCGGTCACAACGTCCTGGAGGCGGCGCTGCGGCGCAAGCCCGTGCTCATGGGCCCGCACACCGACAACTTCCGCGAGGCGGCGGGCCTGCTCACGGCGAGCGGCGGGGCGATCGTCGTCCACGACGCCGCCGCGCTCGGCCTCGAGCTGCGCCGGCTGCTGGCCGACGCCGGGCTCGCGGCGCGGCGCGGGGAGGCGGGCTTCGAGTCGCTCTCGGCGCACCACGGCGCCGTCCGCGAGACCCTCGACCTCGTGGAGCGCTTCCTGGCCCCCGCCTCCCTGGCGCGCGCCGAGGGTGCGCCGTGAGCGCGTTGCGAACCCGGGTGTCGCGCGCGTGGCAGCGCGGGCTCGGCCCGGCGGCCGGCCGCGTCCTCGGCGTGGCTGCGGGCGGCTACCGCGGGCTGCTCGGCACGCGCGAGTGGCTCTACGCGCGCGGCGTGCTGAAGTCCCGCGCCCTCGGCGTGCCCGTGGTCTCCGTCGGCAACCTCACCGTGGGCGGCACGGGCAAGACGCCGGCGGTCGAGTTGGCCGTGCGCACGCTGATGGATCTCGGCCATCGGCCCGCGGTGGTGAGCCGCGGCTACGGGCGGCGGGGCCACGGCATCCAGGTCGTCGCCGACGCCGCCTCGATCCGGCTGGACGCTGACGAGGGCGGCGACGAGCCGTTCCTGCTCGCGCGGCGGCTGCCCGGCGTGCCCGTCGTGGTCGGCGCCCACCGCTACGAGGCGAGCCGCCACGCCGTCGAGCGCTTCGGCGTGACCGCCATCGTGCTGGACGACGGTTTTCAGCACCGCACGCTCGCCAAGGATCTCGAGATCGTGATGGCCCGGGCCCGCGCGCCGTGGGGCAACGGGCTGCTCCTGCCCGGCGGCCCGTTGCGCGAGCCGCTCACCGCGCTCGCGCGCGCGCACCTCATCGTCGTCACGGGCGCGGCCGGCGCCGGCGACATCGCCGAGGTGGCGGCCGCCGCGCGCGAGCACGCGCCCGGTGTCCCGCTCCTCGCCGCCCGTCACGTGCCGACCGAGTGCTGGGAGGCGGGCCCGATGC
Organism: Candidatus Methylomirabilota bacterium; assembly: GCA_036002345.1. Lineage (GTDB taxonomy): Bacteria > Methylomirabilota > Methylomirabilia > Rokubacteriales > CSP1-6 > AR12. The sequence continues at coordinate 30,143 of DASYTM010000098.1, read as the reverse complement.
GCTACCTGGCGCCGGAGACCCTGCGCGGGCTCAAGCTGTTCGCCTTCGCGGGGATCGGCACGCCCGACGGCTTTCGCCGCACGCTGGAAGACGCGGGCGCGCTCGAGGCCGGCTTCGCGCGCTTCGCCGACCACCACTGGTACACGCGCGAAGAATTGAGCGAGCTGGAGCGGCGCGCGATCGGCGCCGCCGCGGTCGGGCTCGTCACGACCGAGAAGGACTGGACGCGGCTGCGCCGGCTGCCGCCGCCCCGGCTGCCCCTCTATGTCCTCGCGGTGCGCCTGACGCTGCTCTCCGGCGAAGCCGACTGGCGCGCCGCCTTCGTGCGCCTTCACGGACCACGCCGTTGAGCGGAGCCCCACGTGCCCGGACCACGCCGTTGAGCGGAGCCACACGTGCCTAGAACAGGCCACCCACGCCGCGAGCCGGCCTCGCGGCCCCCGCTACCATGATCGCCGCGCTCGCGGTCCGCCTGCCCAACTGGCTCGGCGACACCGTGATGGCCGAGCCGGCGCTCGCCGCGCTCCGGCGGGCGCACGCGGAGGCGCGCATCCTGCTCGCCGGCCCGTGGGCGACCGTGCTCGGCGGGCAGGGGCTCGCCGACACGCTGGTGACGTACCCGCGCGCCTTCACGGGACGGCTCGGCGCCGCCGACGTCGTCCGCCGCTTCGCGCCCGACACCGCCGTGCTCCTGCCCAACTCCTTCGAGTCGGGACTCGCCGCGTGGTACTGGGGGGCCGGCCGCCGCATCGGCTTCGACACCGGGGGGCGCGGCCTCGTGCTCACCGACGCGCTGCCGCGGCCCGAGCCGCGCCTGCACCAGATCGACGAGTACCGGATGCTGGCCGAGCGCTGCGAGGCGCCCGCCGAGCGCGCCGAGCCTCGGCTCACGCCGCCACCGGCGGACAGCGCCGAGCGCGCGGAGGCGCGCGCGCTCTTGTCCGATGGCGCCCCCGGCGACGGGCGCCCCACGGTCGGCGTCCACCTCGGAGCCGCGTACGGCTCGGCGAAGACGTGGCCGGCCGAGCGCGTCGCGGACCTCTGCCGCTTGCTCGACGAGGCCGGCGCGCGCGCGGTGCTGCTCGGCACCGCCAACGAGGCGCCGGCGGCGGCGGCCATCGCGGCGCGGACGTCCGCGGTGGCGCTGGCGGGGCGGGATCGTCCCGCGCTGCTGCCCGCGCTCCTCGCCGAGCTGGACGCGCTCGTCTCGGGCGACACGGGCGTGGCGCATCTCGCGGCGGCGCTCGGCACGCCGGTGGTCGCGCTCTTCGGGCCGACCGATCCCGCCCTCAGCGCGCCGCGCGGGCCCGCCGTGACGCTGACGCATCCGGTGCCGTGCGCGCCGTGCTTCTATCGCGAGTGCCCGATCGACCATCCCTGCCTGCGCGACCTCGCCGCCACGCGCGTGCGCGACGCGGTACGCCTCGTCCTCCAGCGACGCGTTGACTCGCCGACCGTCGAGCGCCGGAGCCCTGCGAAGGCGTTCCGACGGCAAATCCAATGACCGGCTCCGGCTCGCTGACCATCCTGCACCTCGCCGCGAACCGCTGGTGGACGGGCAGCGCCGACCCCACGATCCAGCTCGCGCTCGGCCAGCAGGCGCGCGGTCATCGCGTGCTGCTCGCCGTCCCGCCCGGCGATCGCTTCGAGGCCAAGGCGCGCGACGCGGGGCTGACCGTGCTCGACGGCTTCCATCTCCGCACGCGGCTGGCGCCGCTCCAGATCGCGCGCGACGCCGCGCGGCTGCGCCGGGTCGCGGGCGAGCACGCGGTGGACGTCCTGCACGCGCATCACTCCCACGATCACTGGCTCGCCGTGCTCGCGCGCCCCCGCGCCGCCGGCCGGCGGCCGCCGGTCGCGCGCACGTTCCATACGCCGCGCGCCGTGAATCGCGGCGCGTTCTCGCGCCGGCTCTACCGGCGCACGGGCGCCGCGCTCGCCGTCTCGCGGCACATCGAGGCCCGCTGCCTCGACGCGGGCTTCCCGGCCGCGCGCGTGTTCTGGACGCCGGGCATGGCCGATCTGCCGCGCTTTCCGGCGGGCGGCGAGGGCGGGGGGATCCGCGCGGAATTCGCGCTCGGCGACGCGCCCGTGGTCGTCTCCGTGGCGCGGCTCGCGCCCAATCGAGGCCACGAGCTCCTGCTCGCGGGCTTCCGCCGCCTCCTGCGCGACGTGCCGGCCGCGCGGCTGCTCCTGGTGGGCAAGGGCGAGACGCGCGGGCGTCTGGAAACCCTCGTCGCGAAGCTCGACCTCGGAGCGCGCGTGACGTTCACGGGCTACCGCGACCAGGACCTGCCGTCGGTGCTGGCGGCCGCCGACTGCTTCGCGCTGATGGCGCCGGGCTCCGACGACTCGTGCCGGGCCGCGCTGGAGGCGATGGCCGCCGCGCGTCCCGTGGTCGCGCGGGCGCTCGGCGCGCTGCCCGAGACGATCGTGCACGGCGAGACCGGGCTCCTCGTCGAGGACGACCGGCCGGAGAGCGTGGCCGCCGCGCTGCGGGCGGTGCTGGCCGACCCTGCGGGCGCCCGCGCCATGGGCGCGGCGGGCCGGCGGCGCGCCGAGAAGGAGTTCGGCCCCGCGCGCGCGGTGGACACCGTGGAGCGCGCGTATCGCGTGATGCTGGGCGAGCGGGCGCGGCGGTGAAGATCCTGCACCTCATGTCCTGCCGCGGCTGGTCGTCCGACGCGTACTGGGCGGCGCGCGCCTGCCGCGAGCTCGAGCGGCGCGGCCACGAGGTCACGCTCGGCTGCAAGCGCGGCACCGACGATCGCGTCATCGACCGCGCGCGCGAAGAGGGCGTGACGCGCATCGAGACGTTCGAGCTGGCGGGAGGGCTGCGGCCCGTGCCCGACGGCAACGATCTCCGGCGGCTCGCGCGCGCGCTGCGCGACGTGGACGTCGTGCACGTGCACCGCGGCAAGGAGCACTGGCTCGCGGCGGCCGCCGCGCGCCTCAGCGGCGGGCACCGGCCGCCCATCGTCCGCACGCGCCACATCGCGCAGGCGGTGCGCCCCCACGCCGGCAACCGCTGGCTCTACCGCCACGCCACCGCGCTGGTGGTGACGGTGACGGAGGCGATCCGCCAGCAGTACCTCGCCTCCGGCCTCGTGCGCCCGGAGCGCGTGGTGGCGCTCCACGGCGGCGCGGACGTCCACACCTATTGCCCGCAGCCCGTCGATCCCGCCGTCCGCCGGCGGCTCGGCGCCGCTGGCGAGCCGCTGGTGGGCCTCGTCTCGGGCCTGCGCGTGATGAAGGGCCACCAGGTCGTCGTGGACGCCCTGGCCCGCCTGGAGGCCCAGGGCCGGGCGCCGCGGGTCGTCTTCGTCGGCCGCGGCGGCCACGAGCCCGCCGTGCTCACCGCCATCCGCCGCGCCGGGCTCGAGCGCCGCGTGACGATCGCCGGCTTCGCGCCGGATCTCCCCGCGGTGATGGCCGCCCTCGACGTGGCGCTCTACGTGCCGCTCGAGTCCGACGGGATGTCGCGCGTGCTCTTCGAGTACCTCGCGGCGGGGCGGCCGCTCGTCGCCTCGCGCACCGGGGTCGTGCCCGAGGTGCTCGCGGACGGCGTGCACGCGCTCCTCGTCCCGGCCGGCGACGCGGGCGCGCTCGCCGGCGCCCTGGCCCGGCTGCTGGACGACGCGCCCCTGCGGGCCCGGCTCGGCGCCGCCGCGCGCGCGCTGGCGCTCGAGCGCTACTCGGGCGCGCGCCTGGCCGAGGCGCTCGAAGCACTCTACGCGCGCCTCGTGGCGTGAAGGTCTCCGTCCTCGCCTTCGACCTCTCGGACAACGCCACCGGACGCGCCGATCTGCTCGCGCGCCTGCTGGCGCCGCGCTACGAGGTGGAGGTCGTCGGGCCGCGCTTCGGCGAGGCGGTGTGGCGGCCGGCGCGCGACGGGGCCGTGCGCTATCGCGCGCTGCCCGGGGCGCGCTGGCCACGGCTGGCGACGCGGCTGCCCGCGCTGGCCCGGCTGGCCGACGGCGACGTGCTGCTCGCCTCCAAGCCGCGCCCGACCAGCTTCGGCACGGCCTTGCTCGCGCGGCGCCAGCGGCGACGGCCGCTCATTCTCGACATCGACGACTGGGAGCTCGGCTTCTTCTATCGCGCCGGCTTCTGGGGGCGGGTGGGGCGGCTCCTGAACGTCTCCAATCCCAACGGGCTGCCGTGGACGTGGCTCGCCGAGCGGTTCGTCTCGCGCGCCGACGCGCTGACCGTCGCCTCGCGATTCCTCGGGGAGCGCTTCGGTGGCGTGCTCGTCCCGCACGTGCGCGACACGGAGGCGTGGGCGCCCGAGCGCTTCGATCGCGCAGCGGCGCGGCAGCGGCTCGGCGTCGGGGACGCGCGGGTCGTGATGTTCCTCGGCACGCCGCGCGCCCACAAGGGCGTGGACGACCTGGTGGAGGCCACGGCCGGGCTCGACGGCGCGCGCCTCGTGCTGGTCGGCGCCGATCCCGCCGGTGCGGCGGCGCGGCGCTGGGCCGCCCGCGGCCACGTGAAGGTCGTCGGCGAGATTCCTTTCGACGACGTGCCGCGCTACCTCGTGGCCGCCGACGTGGTCGCGGTGCCCCAGCGCGCGACCTCCGACACGCTGGGCCAGGTGCCGGCCAAGCTCTTCGACGCCATGGCGCTGGGGCGGCCCATCGTGTCCACGGCGGTGTCGATGATTCCCGAGATTCTCGAGGGCTGCGGCGTGCTCGTGCGTCCCGGCGACCCGACGGCGCTCCGCGTCGCCCTCGCCAGCCTCCTCGCCGAGCCCGCGACCGCCGCCGAGCTCGGCCGCCGCGCCCGCCTCCGCTGCACCGAACGCTACAGCTTCACCTCCGCCCGCGCCCTCCTCTACCCTTTGATTGACGAGCTCGCCGCCAAATTCGGGGCGCGTTCATGAGACCGGCCAGGCACACGACGGCAGTGCGAGCGATGAAGGCTGCCGTGAGCGCGGGTGTCGGGGGGCAGGGGCCGCAGCGGGGGTCGGTCCTGTGAGAGCCGTATCTTCTGGGTACTGCGTCGGACCCGGCTGTTTATCGTGGCCCGATGACAGGCGCAACGCATCGTCGATTTGCGTGCTCGAACAGGAGCGGCCCCCGCTGCGGCCCCTGCCCCCCGCGCCACGCCCTCGATGAAGATCCTGATCATCGCGCGCCCGTATGTATTCCATGGAGGGGTCGAGAGCGCGACGCTCGGATTGATGAGCGCGCTCGTCGCCCACGGCCACGACGTCCACCGCGCGGGCCCCGGCCAACAGCCGGCGCACAAGGGCGTGACGGAGCATTCGCTGTTCGTGCCGCCGCTGCCCTCGGCCGCGCGCGGTCTGGCGCTCGCCCTCGCCGCGGCGCGGATCGCGCGCCGGGGCGGCTGGGACGTCGTGCAGAGTCACGAGCGCACACTGGTACAGGACATCTATCGCGCGGGCGAGGGGTGCCATCGCGCGTACCTCGAGGCGATGGGCACGCCGCCCGGGCGGCGGCTGCACCACGCCGCCACGCTCGCGCTCGAGCGGCGCGTCTTCGCGCGCACACCCGAGATCGTGGCGATCTCGCGCCGCGGCGCCGAGGAGATCGCGCACCACTACGCGGTGCCGCCCGCGCGGCTCTCCGTGGCCTACAACGGCGTCGACCTCGAGCGGTTCCACCCGCGCCTGCGCGCGCGCTTCCGCGACGCCGCGCGCGCGGAGGCGGGCGTGCCGGCCGGGGCCTTCACCGCGCTCTTCGCGGGCAGCGGCTTCGAGCGCAAGGGGCTGGCCACGGCGATCCGCGCGCTGGCGCGGCTCGCCGATCGGGGCGCCTGGCTGCTCGTGCTCGGCCGCGGGAACGAGTCGCCCTACCGCCGGCTGGCCGCCGAGCTCGGGGTCGCCGCCCGCGTGGCCTGGCTCGGGCCGCGCCCGGACATCGAGCGCTGGTACGCCGCCGCCGACGCCCTCGCGCTCCCCACGCGCTACGAGCCGTTCGGCAACGTCCACCTCGAAGCCCTCGCCAGCGGCCTGCCGGTGGTGACCACGCTCGTCGCCGGCGGCGCCGAGGCGGTGAGCGGGCGCTGCGGCGCCGTCGTGGCCCCCGAAGATCCGGACGCGCTCGCGGCGGCGCTCGACACGCTGCGCGCCCACAACTCCGCCGAGCTCCGCGACGCCGCCCGCGACGCCGCCCTGCCGTTCACGTTTGCCCGGCAGGTGGCGACGCTGGAAGGGGTGTATCGTCGTGTGGGTCGCAACCGCTGATTTTCCTTGAGGAAACGGGCCGGAGAGCATAGACTGCCGGGGTGGGTCATCGCCCGGCCGTTTTCATCGACCGCGACGGGACACTGACGGAGGAAGTCGGGTACGTGAATCATCCGAGCCGGCTCCGGCTGCTGCCGCGCTCCGCGGAGGCGATCCGCCGCCTCAATGTCTCCGGAGTCGCCGCCGTCGTCGTGACCAACCAGGCCGGCGTGGCCCGCGGCTATTTCTCGGAGGACGTCCTGCACGCGACGCACGAGGCGCTGCACGCGCAGCTCAAGGACGCCGGTGCCCATCTCGACGGCCTCTATTTCTGCCCGCATCACCCGACCGAGGGGCAGCCGCCGTATCGCGCCGCCTGCGGGTGCCGCAAGCCGGCCGCCGGGCTGCTCACGCGCGCCGCCGAGGAGCTCGATCTCGACCTGGCCGCCAGCGCGATGGTCGGCGACCGCTCGAGCGACCTCGTCTGCGCGGGCACGGTCGGCGCCCGCGGCGTCCTCGTGCTCACGGGCTATGGCCGCGGGGAGTGGGAATACCAGCGCGCCAACTTCACGGCGACGCCCGACCACGTGGCCGACGACCTCCTGGACGCGGTGGAGTGGGTCCTGGCGGGGCAGCGGAGGGCGAAGTGAGCGCGCGCCTGCGCGCCCTCGTCGACGCCTTCGCGGGCAAGACGCTCGTCGTGGTCGGCGATCTGATCACCGACGAGTACCTCTACGGCAAGCCCGCGCGGATCTCGCGCGAGGCGCCCGTGCTGATCCTCAAGTTCACGGCCCGCGAGGTGCGCCTGGGCGGCGCCGCCAACGCCGCGCACAACGCCCACGCCCTCGGGGCGCGCGTGCTGCCGGTGGGCGTCATCGGCAAGGACGGAGCCGGTGACGAGCTGCTCGCCCTCTTCCACGCTTCGGGCGTCCCCACCGACGGGATCGTCACCGAGGCCGGGCGCGTGACGCCGATGAAGACGCGGATCAATGCCGGCGGCTACCAGGCCACGCGCCAGCAGGTGGTGCGCCTGGACCGCGAGCCCGTGCACGAGCCGCAGCCGATCACCGAGGACGCGCTGCTCTCGCGCCTGACCTCGCTGGCGGCCCGCGCCGACGCCATCCTCGTCTCGGACTACGGCTACGGCACCGTCACGCCGCGCGTGTTCGAGCGGGTCCGCTCCCTCGCGCGCCGCGCCGGCACCGTGGTCACGGTGGACAGCCGCTACCACCTCCAGCGCTTCACCGGGGTGACCGCGGCCACGCCGAACGAGGCCGAGCTGGAGCTGCTCGTGGGCGGGCCCACCGACGACGAGCGCGAGGTCGAGAAGGCGGGCCGCCAGCTCCTCGAGCGCCTGGACGCGCGCTACCTGCTCGTCACGCGCGGCAGCCGGGGGATGGCGCTGCTCGAGCGGGACGGCGCCACCACGTTCATTCCCATCCACGGCACCGACGAGATCGCCGACGTCACGGGCGCCGGCGACACCGTCATCAGCACGTTCACGCTCGCGCTGGCCTGCGGCGCGCCGGCGCTCGACGCCGCAACCCTCGCCAACATGGCGGGTGGCCTCGTGGTGATGAAGCGCGGCACCGCCACCGTCGCGCCCTCGGAGCTGCGCCAGGCGTGTGGCAGTGCGAGCTGAGCAGCGTCGCGCTGCGAGGCGAGCGGTGAAATGATCGAGGTCGGATGACGGTCCCCGAGGCCGCGCGCCTCGCCGAGAAGCTCCGGGCTGCCGGAAAGAAGATCGTCCTCGCCAACGGCTGCTTCGACCTCCTGCACGTCGGCCACGTCCGCTACCTCGAGGCCGCCCGCGCGCTGGGCGACGTGCTGTTCGTCGGGATCAACGGCGACGCGGCGGTGGCGCGCCTCAAGGGCGCCGGGCGCCCGCTCATGCCCGCCGCCGAGCGCATCGAGCTCCTCTCGGCCCTGCGCGCGGTGGATCACGTGGTCGTCTTCGACGAGGACACCGCGGACACGCTGGTGGCGGCGATCCGCCCGGCCGTCCACGCCAAGGGGACCGACTACACCGCCGACACGGTGCCCGAGCGGGAGACGGTGCGGGCCCACGGCGGCACCGTCGTGATCGTCGGCGACCCGAAGGACCACGCGACCCGCGACGCCATCCAGACGATCGTGGAGCGATTCGCGCGTGCCCGCTGACCCGCGCGCGATCGCCCTCGTCAAGCTCTCGTCGCTCGGGGACGTCGTGCACGCGCTGCCCGTGGCCGAGGCGCTGGCGGCGGCCTTTCCGCGCGCGCGGCTCGCCTGGCTCGTCGAGCGGCGCGAGGCGGCGCTGCTGCGCGATCATCCGGCCCTCGACGAGGTCATCGACGTGGACACCCGCGCGTGGCGGTCGGCGCGCACGCCGCGGCAGGTCGTGGGTGTCGTGCGCGGTCTCGGCGCGCTGCGCCGGCGCCTCCACGCCGGACGGTTCGACGTGGCCATCGATCTCCAGGGCCTGGTGAAGTCCGGCGCCGTGACCGCCGCCACCGGCGCGCCGCTGCGGATCGGGTTCGCCGCCGGGTGGAGCCGCGAGCGGCTCAACGCGCTGTTCACGAACCGGCGCGTGTCGCCGCCCGCCGAGGCCCGGCACGTGGTGGATCAGTACCTGTCGCTGCTGGAGCCGCTCGGGGTCCGCGCGCCCACGCCGCCGCGCTTCCGCCTGGCCACGCGCGCGGCCGCGGAGTCGCGCATCGACGATTTCCTGGTCGGCGTCGGGCTCAAGCCCCGGCACCGGCTGGTCGTGCTGAATCCCGGCGCCGGGCGGACGAACAAGCGCTGGCCCGTGCCGCGGTTCCGGGCCCTCGCCGAGCGCCTCTGCCACGAGGCCGGCGCCCAGGTCCTCGTGCTCTGGGGCCCGAGCGAGCGGGAGGCCGCCCGCGCCATCGCCGAGATCGCCCCGCCGCGCCCGGCGCTGGCCCCGCCCACCGATCTCGACGAGCTCCTGTCCGTCGCGCGCCGGGCCTCGGTGATGGTCGCGGGCGACACCGGCCCGCTGCACCTGGCCGCCGCCGTCGGCACGCCGTGCGTCGGACTCTACGGGCCGACCTCCGGCGCGCGCAACGGCCCGTACGGCGCGGGCCACCGGATCCTCCAGGCGCCCGACGGGAAGATGACCTCGATCGCCGTGCCGCCCGTCTTCGAGGCAGTCATGGACCTGCTCGGGCGATGGTAGTGCGAGCCGCAGCCGCAGGCGAGGCGAGCCTTTCAACATGAGATTGCGCCTGTCGGTCGTCATCGTCACCAGGAACGAAGCGGAGCGGCTCCGGGCGTGCCTGGAGTCCGTGGTGTGGGCCGACGAGATCGTCGTGGTGGACGCGGAGTCCGAGGACAAGACCGTCGCGCTCGCCCGCGAGTTCACGGACCGCGTGGTCGTGCGGCCGTGGCCGGGCTACGCGGCGCAGAAGAACGCCGCCCTCGACCTGGCCACCGGCGGCTGGGTGCTGTCGCTCGACGCCGACGAGGTCGTCTCGGCCGAGCTGCGCGCCGAGATCGCCGCCGTGCTCGCGCTCGACGGCCCCGCCGACGGCTACGCGGTGCCCCGGCGCAACATCTTCTGGGGGCGGTGGGTCCGGCACGGCGGGCTCTATCCCGACTGGCAGGTGCGGCTCTTCCGGCGGGGGCGCGGCCGGTTCGTGGAGCGCGCCGTCCACGAGTCGGTGGCGGTCGAGGGCCGGGTCGAGCGGCTCCGCGGCCACCTGGAGCACCGCTCGTACCGCGACGTCGCCGACTTCCTGGCGCGCGCCGACCGCTATGCCACGCTCGCCGCCGACGAGGCGGTGGCTCGGGGCCGCCGCGCGGGCGTCGTGGACCTCGTCCTGCGGCCCCTCGGCCGCTTCCTCGGCATGTACGTCGTCGGCCGCGGCTTCCTCGACGGCTGGAGAGGCTTCCTTCTGGCCGCGCTCTATGCGTACTATGTGCTGATTCGATCGGCGAAGATCTGGGAGAGGACGAGAGACTGATGGTCAAAGACCGCGTGTTGTCCGGGATGCGCCCCTCGGGGCGGATCCATCTCGGCAACTACCTGGGCGCCCTCGCCAACTGGGTCAAGCTCCAGGACGACTACGACTGCTTCTACTTCTCCGCCGACTGGCACGTGCTGACCGACAACCTCGACACGCGCGAGGTGCCGCAGAACACCATCGAGATGCTCGCGGACTGGCTCGGCGCCGGGCTCGATCCCGAGCGCTCGACGCTCTTCATCCAGTCGTGGATTCCCGAGCATGCGGAGCTGCACCTGCTGTTCTCGATGGTGACGCCGGTGTCCTGGCTCGAGCGGGTGCCCACCTATCGCGAGCGCATCGAGCAGCAGGAGATCGCTTCGCCCTCGTACGGGCTGCTGGGCTACCCGCTGCTGCAGTCGGCGGACATCCTCATGTACAAGGCCAAGTGGGTGCCGGTGGGGATCGACCAGGCCCCGCACGTCGAGCTGACGCGCGAGGTCGCGCGGCGCTTCAACGCCGCGTTCGGCGCGGTGTTCCCCGAGCCGGGGGTGAAGCTGACCGAGATCCCCAAGGTGCCGGGCACCGACGGCCGGAAGATGTCGAAGTCCTACGGCAACACCATCGAGCTGGCCGACCCGCCCGAGGTCGTCCGCCAGAAGGTGCGGCCGATGATGACGGATCCCGCGCGCAAGCGGCGCAGCGATCCCGGCAATCCCGATATCTGCCCGGTCTTCGACCTGCACAAGATCTTCACGCCGGAGGCCGACAAGCAGTTCGTCGCGAACGGCTGCCGCACGGCGGGCATCGGGTGTCTCGACTGCAAGGACGTGCTCCTCAAGCACATGGTGCCGCCGCTGGAGAAGATCCGCGAGCGGCGCCAGCAGTTCGCCGAGAAGCCGCAGCGAATCATGGAAGTCCTGCACGAGGGCAGCCGCCGCGCCCGGGCGGTGGCGACGACAACGATGGAGGAGGTACGAGCCGCGGTGCACCTGACTCCATGACCGATCCGACCGCGACCCCGCTCTCCGGCGATCTCACGCTGCGTGTGGGCTCCTTCGAGGGCCCCTTCGACCTGCTCCTGCACCTCTGCCGCACCAACGAGATCGACCTCGCCGCGCTGCCCGTGCGCGCGATCACCGACCAGTACCTCGCGCACCTCGAGGCCATGGAGTTCCGCGACCTCGAGACGGCGGGCGCCTACCTGGTCATGGCCGCCACGCTCATCTACCTCAAGTCCAAGCTGCTCGTTCCGCCCGACGAGACCGAGGAGCAGCTCGACGACGAGGGCCTGTTCCTCAAGGAGGAGCTGGAGATCCGCCTGCGGGAGTACGCGCGGGTGAAGATGCAGGGGGCCTGGCTCGGCGCGCGCGAGGCGGAGATGGCGCTCATTTACGGGCGCCCGGGGGCGACGCTGCCGAGCGTGGAGGACCTGCCGCTCGAGGACCTCAGCGTGGACTGGCTCTCGCGGGCGATCACCAAGCTCATCGACGAGCAGCGCCGCAACCGCCCGCGCGAGATCGAGCCCAACCCGCCCTCCGTGATCGAGCGGATGACCGAGATCCTGTCGGTGCTGCGCGACACGTGGTCGCTGCTGTTCTCGTCGCTGACGGGCGCCGAGCGCAGCCGCGCGGACATCGTGGTCAATCTCCTGGCCGTGCTGGAGCTGGTCCGCCAGGGGCGCATCAAGACGCAGCAGACGGAGCTCTTCGGAGAGATCGTGATCGAACGCCAGGCCGCCATGCCGGCCGACGGGGAGGCCCCGAGTGCCCAATCCGATTGACGTCGTCGAGGCCCTGCTGTTCGCATCCGACGCGCCGCTGGAGGCGGAGCGGATCCGCGAAGTCCTGGACCTCGAGAACGCCGCGGCCGCGCGCGAGCTGGTGACCGAGCTCGCGGCGCGCTACGAAGGCGAGGGGCGCGGCCTCGCCATCATGGAGGTGGGCGGCGGCTGGCGGATGGTGACGCGCCCCGAGCTGGCGCCGTGGCTGGTGCGCCTGGCGCGCGCCCGCACGCGCGTGCGGCTCTCGCGGCCGGCGCTCGAGACGCTGGCCATCGTCGCCTACAAGCAGCCGGTGTCCCGCCCGGAGATCGACGCCGTGCGCGGCGTGAACTCCGAGGCCACGCTGGAGAACCTGCTGGAGCGCCGCCTCATCCGCATCGCGGGGCGCAAGGAGGCGCCGGGCCGCCCGTTCGTGTACGAAACGACGCGCGAGTTCCTCGTCGCCTTCGGCCTGCGCGACCCCGGCGACTTGCCGAAGATCGAGGGCGAGCTGGTGATCCCCGAGCTCGCGGCGGAGGCGACGACGCTCGATGGCGAAGCTCAGGCTCAACAAGATCCTGGCCCAGGCGGGGCTCAGCAGCCGGCGGGGAGCTGACCGGCTCATCACCGACGGGCGCGTCGCCGTCAACGGCGCCGTCACCCGCGAGCTCGGCACGCTGGCCGATCCGGAGCGCGACGTCGTCACCGTGGACGGCCGCGCGCTCCCGCGCGCGGAGGCCAAGCACTACCTGATCCTCCACAAGCCCGCCGGCTACGTGACGACCGTCAGCGATCCGCGCGGGCGCCCCGTGGTCTCCGATCTCGTGCGCGACGTGGACGCGCGCCTCTATCCCGTGGGCCGGCTCGACTGGGACGTCGAGGGCGCGCTCCTGATGACCAACGACGGCGCCTTGACCCACCGGCTGCTGCACCCGCGCTATGGCTTGCCGCGCGTGTACGAGGCCGAGGTGGAAGGCCAGGTGGCGCCGCGCGCCCTCGAGCGCTGGCGCCGCGGGGTGACGCTCGACGACGGTCCCGCCCAGCCGCTGGAGGTCGAGATCCTGCACGGCGGCCGCGACGGGACGGTGATGCGGCTGACCTTCGCCGAAGGCCGCAAGCACGAGGTGAAGCGCTACTGCGCGGCGCTCGGGCACCGCGCGCGATGGCTGCGGCGCGTGGCGTTTGGACCCGTCGAGCTCGGGGACTTGCCGCGCGGGCGATACCGGAAGCTGACGCCGCGGGAGGTCTCGGCCCTGCGCGCCGCGGCCGGGAGCGACGGCCCCCCGCAGATTCCTCGATGACACGGCCCCGGCCGGACGTTATTCGTTCCAGGAGGGGACGCATGCGCCTGCTGCTCGCCTTGACGTTCCTGGGCCTGACCGCGGCCCGGGCCATGGCCGCCGACGCGGTGCTGGTCGGGACGCCGACCGTCTCGCCATCCCCGGTGGTGCCGGGCGGCGCCGCGGACGTCAGCGTCACGCTCCGGGCCGGCGCCAAGCCGACCGCGCCCGTCCAGCTCGAAGTCCAGGTCAGCAAAACCGGCATCGGCAAGCTCGCCGACGCGGCGCTCGGCGCCAACCAGACGAAGACCTACAAGATCCCGATCAAGGTCCCCGCCGACGCCGCGAAGGCGCTCGACCTCAAGATCGTCGGCTGGGGTACGACGCTCGGCCAGGTCACCGTGGCCGTGCAGGCCAAGACGCCGCCGACGACGGCGAGCCCGCCACCGGCGAAGGTCGCGAGCCCGTCGCCGGTGCCGTCGCTGACGCAGACCGTGACGACGTCACGGGCCTCGCTCACCGGCGATCGCGGCTCGCGGCCGCCGGTGCCGCCGCCGTCGCTGACCCAGACGCTGACGACCGCGTCGGCCTCGCTCACGGGCAACCGCGGCTCGCAGCCGCCGATCCCCGCGCCACCCTCGCTCACACAGACCGTGACGACGCCGTCGGCCTCGCTGACGGGCAATCGCTGAGAGACAAGGAGACGACGATGAGCCACCGTGGACCGATCGCGCTGATCCTCGGAGTCGTCGCGATCCTGGGCGCCGGAGCGCCGGCCTGGGCCGACGACGTTACCCTGAACGTGCCGGTGCAGGTCGGCAACATGGCCGTCGGCGTGACGCGCGGCCGCGTCGAGTGCAGGCTGGCCGTGCAGTACAGCGGTGCAGCGCGCGACACCGCCACCGGCCAAGCCACCGGCAAGGGCCGCCCGACGATGGCCAATGGGCACTCCGACGAGTTCGCCCTCGACACCAACGGCGCCTACAACGGCACGGTGGCCGTGAGGGTCCAGATCGGCCCGACCCGCGAGATGATCGACTCGGGGCTGCCGATCACGATCGAGGGCCAGCCGACCTACGAGTGCCTGCTGCAGACCGCGCGGCCGGGCGGTAACTTTTATCCGGAGTTTCCGCCGCGCGATATGGCCTCCGGCCAGTCGAGCGGGAGGAGCAACAGCCCGGAATGGGCGCGGCCCCGCGCGGGCAGCAATCCGACGGTGACGGGCCGACTCACCGTGCCGACGCCGCCGCGGACAGCGACGCCGCCGCTGCAGGGGACGCCGCCCCGCTAACTTGCCCACGGGGGAGGGGAGGCCTATAATGCCCCGTATTCTCGAAAGTATCGTGGGCAGGTGTTCCTATGGACCTGGCCGACTGGCGGACCAGGATCAACGAACTCGACAACCAAATCCTCAACCTCCTCAACCAACGCGCCGAGGCCGCCCTTCAGATCGGCCACCTCAAACGACGGCAGGGGCTGCCGTACTATGTCCCGGAGCGGGAAGCTGAGATTCTGAGGTCGTTGACGGCCGCCAACGCGGGGCCGCTCACCGGCGACAACGTCACCGCGATCTGGCGCGAGCTCCTGTCGGCCTGCCTGGCCCTCGAGACGCCCGTCAGCGTCGCGTACTTCGGCCCGCAGGCGACCTTCACCCACCAGGCGGCGCTGAATCACTTCGGCTCCGCGGCGGACTTCCGGCCCGCGCGCACGATCAACGACGTCTTCGACGAGGTCGAGCGCGAGCGCGCCGCCTTCGGCGTGGTGCCCGTGGAGAACAACACCGAGGGCGCGGTCAACGTCACGCTGGACCGCCTGCCCAACTCCGACGTGACGATCTGCGGCGAGCGCTACCTCGAGATCTCGCAGTATCTCCTGTCGCGCGCCACCGACCTGTCGGAGGTCAAGCGCGTGCTCTCGCACCCGCAAGGCCTCGCGCAGTGCCGCGGCTGGCTGGCCGCGAACCTGCCGGGGGTCGCCACCGAGGAGACGACCTCCACCGCGGCGGCCGCCGAGATGGCCGCCAGCGACCCGACGGTGGCCGCCATCGCCTCGGAATTGGCCGGCACGCTCTACCGCGTGCCCGTGCTGCGCCCGAACATCGAGGACAACCGCCACAACGCCACGCGCTTCCTCGTGATCGGCCGGCAAACGATGGGCCCGAGCGGACGCGACAAGACCTCGATCCTGTTCGCCATGAAGAACGAGCCGGGGTCGCTCTACCGGATCCTCGAGCCGTTCGTCCGCGCGGGGCTGAACCTGAGCAAGATCGAATCGCGCCCGGCCAAGAGCCGGGCCTGGGAATACGTGATCTTCGTGGACTTCGAGGGCCACCGCGAGACGCCCACGGTGGCCGCCGCGCTGCGGGAGATCGAAGAGCGGACCTTGCACCTCAGAGTCCTGGGCTCGTACCCCGCGGCATAAGGAGAGGGCATGCACACGCAGTGGGAGTCTCTCGCGAACACGCACATCCTCGGGATCGCGCCCTACGAGCCCGGCAAGCCGATCGAGGAGCTGGAGCGTGAGTTCGGCGTCCACGACGCCATCAAGCTCGCGTCGAACGAGAACCCGCTGCCGCCCTCCGAGCGCGTGCAGCAGGCGATCATCGCCCAGCTCCAGCACCTGAACCGCTATCCCGACGGCAGCGGCTTCTACCTGCGCCAGGCCCTGGCCAAGAAGCACGGCTTCACCCAGGACCAGGTCGTCCTCGGCAACGGCAGCAACGAGCTGATCGAGCTGGCCGTGCGCACGTTCCTCAAGCCCGGCGACGAGGCGATCGTGCCGCACCCGTCGTTCGTGGTGTACCCGATGATCGTGCAGGCCGCGGGCGGGATCCGGGTGATGGTCATGCTCAAGGACCACCGGATCGATCTCGAAGCCATGGCCCGCGCCATCACGCCGATGACCAAGATGGTCTTCGTCGCGAACCCGAACAACCCCACGGCCAGCATCGTGACCGCCGACGAGGTCGAGGCCTTCATGGCCCGGGTATCCGAGCGGACCATCGTCATCTTCGACGAGGCCTACTTCGAGTTCGCCATGGGGCCGGACTTCCCGAACACGCTCGAGTACGTCCGGCAGGGCCGCAAGGTGATCGTGCTGCGCACGTTCTCGAAGGCCAACAGCCTGGCCGGCCTCCGCATGGGGTACGGCATCGCGGACGCCGACGCCATCGCGCTCATGAACCGCATCCGCCAGCCCTTCAACGTGAACTCGCTGGCCCAGGCGGCCGGGCTCGCCGCCCTGGAGGACGAGAGCCACGTGCTCGAGTGCGTGCGCATGATCGAGGCGGGCCGGCACTTCCTCTACGACGAGTTCAAGGCCCTCGGCATCAAGTACGTGCCCTCGCGCGCCAACTTCATCCTCGTGGACGTCGGCCGCAGCGCGTCGGACATCTACCAGCGGCTCCTGAAGGAAGGCGTCATCGTGCGCCCGATGACGCCCTTCGGCATGGAGAACGCGCTGCGCGTGACCGTGGGCACCCCGGAAGAAAACCGCCGGCTCGTGAAAGCGCTCAAGACCGTGCTGGGGAAGGCGCCCGCTTGATCGGCCGCCTCGCCGTCGTCGGCGTCGGGCTCCTGGGCGGCTCGGTCGCCCTGGCCGCGCGCGCGGGAGGCGTCGCGCGCGAGATCGTCGGCGTGGGGCGGGATCGGCAGCGGCTCGAAGGGCCGCTGCGCGCGGGGATCGTCGATCGCATCGCCACCGACGTGGCGGCGGGCGTGGACGGCGCCGACTGTGTCGTGCTCGCGGCCACCGTGCTCGCCAACGAGCGGCTGCTCGAGACGGTGTGGAACGCCGTGCCCGCCGGGGCGCTCGTGACCGACGTCGGCTCCACCAAGCGCGGCATCGTGGCCGCCGGTGAGCGGCTGGCCGCCGGCCGCCCGCTCGCCTTCGTGGGCAGCCATCCGATGGCGGGCTCGGAGAAGAGCGGCTGGCAGGTCGCGCGCGCCGACCTCTTTCGCGGCGCCACCGTGATCGTGACGCCGACCGACGCCACCGAGCCCCGCGCGATCAAGGGCGTGACCGCGCTCTGGGAGGCCTGCGGCGCCCGCGTGAGCGCGCTCGATCCCGAGACCCACGATCGCACGGTGGCCGCCATCAGCCACCTGCCGCACGTGGCGGCCTGGGCGCTCGTGGACGCGGTCGGGCGCTTCGAGCCCGGGGCCCTCGCCTTCGCGGCGCGCGGCTTCAAGGACACCACGCGCATCGCCGCCTCCGATCCGCCCATGTGGCGCGACGTCCTGCTCGACAACCGCGACGCCATCCGCGCGAGCCTCGTGGCGTTCCGCGCGGCGCTCGACGACCTCGAGCGGCTGCTGGCGGCCGGCGACGCCGCGGGCATCGAGGCGCTGCTGGCGCGGATGAAGACGATCCGGGAGGGCCTCGCGTGAACTTCCGCGTGGTACCCATCCGCCGCCTGGCCGGCGAGTGCGAGGTGCCGGGCGACAAGTCCATCTCGCATCGTGCGGCCCTGCTGGGCGCGATCGCCGAGGGCCCGACGGAGGTGCAGGGCTACCTCGAGGGCGAGGACTGCCTGCGCACGCTCACGGCCATTCAGATGATGGGCGCGGAGGTCACCCGGAAGGGCCCGGGCCACTACCGCATCGCGGGCGTCGGCCTGGACGGTCTCAGCGAGCCCGGGGACATCGTGGACTGCGGCAACTCGGGAACGACCGCGCGGCTCCTGATCGGCTTCGTGGCCGGCCAGCCGTTCTGGACGCTCTTGACCGGTGACGAGTCGCTGCGGCGCCGGCCGATGAAGCGGGTCGCCGAGCCGCTCGCGCTCATGGGCTCGACGATCGTCGGCCGCTCCGACGGCGGGCGCCTGCCGCTGGCCGTGCGCGGCGCCTCCCCGAGGCCGCGCGCCATCGAGTACGCGACGCCGGTGGCCTCGGCGCAGGTGAAGTCGGCGATCCTCCTCGCGGGGCTGCGCGCGGACGGGCCCGTGACCGTGCGCGAGCCCGCGCCCTCGCGCGATCACTCGGAGGTCATGCTGCGCGCCTTCGGCGCGCGGGTGGAGCGTCCGGACGCGCTCACCGTGCGGCTTCATCCCGGACCGTTGCGCGGCACCGCCGTGCAGGTGCCGGGCGACATCTCGTCGGCGGCCTTCCTGCTCGTCGCCGGCCTCGTCGTGCCGGGGGCGCGCGTGACGATCCGGAAGGTGGGCGTGAACCCGACGCGCACCGGGCTGCTCGACGTGCTGGCGGCGATGGGCGCGCCAGTCTCGGCCGTGCCGCAGGGCCCGTCCGAGACGAATGGCGGCGAGCCGATGGCAGAGCTGACAGCGGGCGGCGGGCCGCTCGCGGGCACAACGGTTGCGGGTCCGCTGATCCCGCGGCTCATCGACGAGATCCCGGCGCTGGCCGTCCTCGCCGCGACGGCGCGCGGCACCACCGAGGTGCGTGACGCCGCCGAATTGCGCGTGAAGGAGTCGGACCGCATCGCGATGCTCGCGCGCGAGCTGGCCAAGATGGGTGTGAGCGTGACGGAGCGGCCGGACGGCATGGCGATCGCGGGCGGGCAGCGCTTCCGCGGCGCCCGCGTGGCCTCGGCCGGCGACCACCGCATGGCGATGGCCCTGGCCGTGGCCGGCCTCGTCGCGGACGGCGAGACGCTCATCGAGGACACGGCCTGCGTGGCCACCTCGTTCCCGACGTTCGTGGACACGGTCAACGCGCTCGCCGGCGGCCCGGCGATCACGGTGGAGGCCTGATGGGCCCGCGTGGCCTCGTGATCACGATCGACGGCCCCGCCGGCGCGGGCAAGACCACGGTGGCGCGCCGGCTCGCCGAGCGCCTGGGCTACGAGCTGATCCCCACCGGCGCCATGTACCGCGCGCTCGCGCTCTCCATCCTCCGTGCCGGGATCCGGCCCGAGGACCCGGAGGCGCTCGCGCGTCACCTCGCTGGGATCGACGTCACCGTGGACCACGGCCACGTGCGCCTGAACGGCGAGGACGTGACCCACGCCATCCGCACGCAGGCCGTCGCCGACGCGACCTCCACGCTCTCGATGCGCCGCGAGATCCGCGACAAGGTCACGCCGCTGCAGCGGCGCGCCGCCGAGCCGGGCGGCGTGGTGCTGGAGGGCCGCGACACGGGCACGGTCGTCTTTCCCGACGCCGACGTGAAGGTCTTCCTGACGGCGGGGCTCGAGAGCCGGGCGCGCCGGCGCCACGCCGAGCTGGCCGCCCAGGGGATCGCCGCGGATCTGGACACCATCCGCGAGGAGGTCAAGGAGCGCGACCGCCAGGACACCACGCGAGTGCTGGCGCCGCTCGTCAAGGCGGCGGACGCGATCGAGCTCGACACCAGCGACCTCTCGATCGACGAGGCGCTGGACCGCATCGTGGCCGTGGTCGAGGCGCGCCGCACCCCGGCGCCGCGCAGCTGGTTCTACGGCGTCTGCAAGCCCATCGCGCTCGCGATCATGCGCGCGATGTGGCGGCTGGAAGGGCGCGGCATGGAGCACGTGCCGGCGCACGGGCCCGTGCTGCTGGTGGCCAACCACTCGAGCGTGCTCGACCCGGCGCTGGTGGGCGGCGTCTGCCCACGCCAGCTGTCGTTCCTGGCCAAGGCCGAGCTGTTCCGGATCCCGGGCTTCGGCGCGCTGATCCACGCGCTCAACGCGCGGCCGGTGCGGCGCGAGGGCGCCGACGCGGCGGCCCTGAGGGCGGCGCTGCGCGTGCTGGAGCACGGCGGGGCGCTGCTCGTCTTCCCGGAGGGCACGCGGGGTGACGAAGGACGGCTGCGCGAGCCGAAACCCGGCGCGGCGCTCCTCGCCGTGCTGAGCGGCGCCCCCGTGGTCCCGGTGCTGGTCCGCGGCAGTTCGGCCGCATTACCGCGCGGGCGCACGCTTCCACGGCCTGCTAAGGTGGTGGTAACTTTTGGACCCCCGCTGCGCTTCGCCCGCCCGGCAGGGGGCTCTCGCAAGGATCATTACGACTCGGTGAGCCGCGACATGATGGCGGCCATCGCTCGGCTGCAAAATCACTGAGGGGAGGACCTGGCAGCATGGCCAAGGATGATCGGAGGAACCTCGGCGGCCCGCGCATGGAGGGCGCGGAACCCGAGGAGCGCATGGAGGACTGGTTCAAGGAAGGTGGGACGACCAACGAGTTCGAAGAGGGCGAGGTCGTCCGCGGGCGCGTGGTTCACGTCGGCACCAGCGAAGTGCTGGTGGACGTCGGCTACAAGAGTGAAGGCGCGATCCCGATCGAGGAGTTCCACCGGCACGGGACCCTGCCGAAGGTCGGCGAGGAGATCGAGGTCTACCTCGAGGCCAAGGAGGACTCCGAAGGCCTGATCGTCCTGTCCAAGGACAAGGCCGACAAGATCAAGGTCTGGGACGCGATCACGCAGGCCTATGAAAAGGCCCAGCCCGTCGAGGGGCGCGTGGTGGAGGTCGTCAAGGGCGGCCTCGCCGTGGACGTGGGCGTCAAGGCCTTCCTGCCGGGCTCCCAGGTCGACCTGCGCCCCGTGAAGAACCTGGCGTCGATGGTCGGCCAGCAGATCCGCGCCAAGGTCATCAAGCTCAACCGCCGCCGCGGCAACGTCGTGCTCTCCCGCCGCTCGGTCCTCGAGGAGGAGCGCGAGGAGAAGAAGAAGCACACGCTCGAGGTCCTGGGCGAGGGGATGGTCCTCACGGGCACCGTGAAGAACATCACGGACTACGGAGCCTTCATCGACCTCGGCGGGATCGACGGCCTGCTCCACGTCACGGACATGTCGTGGGGGCGTGTCGGTCATCCGTCCGAGATCTTCCAGGTGGGCGATCAAGTCGAAGTGGTCGTGCTGCACTTCGACCGCGAGAGCGGCCGCGTGTCGCTCGGCTACAAGCAGAAGTCGTCCGATCCGTGGGAGACGGTGGAGGTCCGCTTCGCGCCGGGCACCAAGACGCGGGGCCGCGTGGTGAGCCTCACCAACTACGGCGCCTTCGTCGAGCTCGAGCCCGGCGTGGAGGGCCTCGTGCACGTGTCCGAGATGTCGTGGACACGGCGGGTCCGCCATCCCAGCAAGCTCGTCAACGTGGGCGACGAGGTGGACGTCATCGTGCTCGACGTCAACCGTGCCGCCAAGCGGATCTCGCTCGGCATGAAGCAGGTCGAGCCCGATCCGTGGACGACCATCGAGGAGCGCTACAAGCCCGGCACGCGGGTGAGCGGCAAGGTGCGCAACCTCACGGACTTCGGCGCGTTCATCGAGCTGGAGCCCGGGGTGGACGGCCTGCTGCACATCTCCGACATGTCGTGGACGCGCAATGTCGGCCATCCGTCCGAGGTCCTCAAGAAGGGTCAGGACATCGAGACGCAGATCCTGAACATCGACCGCGACAACAAGCGGATTTCGCTGGGTCTCAAGCAGATCCAGCCTGACCCGTGGTCGACGGTGTCCCAGCGCTACCCGATGGGCACGCGGGTGACGGGCAAGGTCGTGCGGCTCACCGACTTCGGCGCCTTCGTGGAGCTGGAGCCGGGGGTGGACGGTCTGCTGCACATCTCGCAGATGGCGCACCGGCCGATCGCCACGCCGGGCGAGGTGGTCAACGTGGGCGACGAGCTGACGCTGCTCGTGATCCGCGTGGACCCCAACGAGCGCCGGATCGGTCTCAGCCTCAAGGAGCTGGGCCACGCCGTGGCGGCGCCCCCGCCGCCCGAGGTGGACGATCGCGGCGGCGCCGGCGGCCGCGGGCGCGGCAAGCGCGGTAAGAGTCGCGACTACGACTACGACGACGAGGAATAGGTGAGCCGCCGGCTGACGGTGCTCACGGCCACCCTGCTCGTGCTCGTCGGGGTGGTGGCTCTCTCCATGCTCGCGGGCGGGCGCGGCGGCGGTGGCGACGGGGCCGGCTCGCTCTTCGGCCCCAAGGTCGCGATCGTCGAGCTCGAGGGCCTCATCGCCGAGACCGACGACCTCGTGCGCCAGCTGCGCGAGCACCGCGAAAACCCGAACATCAAAGCCGTCGTCGTCCGCATCAACAGCCCGGGCGGGGTGGTCGGCCCGACGCAGGAGGTCTACGACAGCCTCCTGCGACTGCGCCAGGCCAAGAAGCCCGTGGTGGCCTCGCTCGGCGCCGTGGCCGCCTCCGGCGGCTACTACATCGCGGTCGGCGCGGATCAGATCTACGCCAATCCGGGCTCCCTCACGGGCTCCATCGGCGTGATCATGCAGCTGGCCAACCTCGACTCGCTCATGAAGAAGGTCGGCGTCGAGTACGTGGTGGTGAAGGCCGGCGCCTTCAAGGACATCGGCAACGTCTCCCGGCCGATGACGGTCGAGGAGCGGCGCGTGCTGCAGACGCTGCTCGACGACGTGCACGGCCAGTTCATCGACGCCGTGGCCAAGGGGCGCCACCTGCCGCGCGACCAGGTCGCGCAGTTCGCCGACGGCCGCGTGTTCTCGGGCACCCAGGCGCTGAATCTGAAGATGGTGGACGCCCTCGGCGGCCTCGAGGACGCCGTCAACGCCGCCGCCAAGCTCGCGAACCTGCCCACGCCGCCCGCGGTCGAGCGGCCCCGCCGCCGGTTCTCGATCATCGACCTGTTGCGCAACGAATTGGGAGTGCCACTGCCGGGAGGCCTCCTGCGGCCGGCCCTTCCGGTGTTCAAGACCCCTCTGTATTTGATGGACTGACGGCTAACTCCTTAAATGCGTTGACATTCTTCAAACGGCCATGCTAGGTTCCCAGCGAGGGGAGCCACCACGATGACGAAAGCCGACCTCATCGACGAAGTCTCGAAACTCTCGAATCTAACGAAGAAAGAGACCGAGACGATCGTCAACACGATCTTCGACAACATCACCGACGCGCTCGCCAAGGGCGACAAGGTGGAGTTGCGGGGGTTCGGCAGCTTCCGGATCCGCCACCGGAACTCGCGTAAAGGTCGGAATCCCAAGACCGGCTCGGCCGTGGACGTTCCCCAGAAGCGCGTTCCCTTCTTCAAGGTCGGCAAGCGACTGCGAGAGCTCGTCAACGCGTGAGGGCTCGCGGGGCGCGTTGAAGCGCCTGTGGGCTCCGTGGCGGATGGCCTGGATTCAGGGCGCACACCCCACCGCCGGCTGCGTGTTCTGCACCGCTCGTGATGGTTCCGACGACCGCGCCTCCCTCGTTCTGGCCCGCGGCCGCCACGCCTTCCTGATCCTCAACGCCTATCCCTACGCGCCCGGGCACCTCATGGCGGTGACGAACCGTCACGTGGCCGCCCTCGGCGAGGCCCGGCCCGAGGAGCTGACCGACGCCATGACGCTGGTGCAGCGCGCGGTGGCGGCGCTCGCCGACGAGTACCGCGCGGAAGGCTTCAACGTCGGGATGAACCAGGGGCGCGTGGCGGGGGCGGGGATCGAGGATCACCTGCACGTGCACGTGGTGCCGCGCTGGGGCGGCGATCACAACTTCGCGACGGTCGTGGGCGACACGCGCGTGCTGCCCGAGGACCTCGCCACGACGTGGGAGCGCCTGCGGAGCCGCGTGGCGTGAGCGGAGGCTCGTCCGCCGCCGACACGCCGATGATGCAGCAGTACCGCGAGCTCAAGCGGCGCTTCCCGGATCATCTCCTGCTGTTCCGGCTCGGCGACTTCTACGAACTGTTCCTCGAGGACGCCGAGCTCGGCGCGCGCCTCTTGTCGATCACGCTGACCTCGCGCCAGGGCGCGCCGATGGCGGGCATCCCGCACCACTCGGCGGACGGCTACATCGCGCGGCTCGTGAAGGCCGGGCAGAAGATCGCGATCTGCGAGCAGATGGAGGCGCCGGGCAAGGGCAAGAAGCTCCTCAAGCGCGACGTGGTCCGCGTGATCACGCCGGGCACGCTCACCGACACCGCGTATCTCGCGGGCGGCGCCAACAACTACCTCCTCGCCGTGGCCACGCAGGGCGGCGCCACCGGCGTGGCGCTCATCGACGTGTCCACCGGCGAGTTCCTCGCCGGCGAGGATGCCGACGCCGACGGCGGCGTGCTCGCCGCCGCGCTGCTGCGGCGGCCGAGCGAGATCCTCGTGTCCGAGGCCCTCCGCGGCGGCGGGGCCTTGCTCACGCGGCTGCAGGCCACGGGCGCCGCGCTCACCTTCGGCGATCCCGCTGTCTTCGCGGGCCGCCGCGCGGCGGCCGACCTCGCCGCGCACTTCGGCGCCGCCTCGCTGGAGGCCTTCGGCGTGGGCGATCTCACGCTGGGCCTGTCCGCGGCGGCGGCGGCGCTGGCCTACGTGCGCGCCACCCAGGGTGAGCGCCTCGGCCACATCGTGCGGCTGGGGCGGCTGACGGCGGCCGACTGCCTCACGCTCGACGAGACGGCGGTGGCGACGCTCGAGCTGCTCGAGGCGAGCGACGGCACCGTGCGGAACTCGCTCGTCGGCGCGCTCGACGAGACCGTGACGCCGATGGGCGCGCGGCTCCTGCGCCAGTGGCTGCTCCAGCCGCTGCGCGATCCCGGCCGGATCCGCGAGCGCCAGGACGCCATCGGCGCCCTCGTCGGCGCGCCGGAGACGCGCGCGAAGCTGCGCGGGCTCCTGCGCGGGATCGGCGACCTCGAGCGGCTCACGAGCCGCGCCACGCTCGGCGTGGCCCACGCGCGCGACCTCGTCGCGCTGCGCTCATGCCTGGCGCCGATCTCGGCCGTACGCGCCGCGTCGTCGGGGCTCGAAACGCCGCTCGTCGAGCGGGCGCGCGCGGCCCTCGACGACCTGGACGACGTGCGGGCGCTCCTGGAGGCCGCCCTGGTGGACGAGCCGCCCCTCACGCTCGCCGACGGCGGCGTCATCCGCGAGACGTGGAACGAGGCGTTGCACGCGGTCGTGACGGATGCGGCGGAGGCGCGGCGCTTCCTCGCCGGCCTGGAGGAGCGCGAGCGCGCGCGGACGGGACTCTCGAGCCTGCGCGTCCGCTTCAACCGCGTCTTCGGCTACGGCATCGAGGTGAGCCACGCCCAGTCCGCCCGCGTGCCCGCGGAGTACATCCGCCGCCAGACGCTGACGGGAACGGAGCGCTACGTCACGCCCGAGCTGAAGGACTACGAGGGCAAGGTGCTCGGCGCCGAGGACCGCCGGCGGCGCCTGGAGCAGGAGCTGTTCGAGGACGTGCGCGCCCGGGTCGCCGCGCGCTCGGCGCCGCTCCTGGCCACGGCGCGGGCCCTGGCGCAGCTCGACGTCGTGGCGGCCCTGGCCGAGGTCGCCCACGTGCGCGGCCACGTCCGCCCCGAGGTGGACGCGGGCGACGCGCTCGAGATCGTCGAGGGCCGCCACCCGGTGCTGGAGGCGCGCTCGGGCGAGCCGGTGACGCCGAACGACATCGCGCTCGATGCCGACGCACGCATCGTGATTCTCACGGGCCCGAACATGGCGGGAAAGTCCGTCTATCTGCGTCAGATCGGGCTCATCGCCATCCTCGCCCAGATGGGCGCCTGGGTCCCCGCGCGCTCGGCCCGCATCGGCGTGCTGGACCGCGTGTTCACGCGGGTCGGCGCCCAGGACAATCTCGCGCGCGGCCAGTCCACGTTCCTCGTGGAGATGGTGGAGGCGGCCTCCATCCTCCACAACGTCACGGCGCGGAGCCTCGTGCTCCTCGACGAGGTCGGCCGCGGCACGTCCACCTTCGACGGGCTCGCCATCGCGTGGGCGGTCGTCGAAGACCTCCACGATCGGGCGCCGGGCGCCAAGGTCCTCTTCGCGACGCACTTCCACGAGCTGACCCAGCTCGCGGGGCGGCTGGCCGCCGTGCGCAACTTTCACGTGGCCGTGCGCGAGTGGAACGACGAGATCGTGTTCCTGCACAAGGTGCGGCCGGGCGGCACCGACCGCTCGTACGGCATCCAGGTCGCGCGGCTCGCCGGCCTGCCGACGACCGTCATCGCGCGGGCCAAGGCGCTGCTCGCGCGCTTCGAGGAGGAGGGGCAGGCCACCGCGGAAGCGGCGGACGCCAGGCAGCTCGGGCTCTTCGGGACGGCGCCGGCGCCGGATCCGGTCGCCGCCGAGATCGCCGCGCTCGATCTCGCCCACCTCACGCCCATCGAGGCGCTCAACCTGCTCGTGAAGTGGCAGCAGGGGCTGCGCCGGCCCTCGTGATGCGCATCCGCCGGTTGCCGGATCACCTGGTCAACAAGATCGCCGCCGGCGAGGTCGTCGAGCGGCCGGCCTCGGCGGCCAAGGAGCTCGTGGAGAACGCCCTCGATGCCGGCGCGTTCGCGATCGCCGTGGACCTGCGCGACGGCGGCGCGGCGCTCGTGCGCGTGACCGACGACGGCGTCGGCATGTCGGCCGAGGAGCTGCCGCTGGCCCTCGAGCGCCACGCGACCTCCAAGCTGCCGCACGACGAGGACCTCGACGCGATCGGCACGCTCGGCTTTCGCGGCGAGGCGCTGGCCGCCATCGCCGCCGTGTCGCGCTTCGCGGTGACGAGCCGCGCGCGCGGCGCCGCCGAGGGGCTGCGGCTGGCCGGCGAGGGGGGCACGATCGCCCAGCGGCTCGCCGTGCCCGCCGAGACGGGGACCACCATCGAGGTGCGCGACCTGTTCTTCAACACGCCCGCGCGGCTCAAGTTCCTCAAGTCGGCGACGACGGAGCTCGGGGCCACGCTGCGCGCGCTGACGCAGCTGGCGCTGGCGCATCCCGAGGTCCAGTTCCGCGTGGTCCACAACGGCCGCGCCGCGCTCACGGCGCCGGCGGCCAAGGACGTGCGCGAGCGCGCCGGCGCCGTCTGGAACTGGACGATCGCCGGGCGGCTCCTTCGCGTGGACCGCACCGAGCACGGCCTCCGCGTCCACGGCTTCGCCAGCCCGCCCGATCTCACGCGCGGCGGCCGGGACGACGTCGTGATCATCGTCAACGGCCGGCCGGTGCGCGATCCTGCGCTGTTCCAGGCCACGCTGGCGGCGTACCGGCCCCTGCTCGCGCGCGACCGGTTTCCGCTCGCGGTGCTGGCCATCGACATGCCGCCCGCCGACGTGGACGCCAACGTGCACCCGACCAAGGCCTGGGTGCGCTTCCGCCACCCGCGGCTCGTCTCCGAGATGCTCGTCGCGGCCCTGCGGGACGTGCTGAGCGCCCCCGGCGTCGTGCCCGCGATCAGCAGCGGCGCCACCGCGACGTGGAGCGGCGACGCCCCCGCGGCGGGCGAGCAAGCCGCCCTCTTCGCCGAGACTCCGGCGTCCTACGCGCGCGGCCGCTTCGGGCGCGTGCTGGGCCAGGTGCAGGACACCTTCATCGTGGCGACGACCGACGACGAGGTGTTCTTCCTCGACCAGCACGTGGTCCACGAGCGCGTGCTCTTCGAGCGGCTGGAGGCCGAGCTGGCTGAGGGCGCGCCGCCCTCGCAGGCGCTGCTCTTTCCGGAGACCGTGGATCTGCCGCCGGCCGCGCGCGCGCTGCTGGAGCGCTGGCGCCCCACGCTCGAGCGGCTCGGCTTCGCGTTCGAGCCGCGCCCGGGCGGCGCGCTGGTCATCAGCGCCGTGCCCGCGCTGCTCAAGCGCGACGAGCCGCGCCGCCTGCTGGAGGCGGCGGTGGACGAGCTGGGCGGACCCAAGGCCGACGCGCCCGCCATGGAGCGGGCGCTCGCCTTCGTCGCCTGCCGCGGCGCGATCAAGGCCAACACGCCGCTCGCGCGCGAGGAGATGGAGCGCCTCGTCGCCGACCTCGGCGGCACGCGCACCCCCTACTTCTGCCCGCACGGCCGCCCCATCGTGAGCCGCGTCTCCATGCAGGACATCCGCCGGGAACTCAAAAGAACATGGTAGTGGTGAAATGATCGACAATGCCTTCGGGGCGTAGACTCCTCTCGATGGTCGACAGGCCTCCACTTCTGGTGATCGCGGGCCCCACGGGCGTGGGCAAGACGGCCGCTGCCGTGGCGCTCGCCGCGCGGCTGCCGATCGAGGTCGTCTCCGCGGACTCGCGCCAGGTCTACCGCGGCATGGACGTCGCCACCGGCAAGCCGAGCGCCGAGGAGCGCCGCGCGGTGGTCCATCACCTGATCGACGTCACCGATCCCGACGACCGCTACGACGCCGCCCGCTTCGCACGGGACGCGCGGGCCGCCATCGACGCGATCCGCGGCCGCGGTCGGCTGCCCGTCGTCGTGGGCGGCACCGGGCTCTACATCCGCGCGCTCCTGCGCGGGCTCGATCCCGCCACACCGGCGGACCCCGCGTTCCGCGCCGAGCTGACGGACCTCGCCGCACGCGAGGGACGGGCCGCGTTGCACGCGCGCCTCGCGGCGCAGGCGCCCGCGCTGGCCCGCCGGCTGCATCCCAACGACCACGTGCGAGTGATCCGGGCCCTCGAGCTGGTGCGCGCGGGGAGCCCTGTCGGCGACGACCGGACGCGCTGGCGCGAGGCCAGCCGCGAGTGGGACGTGGTCTACGTGGGCCTGACCCTGGACCGGGCGCGGCTCGACGCGCGGCTGCGCGCGCGCGCCGCGGGCTGGGTGGCGGCGGGGCTCGAGGACGAGGTGCGCGGGCTGCTCGCGCGCGGCCACGCGCCGACGCTGCCGGCGATGCACGGCCTCGGCTATCGCGAGTTCGCGCGCGTCGTCGCGGGCACGCTGGACCGCGACGAGGCGCTGAGGCTCATGCAGCGCGACACGCTCCGCTACGCGCGGCGGCAGTGGACGTGGTTCGGGCGCGAGCCGGAGCTCGGGT
Organism: Candidatus Methylomirabilota bacterium; assembly: GCA_036002345.1. GTDB lineage: Bacteria > Methylomirabilota > Methylomirabilia > Rokubacteriales > CSP1-6 > AR12. The sequence goes on along the minus strand of DASYTM010000098.1, from coordinate 1,351 downwards.
GGATCGACGTGGAAGCCGCCGAGGCCGCGGGCGGCGTGGCGGCGGCGATCGAGGCGAGACTCAAACAGGAGGGGCGGATCGGGTGATCGACGTCAGACGCGCACGGGAGCGGGCGATGCTGGCGGCGCTGCGGCGGCCGAAGCAGCGGCGCGCGGAAGTCGAGGAGTCGCTGGAGGAGCTGGCGGGGCTGGCGGCGGCGGCGGGAGCCACGGTGGGCGAGCGCGTGATCCAGGAGCGGCCGTCGGCCAACCCCGGACTCTACTTCGGCAGCGGCAAGGTGGAGGAGCTCGCTTCGATCGTGCGCGCCGTGGGCGCGAACCTCTTCATCTGCGACGATCCGCTCTCGCCGATCCAGGAGCGCAACCTGACCGAGGCCCTCGGCATCAAGGTGATCGACCGCACCGCGCTGATCCTCGACATCTTCGCCCAGCGCGCGCGGAGCGCGGAGGGCAAGCTCCAGGTCGAGCTGGCGCAGCTCACGTATCTCCTGCCGCGCCTCGTCGGCCAGTGGAAGCATCTCGAGCGCCTGGGCGGCGGCATCGGCACGCGGGGTCCCGGCGAGACGCAGCTCGAGTCCGACCGCCGCGTCATCCGCTCCCGCGTGCAGAAGCTCAAGCGCGAGCTCGCGGGCGTGCAGTCGCACCGGCGGCTCCAGCGCGCGAGCCGGCGGCGCTCGGGCGTGCCCGTGGTCGCGCTCGTCGGCTACACCAACGCGGGCAAGACCACGCTGCTCAACCGCCTGACCGGCTCGCGGCTCACCGCCGCCGACCAGCTCTTCGTCACGCTGGACCCGGCGGCGCGGCTCGTGGAGCGGACCGGCCGCCGGCCGTTCATCCTCACCGACACCGTCGGCTTCATCCGCAAGCTGCCCCACGAGCTGGTGGCGGCCTTCCGCGCGACGCTGGAAGAGCTGACCGAGGCCGACGTGCTCGTGCACGTGGTGGACGCGAGCCATCCCGCGCTCGAGGAGCACATGGCGGCGGTGGACGCGCTACTCGTCGAGCTCGAGGTCGTGGGCCGGCCGACCGTGCTGGCGCTCAACAAGCTCGACCGGCTCGACGAGGCCCAGACGGGCGCGGTGCTGGCCGGCCGTCGGGCCGCCGTCGGGCTGTCGGCGGCGACGGGCGAGGGGGTCGAGACCCTGCTCGACGCGGTCGAGAAGGCGCTGCCCGCGTCCGGGGCGGTCACGCTGCGGATTCCCCACGGCGACGGCGCCGCGCTGGCCCTCTGCTACGAGCGGGGCCGGGTGGTGGCCCGCTCCGACGAGCCCGCCCACGTCACGCTGGAGGTCGAGCTGCCCGGGCCGGTCCTCGCCTCGCTGGGCGCGTACCGGGTCGAGCGCGTGCTAGAC
>DASYTM010000097.1:0-16551 GCA_036002345.1 Candidatus Methylomirabilota bacterium | reverse complement strand
GACGCTCTACTTCTTCGAGCGGATCACGGACGACGACTTCATCGGGCCCGTGATCGTGGCCGCGCCATCGGAAGACGAGGCGTGGACGGTGCTGGCCTCGCGCGAAAAGAGTGAGCGCTCGGCGCTGGAAGCGCTCGGCTGGCAGATCGCGCAGGATCTCGCCGTCCTGCCCGCGCGCCCGGCGATCGTCTACCCCAGCCACTACCGGAAAGCCATCCTCGGCTAGAAGGAGGCGGTATGGCCGCGCACGGCGCCCATCTCGTCGGCAGCGTTCCCCTCGCCAGCGCCGAGGCGGTGTTCACCGCGCTCGCGCGCGAGCTCGGCGACCGGCTGCGGCGTCTTCCCGACGGCGAGACGGGCCCGCGCTCGGACTGGATCGTCTGGCAGCTGCCCGTCTTCACGTCGCAGCCGCGCCTGGAGGTCGTGCCGCCCGCGCCCGACGGCTGGCGGCCGCTGCCGCGCGTCCGGCTCGAGGACGGCGCGCGCGCCGAGGACGTGCGCTTCGAGGCCCTCGGCTACGCCGACGCCGCGCTGGCGTCGTATCGCGTCTTCGCGCGGCTCAAGCGCGACGGCCAGGTGCCCGTCGCCTGCCGCTTCCAGGTCTGCCTGCCGACACCGCTGGCGCCGATCAGCGCGTTCGTGGTGCCCGAGGACCAGGGGCGGCTCGAGCCCGCGTACGAAGCGCGCCTGCTCGAGGAGCTCGCGCTGATCGTCGAGCACGTGCCCCACGACCAGCTCGCGATCCAGTGGGACACGAACTTCGAGCTCGGAATGCTGGAGGGCGTCTTCCCCGTCTGGTTCGAGGACGTCAGGGGCGGGATCCTCGAGCGGCTGCTGCGGCTCTCCCGCCGCGTGCCCGCCGACGTCGAGCTCGGCTACCACCTCTGCTACGGCGACGTCCAGCATCGCCACTTCAAGGAGCCCGCCGACGCGCGGAAGCCGACGGAGATCGCCAACGCCCTGGCCGCGAGCCTGGGCCGCCCGCTCAACTGGATCCACCTGCCCGTCCCGCGCAACCGCGCGGATGACGCGTACTACGCGCCGCTCGCCGACCTGCGCCTGCGCGCCGAGACCGAGCTCTACCTCGGTCTCGTCCACCACACCGACGGCGCCGAGGGCACCGCGCGGCGGATCGCCGTGGCCGGGCGCTTCGTCCCGCGCTTCGGGATCGCCACCGAGTGCGGCTGGGGCCGGCGCCCGCCCGCCACCATCCCCGAATTGCTGCGGATCCATCGCGAAGTGAGTGCGCCCGTCGTCGAATCGCGGGCGCCGCGCCGCGATTTCGCCTGGCCCGCCGGCTTCGCGCGCGTGCCCGACGAGGACTGGACGCGCCAGCCCGTGGACACGTTCGGCCTGCAGTACGACACCGTCGAGCATCACGGCTGGTACCGCAACCTCGACCCGACCGTCGAGGACCTCGCGCGCCATCTCGAAGAGGGCCACGTGCTCGTGGACTACTCGGGCGGCACCGGCATCCTGCTCGACCGCCTGAAGCTGCGGATCTTCGACCGCCCGGTCGGCATGCTGATCGCCGACAGCTCGCCGAAGTTCCTGCGCGTCGGGCTCGACAAGTTCGGCGGCGACCCGCGCGTCGCCTTCCGCCTGCTGCGCTGGCTGAAGGAGGACCGGCGCCTGGAGCTACTGGAGGAGGTGCTGGGGCCCGGGCTCGGCGCGCGCGGCGTGGACGCCATCGCCTCCACCAACGCGATTCACCTCTATCTCGACCTGCCGGGGACGCTCGCGTCCTGGGCGCGCGTGCTGCGCCCGGGCGGCCGCGTGTTCGTGCAGTCGGGCAACATCCGCAACCCGAGCGCCCGCACCAGCGAGTGGATCCTGGACGAGACCGTGTGGACGATCCACGAGGTCGCCACGGGCCTCGTCCGCAACGATCCGCGCTGGGCCGCCTACCGGCCGCTGCTCGACGACGAGCGCCGCATGCAGGCGCACGTCGCCTACCGCGATCGGGTGTTCCTGCCCGTCCGCCCGCTCGAGTACTACGTGCGCTGCCTGGAGGAGGCCGGCTTCACCATCGACGCCGTCACCGCGCGCACGATCGACGCGCGCGTGGAGGACTGGTTCCAGTTCCTGAGCGCCTACCACGAGGCGGTGCTGGGCTGGGTCGGCGGCTCCGAGAAGGTGGACGGCCAGGCCGCCGGCGCCTCGGCCGTGGCCGACCGGCTGGCGTTGATCCGGCACGCGATGGACACGCTGTTCGGCGGGCGCCGCGAGTTCCGGTGCTGCTGGACCTACATCAATTGCGTGAAGTGACGGGACTGTACGTCTTGTAGATTTCCCGTCGGGGCGCTCACGCGCCCGACGGTCGGGCGGACGACCGTTTGCGTCGAATAGCGTCCATCGCTCGTCGGTGCTCGTCGGAGTCCAGACACACTTTGAAATGGGCTTCCATCTCGCGGCGGAAGGCGTCGAATTCCAGATCGAACGCGCGCGCCGTGAGCGCCTTCGAGGCGCGGGCGGCGGCGGGCGGCAGCGCGAGGAACTTCTGGACCGTGGCTTCCAATTCACGCTCGAAGTCCGCGGCGGCCACCACGCGGTTCACGAGGCCGTAGCGCTCCGCGGTCGCCGCATCGATCGGCTCGCCGAGCAGGATCAGCTCGCGGGCCCGCGCGGCGCCGATGAGCCGCGGCAGGCGGTAGAGCGCCATGGAGGGGATCAGGCACTCCTTCACGGCGGGCAGCCCGAGGCGCGCACCGTCGGAGGCCAGGCGGTAGTCGCAGACGAGCGCGAGCTGGAGGCCGCCGCCCAGGCAGTGACCGTTGATGCCGGCGACGACCAGCCGGTCCATGCGCTCGATGGCCGTCATCGCGTCTTCCCAGGCGACGAAGTCGGCGAGCCCGAACGCGCCGGAGGCGAGCGCGCCGAGGTCCACGCCGGTGCAGAAGGCGCGGCCGGCGCCGGTGAGGACGACGACCCGGACGCCGGGGGCGCGCTCGATGCGCGCGACGACCTCGCCGAGGTCGCTCACCCAGTTCCGATCACCCGCATTGAGGACGTCGGGGCGGTCGAGCGTCACGCGGGCCACCGCCCCCTCGACGGCGAGGCGGATCGTGGTCACGGCCGGAGCGCGGTCAGCGGCGCGGCGCGGACGCGCCGCCGTAGACGTGCCGGAGCATCCCCGCGAACATCACGAGCGCCAGGAGCAGCAGCAGCGCGACGGCGGTGGCGATGAGCTTCTCCGGCCCGCGCATGTGCAGCGTCGAGACGATCCACGACGACGACTGGCCGGGCTGGTTGAAGTCGGCGTCGGGCGCGGTGGGCGGCAGCTGCGAGTTCGTCCTCAGGATGTCCAGCGGCGACGGCACGGCGTCGGCGGGCGCGGCGAGCGCCAGCGACGTCAGGGCGACGAGCAGGACGAGCACGAGCAGTCGTGGCATGCGCGAGAGTGTAGCAGCGGCCCGGGCGCGACGCTAGCGAGCCGCGACCACGCGCGGGGGCGTCTTGCCGTCGCAGTACGCGAGGATCGATTCCACGGCCTGCCCGAAGAAGATCCCGTAGCCCTCGGCGGTGACGAAGCCCAGGTGCGGCGTCAGCACCACGTTGTCCAGCGTGAGGAGCGGGTGGCCCTTGGGCACGGGCTCCACGTCGAAGACGTCGAGGGCCGCGCCCGCGATGCGGCGGGCGCGCAGCGTCTCCACCAGCGCCTTCTCGTCGACGATCGGCCCGCGCGCGGTGTTGACGAGGAACGCCGAGGGCTTCATGAGGCCCAGGTGCCGCGCGGTGATGAGCCCGCGCGACTTGTCCGAGAGCCGGTAGTGCACGCTGACGACGTCGCTCTCGCGCATCAGCGTGTCGAGGTCCACGCGGGTGGCGCCGGCGGCGGCCGCGCGCTCGTCGGTCAGCGTGAAGCCGGTGGCGAGCACGCGCATGCCGAGGAGCTTGCCGAAGGCGGCCATCTTGCCGCCGATCCGCCCGAGCCCGATGACGCCGAGGGTCTTGCCGTGCATGTCCACGCCGATGGGCGGCGTCTGCCACTGACCCTCGCGCGTCGCGCGATCTTCCTGCGGCACGCGGCGCACGAGCGCCATCATGAGCGCGACGGTGTGCTCGAACGCGTTCACGCCGGAGCCTTCGGTGTCGGTCACGACGATGTTCCCGGCCGCGGCGGCGGCGAGGTCCACCTGTCCCGTGAAGCGTCCGCCGATGGCGAGCAGGCGCAGCGCGGGCAGGCGCTCGAGCAGCCCGGCGCGGAAGAACGTGCGCTCGCGGGTCGGCACCACGATCTCGTACGGCGCCAGGCGCTTGGCGAGGGCGCTCTCGTCGGCCAGGGTGTCCTGGAACGCGTCGAGCGTCGCGCGGCCGTCGAGCCGCGACCACACGGGCAGCGCCCGCACCATCCCGCCCCAGTCGTCGATGATCGCGATGCGCTTCACCCGGTGCCTCCTTGGGGTCTCGGTCCCCCGCCGCCGCCCCGGCCGCGCCGGCGCCGCCGGCGGCCCGGGGAGCCCGAGGGGGCGTTGCCGTCTCCCGGCGGCCCGCCGGGAGCGCCGCCATCGTACGCCGGCGGAGGCGGCGGCGGGTGATGCGCGGCGGAATCCGTCGGCGCGCGGTGTGGCGGCCCGCTCGGACGACCGCGGTCACGGCCGCCGCCCCGACGGCCGCCGCGATCGAAGCCGCGCCGCGCGTCCAGCCGCGCCCGCCGCTCCTCGGCGAAGCGCCGCCGCTCCTCCGCCGACGGCCGGATCTCCGGCACCAGGAGGTCGTCCTCCGCCCACTCCACGGGAATCTTCTGGCCGATGAACTTCTCGATGGCCTCGAGGTTGAGCGCGCTCGCCTCGTCCACGAGGCCGACGGCGCGCCCGGCCGCGCCCGCGCGCGCCGTGCGCCCGATGCGGTGCACGTAGTCCTCGGGGTCCTGGGGCAGGTCCCAGTTGATCACGTGGCTGACCGCCTCGATGTGCAGCCCGCGCGAGGCCACGTCGGTGGCCACCAGCACGGGCAAGACGCCCTCCTTGAAGTCGTTCATGATCCTGAGCCGCCGCTTCTGGTCCACGTCACCGGTGAGCGCGCGCGCGTCCCAGCCATTGCGGATCAGCCGGTCCTCCAGCCGCCGGGCCTCTTCGCGCGTGTTCGAGAAGATGAGGAAGCGGTCGCCCTCGCGGCGCATCAGGCCCAGCAGGAGCGGGAACTTCTCCTCGCGGCCGACGTGATACAGGGTCTGCTCGATGCGCTCCGCCGTCTTCTGCTGCGGCATGATGGTGATCTGCGAGGGGTTGTTCATGAACTCCCACGTCAGCTCGAGCACGCGGAACGAGAGCGTGGCGGAGAAGAGGAAGGACTGGCGGCGCTCGGGCGGCGGCAGGCGGCGCAGGATGAAGCGCAGGTCCGCGATGAAGCCCATGTCGAACATGCGATCGGCCTCGTCGATGACGAGGACCTCCACCTTGCGCGGCGACCAGATGTGCTGCTTGAGGTAGTCGATGAGCCGGCCCGGCGTGCCGACGAGGAGGTCGCAGCCCGCCGCCAGCGACTCGCGCTGCTTGTTGTAGTCGATGCCGCCGTAGACGGCCTGGATGCGGAACGGCGTGTGCTGGCCGAGCAGCCGCGCGTCGGACTCGATCTGCACCACCAGCTCGCGCGTGGGCGCGATGATCAGCACGCGCGGCTCCGAGCCGTGCCCGGCGCGCGTCTCGCCCTCGCGGATCAGCCGCGTGAAGGCCGAGATCAGGAAGGCCGCCGTCTTGCCGGTGCCCGTCTGCGACTGGCCCGCCACGTCCTTGCCGCGCAGCGCGAGCGGCAGGGCGGCTTCCTGGATCGGCGTGGCGGTCACGAAGCCCGCGTCGCGGATGCCTTGCCGGACGGGCTCGGGCAGGTCGAGGGTCGAGAACTCCATCACGAGCCGGGGACCTCCGAGGGTTGCGGCGCCGGCACCGGGCGGCGGCCGAAGATCCGCGCGCAGATGATCCCGACCTCGTAGAGGACGATCAGCGGCCCCGCCATGAGGGCCTGGTTGAAGGCATCGGGCGTCGGCGTGAGCACCGCGCCGGCGATGAAGGCGCCGAGGATCGCGTACTTGCGGTTCCTGGCGAGCTGCCGCGCCGTGACCACGCCCATGCGCGCGAGCAGGGTCAGCACGATGGGCAGCTCGAAGACGAGGCCGAAGGCCAGCGTGAACTTCAGCAGGAAGTCGACGTGGTTCTCGAGCGTGATCATGGGCTGGAGCGTCTCGCGCGCATACGACAGGAGGAACGCAATCGCGTAGGGCGTGACCACGAAGAGCGAGAAGGCGCCGCCCGCGATGAACATCAGCGAGCCGATCAGGACGAACGGCACCGCGTACTTCCGCTCGTGCGCGTGCAGCCCGGGCGCGATGAAGGCCCACACCTGGTAGAGGATCCCGGGCGCCGCGATGAACAGGCCGCAGATGAGGGCGACCTTCATCTGGACCCAGAAGGCCTCGGCGGGCGCCGTGAACACGAGCTTGTAGCCGAGCTTCGTCACGGGGCGCGCCAGGAAGTCGGTGATGCGCTCGCTGAACGGAAACGCGATGACGAGGCCGCCGAGCAGGAAATAGAGGGCGCGCATGATGCGCACGCGCAGCTCGCCCAGGTGCTCCATGAACGGCATCTTGTCGTCCACGTTGAAGCGCGCCACGTCAGCGGGATCCCGGGAAGTGCCGGAGCGCGGCCGCGCCGCGGCCGGCCTGGAAGCCCCCGCGGATGGCCTCCGTCACGTAGGCCTTGCCCGCCGTGATCGCCTCCGTCAGCGTGCGGCCGCGCGCGAGGCCGGCCGCGATGGCCGCCGAGTACGTGCAGCCGGTGCCGTGGGTGGCCGCGCCCTCGATCCGCGGCGCGGGGAAGCGCGTGAGGGTGCGCCCGTCCCACAGCACGTCGGTGGCGGAGTCCTTGAGGTGGCCGCCCTTCACGAGCACGTGGCGCGGGCCCAGCGCCGCGATGCGCCGCGCCGCCTCCACCATGTCGGCCTCGGAGTCCACGGCCATGTCCGCGAGGACGGCGGCCTCGGGGAGATTCGGCGTGACGACGAGGGCGAGCGGCAGCAGCTCGCGCACGAGGGCGTCGCGCGCGTCGGGCTGCAGCAGCGGGTCGCCGGAGGAGGCGACCATCACCGGGTCCACCACCACGGGCGCGCCGCGGTGCGCGCGCAGGCGGCCCGCCACGGTGCCGACGATGTCCTTCGTGGCGAGCATGCCCGTCTTGATGGCGTCGGCGCCGAGATCGTCGAGGACGGCGTCGATCTGGCGGCCGACGAACTCCGGCGGGAGATCGAGGACGCCGAGCACGCCGAGGGAGTTCTGCGCCGTGACGGCGGTCACGGCGGACATCCCGAACACCTCGAACGCCGAGAACGTCTTGAGGTCGGCCTGGATGCCCGCGCCGCCGCCGGAGTCCGACCCGGCGATGGTCAGGGCCTTCGGAACGGTCATAGACCTTTGCAGTATACGCCGACGCGGCCGCGTATCCGTCCGTGGACGTTGACGGACCGGCGCCCGGCGGCTACCGTGACGCCATGCGGGCGCCGGCCGTGCGCGAGCGACGCTGGACGCGCAAAGAATACGGCGGCCTGATCGGCATCGGCTTCTTCGACGAAGACCGGCCGGACAACCGGGTCGAGCTCATCGAAGGCCGGATGATCGTCGCCGAGCCGCAGAACACGCCGCACGCGATTGCGTGCGAGCTGGCCGCCGAGGCCTTGCGTGCCGCGTTCGGCGCGGGGTGGCGTGTTCGCATGGGCCTGCCGATCGGGTTGGACCCGGACTCCGAGCCGGAGCCGGACGTCGCCCTCATCCGCGGCGCCCCGCGAGACTCGCTCGCCGACCACCCGTCCACTGCCGCGCTCGTCGTCGAGGTGGCCGACACCCGCCTGCGATTCGACCGTGCCGTCAAAGGGCGCCTCTACGCCGGGGCGGGCATCGCCGACTACTGGATCGTGAACCTGCGCGAGCGCGTGGTGGAGGTGTACCGCGAGCCCGTGCGCGGGGCGCGTGGCGCGCGCTACTCCGCGCGGCATGTCACGCGGTCGGGCGAGACGATCACGCCGCTGGCTGCGCCCGACGCCCGGATCGCCGTCGACGACCTGCTTCCGTAACGTCACGCGGCGGGAATGATCACGACGAACTCGCCGCGCGGCGGCGAGGCGCGCAGCCGCTCGAGGTGCGCGGCGGCCGGGGCGCGCACGATCTCCTCGAACTGCTTGGTGAGCTCGCGCGCGACCACGACGTCCGCGTCGCCGAAGATTTCCGCGATCGCTTCCAGCGCGGCCACGATGCGGTGCGGCGACTCGTAGACCACCACCGTCGTCTCGAGCGCGCGCAGCGCCTTCAGCCGGTTGAGCCGCTTGCCCGGCTTCACGGGCAGGAAGCCGTCGAACACGAAGCGGTCGGCGGGCACGCCGGCCGCCGACAGCGCCGCCGCGACGGCGGACGGGCCCGGCACGGGCACGACGTCGATCCCCGCCGCGCGCGCGTCGCGCACGAGCAGGAAGCCCGGATCGGAGATGCCCGGGGTGCCGGCGTCGGTGACGAGCGCGACGGCGGCGCCTTCGGCGAGCCTCCGGAGGATCTGCGGGCCCCGCGCGAGCTTGTTGTGCTCGTAGTACGAGACGGTCGGCGTGTGGATGTCGAAGTGGGTGAGCAGCGCGCGGGTGCGGCGCGTGTCCTCGCACGCGATCAGGTCCGCCTCGCGCAGGACGCGCAGCGCCCGCGCGGAGACGTCCTCGAGGTTGCCGATGGGGGTCGCGACGACGAAGAGGGTGCCGCGGGCGCTCAGGCTACGCGGACTGTTCCTGGGCTTCGGAGACCAGCACGGGGCGCTCGTGGTTCAGGATCACCTCGCGCGTGATGATGCACTCCTTGAGGCCCTGGATGGACGGCAGCTCGTACATGATCTCGAGCATGACCTCTTCGAGGATGGCGCGCAGGCCCCGCGCGCCCGTGCCGCGCTTGAGGGCTTCCTTGGCGATAGAGGCCACGGCGTCGTCGGTGAACTTGAGCCGGACCTTCTCGAGCTCGAAGTACTTCTGGTACTGCTTGATGATCGCGTTCTTCGGCTCCCGGAGGATGCGGACGAGCGCGCCGTCGTCGAGGTCGTGCAGCGTGGCGATGACGGGCAGGCGGCCGACGAACTCCGGGATGAGCCCGTAGCGCAGCAGGTCCTCGGGCTGGATCATGGCCAGAAGATCGCCCACGCGCCGCTCCGTGTGGCTCTTGATGTCCGCGCCGAAGCCCATCCCCGAGCGGCCGACGCGCGACTCGATGTTCTTGTCCAGTCCCACGAAGGCCCCGCCGCAGATGAACAGCACGTTCGAGGTGTCGACCTGGATGAACTCCTGGTGCGGGTGCTTGCGCCCGCCCTGCGGCGGCACGTTGGCGATCGTGCCCTCCAGGATCTTCAGGAGCGCCTGCTGCACGCCTTCGCCCGACACGTCGCGCGTGATCGACGGGTTCTCGGACTTGCGAGCGATCTTGTCGATCTCGTCGATGTACACGATCCCGCGCTCCGCGCGCTCGACGTCGTAGTCGGCGGCCTGCAGGAGGCGGAGGATGATGTTCTCGACGTCCTCGCCGACGTACCCGGCCTCGGTCAGCGTCGTGGCGTCGGCGATGGTGAACGGCACGCGCAGCATCTTGGCGAGGGTCTGGGCGAGCAGGGTCTTGCCGGAGCCGGTCGGGCCGATCAGGAGGATGTTCGACTTCTGGAGCTCGACGTCGCCGTTGTCGCTGCCGGACTCGATCCGCTTGTAGTGATTGTGGACGGCGACGGAGAGGATCTTCTTGGCGCGCTCCTGGCCGACGACGTACTGGTCCAGGACGGTCTTGATCTCGGCGGGCTTGGGAAGGGAGCGGATCTCCCGAGACTTCTCCTCCTCCCACTCCTCCGCGATGATGTCGTTACAGAGCTCGATGCACTCGTCGCAGATGTAGACGGTGGGCCCCGCGATGAGCTTGCGGACGTCGTTCTGGCTCTTGCCGCAGAACGAGCACTTCAACGTCCCGTTGCCTTCGCGTGTCCGACCCGCCATGCCAGTTCGACTCCTTACTTCTGCTGGACTTGCGCCGAGAGCGCCGCCTGCTCGCTGACCGCCCGCGTCGTGGGCTTACTGGAGATGACTTCGTCTACAATTCTATAGTCCTTGGCCTGCTCGGCGGTCATGAAAAAGTCCCGATCGGTGTCCTTCTGGATCTTGTCCATGCCCTGGCCCGTGTGATGCACGAGGATGCGGTTGAGCTCCTCGCGCATTCTCAGGATTTCCTTGGCCTGGATGTCGATGTCCGTGGCCTGGCCCTGCACGCCGCCCAGCGGCTGGTGGATCATGATGCGCGCGTGAGGCAGCGCGAAGCGCTTGCCCTTGGCGCCCGCGCACAGCAGGAGCGCGCCCATGGAGGCCGCCTGCCCCATGCAGATGGTGGAAATCGCGGGCTTCACGTACTGCATGGTGTCGTAGATGGCCATGCCGGCCGTCACCGAGCCGCCCGGCGAGTTGATGTACAGGTAGATGTCCTTGTCGGGATCCTCGGCCTCGAGGAAGAGCATCTGGGCGATCACGAGGTTCGCCAGCTCGTCCTCGATGAACGTGGGCAGGAAGATGATCCGCTCCTTGAGCAGCCGCGAGAAGATGTCGAAGGCCCGCTCCCCGCGGGGCGTCTGCTCGATGACCATCGGAACCAGAGCCATGACCGCCTTCTCCTTTACTTGCTGACCGTTACTTGCTGACCGTCGCGTGTTCGATGAGGAAGTCGAGCGTCTTCTTGTCCCGGAGCCCCATCCGGAGCGCCTCGAGGTCGCCGCTCTTCTCCATCATACGCCGCACGGCCGGCGCCGGGCGCTGACTCGCGCGGGCGATCTTCTCGACCTCGGCCTCGATCTCGGCGTCGCCGGTCGCGAGGCCCTCCTTGTCGGCGATGGCCTCCAGGAGGAGGGCCCGCCGCACGCCGGCCTCGGCGCCCGGCCGCAGCTCGCCCACGAGCTTGGGAACGTCCCACTGGATGCCGTCGGGATCGACCCCCTGGCGCCGCATCCGCTCGCGCGCGTGCTCGACCTGGTGGGCGATCTGCCGCATCACCATGGCGTCGGGCACGGTGAACGCGTGCTTGTCGAGCACGGCGCCCACCACCTTGTCCTCCAGCTCCCGGCGCTGCTCGGCTTCCCGCCGCGCCTCCAGCTGCTTGCGCACCTCGGCGCGGAGCGCGTCGAGGGTCGGGAACTCGCCGAGCGACTTCGCAAACTCGTCGTCGAGGGCGGGGAGGACCTTCTCCTTGACCTCGCTCACCTTCAGCCCCGCCGCGCCGCCCTTGCCCCGCAGCGACTCCATGCGGTGGTCGTCGGGGAAGTGCAGCGGGACCTCCTTCTCCTCGCCCGCCGTCATGCCCACCGTGGCCGCGTCGATCTCCGGCATGACGGCGCCGCTGCCCACCACGAAGTGGTACCCGGTGGCCGTCGTCGCGTCGTGGTCGTCCGGGCGCAGCGTGTAGTCCACCACCACGAGGTCGCCCGACGCGGCGGCGCGGTCCACGGCGCGGAACTCCGCCTGCTGCTCGCGCATCTGCTCCAGCGTCAGCGCTACGTCGGAGTCGGTCACCGCGGCGGGCGCGTGCTCCACGGCCACGCCCTTGTAGTCGGTGAGCGCGATGACGGGCTTGACCTCGACCACGGCCACGAACGAGAGCGGCGCGTTCTCCTCGAGCTTGACCTCCTGAAGGTCCGGCTCGTTGACGGGATCGAGACGCGCCTCGGTGAGCGCCTGCCGGTAGACGTCGGGGATGAGATGCTCGGCGACTTCGCGGCGCACGTCGTCGGCGAAGTGCAGCTTCACGAGCGAGCGCGGGACGTGGCCCTTGCGGAAGCCCGGCAACCGCGCCTGCTTCTGCACGCGCCCGTAGGCGCGCTCCCACTCTTTCTGCACGACGTCCACCGGCGCCTCCACCGCGAGGCGCCGCTTGCAGGCCTCCAGCTCTTCGACCGCGACCTTCACGAAGACACCACGCGCGCGACGATCATCGACGCTCCGAATTGGTGCGAGAGGGGGGAGTCGAACCCCCAAGGGCTTTTCAACCCACCGGATCCTAAGTCCGGCGCGTCTGCCAGTTTCGCCACTCTCGCGGGGTAGGCGCGATTAAGCGCGTCCAGAGCATACCGAGTGCGGGGCAGGGTCGCAAGGATCGGGGGGCTTTTGTAGGAACGACGCCGCCACGATCGTGGCCACGCTGGCACCGGCCTTGAAATCCTCGACGGCATCCAGACTTGCAGGAGGAGCCCAATGAGCCGAGCCCGCACGATGGCGGCGTTCGCGGCCGCGGCAGCGTTGCTCGCCGCGGGCCCAGCCGTGGAGGCCCAGACCCAGACCGACTTCGACCGGTGCAACAGCGAGGCGCGCGCGGGGGGGAGCGGAGCCACGCTGAGCGACAACAACCCCAGCGCGTCGCCGGGCGCGAGCCTCGGCGGCTCGGTGATGACGAGCCCGGGCAGCTCCGAGGCCAACCGCAAGCCGAACGCGAGCGGGCGACTGTCGAGTTCTCCCGGCTCTCCGGGCACGGAGGCCGGCGCGATCTCCGGCGCAGGCGCGGGCACGCAGCGCGACGCATCGGTGACGCGCGGCACGGCCGGACCGACGCTGCCCGGCATCGCGGACGCGGGACGCACCGATCCCGCGTATCAGCAGGCCTACCGCGACTGTCTCAAGCGGCGGGGATTTTAAGATCGAGGGGCGCCACGGCTTCGCCGGGACGCCACGAGTGTTGGCCGGGGGAATCCGAGGGGGGCGTGGGGCTCCCCATGTCCCTGCCCAGCCTGCGTTCGACGAAGGCACGATACTCGGCGCGGAAGCGCGTCGCGCACTCGGGGCAGATCCCGTCGGTGAACCGCAGGCTCCAGCCGCTCCACGACACCACCCTGCCGACGAGCGGATGTCCGAAGTAGCGTGGATGCCAGGCGCAACGGCTGAGGAGCACGGCCACCTCCTGACGCTTTGTGACGGGTGCCCTCGGTGCAACGGATGTGCCCTCTACAACGCTCGATGAAACGCGGACTTGCGGCACCCTGGCGCGCCGGCATGAAATCCTCTCCCCTCCTCTTCGGGCCGCAGTGGGAAAAAAGGTTCCAGCGGGCGACGCGCCGCCAGCGCGGGCATAATCAAACGTGACCCTCCGCTCGACTTGGTCCCGCTGGACGAGCCGTCTGCGCGACGTGCAGTGGGCACGGATCGTCGCGTGGGTCCGCACGCGCCGGCGACGCACGCTCGTCGCCCTCGGGGCGGGCGGGCTCTTCGTGATCGCTCTCATCGCCCTCATCGTGTACTCCGCCGTCGAGCTCGCGCGCTTCGACCGCGTGGAGAGCCGGCGCGCCGCCGTCGTCTACGCGGCGCCGCAGGCGCTCGCCGCCGGCGTGCACGTGCGGCTCGTCGATCTCGCCGGCACCCTCACGCGCCTCTCCTACACGGAGACGCGCGCCGCGCCGGATGCGCCCGGCCAGTTCAACCGCGCCGGCGGCGCGTGGGAGATCCACCTGCGCGGGCTGCCGGGCGTGAGCGGCCCGCAGCGCGTGCGCGTCGAGACGCGCGACGAGCGCATCGTGCGGGTGACGCGCGACGGGCGCAACATCGGCGCGGCCACGCTCGAGCCGGAGGTGCTGGCGGGCGCGGGCGACCGGCCCGGCGAGGAGCACCGCCCCATCCGGCTGCGCGACGCGCCCTTCGCGCTGCTCCAGGCGGTGCTCGCCGCCGAGGACCACCGCTTCTTCGACCATCCCGGCGTGGATCTCCGCGGGCTCGTCCGCGCGGCGTGGGTAAACGTGCGCGAGCGGCGCGTCGCCCAGGGCGGCAGCACCCTCACCCAGCAGCTCGTGAAGAACCGCCTCCTCGATCCCAAGCGCACGCTCGTGCGGAAGATCGACGAGGCGTGGCTGGCCACGCTCGTGGAGTGGCGCTACAGCAAGGAGCGCATCTTCGAGGCCTACCTCAACGAGATCTACCTCGGCCAGCGCGGGTCCCTCGCCATCCGCGGCGTGGGGGCCGCGAGCCGCGCGTACTTCCGCAAGGAGGTGCACCAGCTCTCGATGGCGGAGGCGGCGCTCCTGGCGGGAATGATCCGCGCGCCGAACACGTACTCGCCGGTGGTGAATCCCCAGCGCGCCCGCGAGCGGCGCGACGTCGTGCTCGCGCGCATGCGCGACCTCGGCCGCCTCGCCGAGGCGGACTACGAGGCCGCGCGGCGCGAGCCCGTGCGGACCGAGATGGCCGCCGCCTCCGCGCAGCCCGCGCCGTACTTCTCGGACCTCGTGCGCCAGGAGCTGGAGGCGCGCTACGGCGACGGCGCGCTCGACGCCCGCGACGTCCGCGTGTTCACCACCCTCGACCTCACGCTCCAGCGCCTGGCCGAGCGCGCGGTGACGCGCGGGCTCGAGCGGCTGGAGGCGCAGCGGCCAAAGCTTCGGCGCGGCGAGCGCCTGCAGGCCGCGCTGGTGGCGCTCGACCCCGCCACCGGCCAGATCCGCGCGCTCGTGGGCGGACGCGACTACCAGACGAGCCAGTTCAACCGCGCCGCCCTCGCGCACCGCCAGCCCGGCTCCGCGTTCAAGCCGTTCGTCTACGCCGCCGCCCTCACCGCCCCGCCCGGCGGCGGGCGCGGGTTCACGGCGGCCACGCTCGTCGACGATTCGCCGTTGACCCTGACCGTGAACGGCGAGTCGTGGTCGCCGCGCAACTACGAGGACCGCTACCAGGGGCCCGTCACCGTGCGCGAGGCGCTCCAGCAATCGCTCAACGCCGCCACCGTGCGGCTCGCGCAGGACGTCGGCCTGCCGACGATCGTGGAGCGCGCGCGGGCCCTCGGGATCGAGAGCCGCCTGGCGCCGGTGCCGGCCATGGCGCTGGGCTCGTTCGAGGTGACGCCGCTCGAGCTGGCGCGCGCCTACCTGCCCTTCGCCAACGGCGGCCGGCGCACGCCGCCGGCGCACGGCGTGCGCGCGCTGCACCACCGCGGCGCCGAGATCGAGCCCGCCGGCAACGAGGAGGAGGCGGGGACGGTGCTCTCCCCCGCCGAGGCCTACCTCATGACCTCCCTGCTCGAGGGCGTGATCAACGCGGGGACGGGCGCCGGCGCGCGCGCCCTCGGCGTCAGCGGCGCGGTCGCGGGCAAGACGGGCACCACCAACGAGGGGCGCGACGCGTGGTTCGTCGGCTACTCGCCGGGGCTGCTGGCGGCGGTGTGGGTCGGCTACGACGGGGGCGAGGCGCACGGCCTGAGCGGCGCCGAGGGCGCCCTGCCGATCTGGGCGGATTTCATGCGCGCGACGCAGGAGACGACGACGCCGCAGCGCTTCACGGTGCCGTCCGGCGTGACCACCGCCGAGATCGACCTCACCAACGGCAAGCTCGCCAACCGCTTCTGCCCGCGCACGGCCAAGGAAGTCTTCATCAGCGGCACCGAGCCCGACACCTGCCGCGAGCACGGCGGCCTCGGCGACCGCGTGGAGGAGTGGTGGAAGCAATTCCGCGGCTGGCTGCGGCGCTGACGCTGGCGGCGGTGCTCGCGGCCGGCTGCGCGCCCGCGCGCCCCGACGCCGCGCGGCCGCCGGCGGCGCGCGTGGTGCCGCCGGAGGTCCGCCCGTTCCAGACGGGCAAGGCGTCCTGGTACGGCGAGCCGCACCACGGCCGCAAGACGGCGAACGGCGAGGTCTTCGACATGCACGCGCTCACGGCGGCCCACCGCACGCTGACGTTCGGCACGCGCGTGCGGGTGACCCACGTGGCCAACGGACGGACGGTGGACGTGCGCATCAACGACCGCGGGCCCGTGCCCGCCGACCGCATCATCGACCTCTCCTACGCGGCGGCGCGCGCGCTGGACGCGGTGGGCGACGGCGTCTTCACGGTCAGGCTCGTGGTGCTCGAATGACGCTGCGCACGTACCTGGTCGTCCTCGTCCTCGTCGCCCTCCTGCCCGTCCTGCTCTTCTCCGCGATCGTGCTCGGGCTCGTCGCCGGCAGCGAGCGCGAGGCGACGGAGCGCGGGCTGCGCTCCACCTCGCGCGCGGTGGCGAGCGCCGTCGACCACACCGTCGACAAGACCATCGGGGCGCTGCAGCTCCTGGCCACCTCCGAGCTGCTCGACGCCGGCGACCTGCCCGCCTTCCACGCCATGGCCGTCCGCGCCCTCGACGCCCACCACGGCTGGCTCAGCGTGGCCGTGGTGGACCCGCGCGGCCGCCAGCTGCTCAACACGCTTCGGCCCACGGGCAGCGCGCTGCCGCCGCCCGCCGACGCGCAGACCGTCGCCGCCGTCCTCGGGACGCGCCGGCCGGCCGTCTCCGACCTGCTCGACGGCGACCTGCCCGGCCGCGCCCACGTCGTGGTCGCGGTCCCGGTGGTGCGCGGCGGCACGCTGAGCGGCGCGCTCCTCACCGCTCTCGACGCCGAGATCTTCACGCGGGTGCTGGAGGGCCAGCAGCTGCCGCGCCAGTGGGAGGCGCTGATCGTGGACGCGCGCGGCACCATCCTCGCGCGTGTGCCCGAGCCACAGCGCTTCGTCGGCCGGCCCGCGCCGCCGGGCTATCCCGGCCTGGGGCGACAGCGCGACGACGTCCCC
>DASYTM010000096.1:0-10689 GCA_036002345.1 Candidatus Methylomirabilota bacterium | reverse complement strand
TGCATGAAGATCGCCAACGACATCCGGCTCGCCGGGTCGGGACCGCGCTCCGGCCTCGGCGAGCTCGTCCTGCCGGAGAACGAGCCCGGCTCGTCGATCATGCCGGGGAAGGTGAACCCCACCCAGGCCGAGGCGCTCACGATGGTGGCGGTGCAGGTCTTCGGCGACGACCACGCGGTCGCCTTCGCGGGCTCGCAGGGCAACTTCCAGCTGAACGTCTACAAGCCGGTGATCCTCCACAACGTGATCGAGTCGATCGAGCTCCTGGCCGAGGCCACGCGCTCCTTCGACGAGCGCTGCGCGCGGGGGCTCGCGCCCGACGAGCGCGTCATCGCGGAGCACGTGGACCGCTCGCTGATGCTCGTGACCGCGCTCGTGCCGCACATCGGCTACGAGAAAGCCGCGCGCATCGCGCTGACCGCGCACCACGAGCACCTGTCACTGCGGGAGGCCGCGCTGAAGCTCGGGTACGTCACCGCCGCCGACTTCGAGCGCTGGGTGCGGCCCGAAGACATGACGCGTCCGCTGGACGCGTGAGACGCGGCTAGCTCGCGGGCTTCGCGACGCGCCTCAGCTCGATCGGCCCCGACGGGCCGCGCCGGACGCTCGAATCGCCCATCCCCACGAGGCGGTCGGGCCCGTCGGGGCGCAGCGTCATCCGCTGCTGGCCCTCCGGCGAGTCCGCGATGATCTGCAGCGTGAGCTGGCCCTCGACGCCGCCGAACCAGCCGTGCGCAGGGACCGAGGTGGCCGCGTTGTTCACCTGCGAGGTGAGGATTCCCGACACGCCCGGACGCTCGTGACCGAGCACCTGCGTGTTGCCGACGTAGAGCCCCGAATACCCCGCGCTGGCCTGCTGGTTCGTGATGAGCACGGTCACTGGCGCGCCACCCCAGGTCCCGCGCCACGAGCCCCGGATGTCGCTGACGCTCGTGCCCGGCGGAAGGGGCTGGGGCAGGGGCGTGCCGGTGGTACATGCGGCGGCGAGCAGAACGAGCGCGGACAGACCGGCACGGAGACGGCGCATGTCTCATTGTAGGCCCACCCTCCACGGCACGCGGAGTGCAACGACAAGGGGCATGGCCACGCTCACGGCCCTCTGCTGCGATGAAGCGACGGTGGTGCTGTGCAGCCGTCTCCGCAACCTGGGCTTCGAGGTGTCGTGGCTGTACATGGACGAGCTCCGCCACGGGCGCATCGAGCCCGAGGCGCTGGCGGCAAGCGATCCGCCGGACGTGCTCCTCTACGACCTCGACGAGCCGGTCGAGGAGAGCCTCTTGCTGCTCACGCTCTTCCGCTCGCTGCCGGGCATGGGCGCGGTGCCGGTGGTGCTGCTGCGCACGGCGCAGACGCCGCTGCCCCCGCTCGACGGCCCCGGGGTGGTCGCGGTGATCACGCGGCCCTGCGAGGCCACGCTGGCGCGCACGATCATCGACGCGGCGCTGCGCGACGGCTTCGACGAAGCCGCCTGAGCCTCAGTCCGCCCAGAACCGCCACTCGATCCGCGTGACGCGGCCGTCGCGGAAGAAGAACTCGACGCTGTTCGGAAAGCCGTCCGAGTCGAGATAGAACGCGCGCTCGTCCGTGGTGTCCGTGGCCTCGCCCAGCACCGCCTCCACGCGCGCGCGCGGCGCGCCGACCTCGAGCCCGTGGGGCAGCGGCCGGCCCGCCCCGCGCAGCACCACGCCCGCCACGCGCGCCCCACGCGACACGGCCACCTCGAGGCCGGGCCAGGAGAGCACCACGCGGTCCGCGCGCGCCCGCTCGCTCGTCGGCGCCCCGAGGCGTCCCTCCAGCTCCGCGCGCGTCCGCCCGAAGAGCGCGCGCGGGGCGTCGATGTACTCGTCCACGCGCGCGATGTCGGTGGGGCCGGCGTCCGACGGGGACGGGCCGAGGGCCACCAGGGCGACGAAGACGGCGAGGGCGGCGCGCACGCGGGCAGTGTAGCGCCGCAGAAAAAACTGCGGGAATCGGGGGGTCGAAGGCTACCGTGAAACGATGACGCTGCGCCCTCTCGTCGCCGCGGTCGTGCTCGTCGTGTGCGGGGCGGCCCCGGCCGCCGCGGGCGCGCCCACCGACCGGCTCCGCGCGTTCTTCGAGCGCGCCAACGGCGTGATCCTGGCGCCGGAGAGCGACGGCGGGCTCGAGGACCGCGTGACCACGATCCGCGGGCTCGTCAACGGCGTCTTCGACTTCGACGGGGCGGCCGCGCTGGCGCTGGGCCGCCACTGGGAGCCGCTGTCGCCGTCCGAGCGCGCGGCGTTCACCCGTCTCTACGCCGACGTCGTGGAGCGCGCGTATCTCGCGTGGATCGGCAGCAAGGCGCGCGTGGGCGAGCACGGCGTCACGATCCAGTGGCTCGACGAGACGATCGAGGGCGACGCGGCGAGCGTGCGGAGCGCGCTGCTGACGCGCACGGGCGCGGAATTTCCGATCGAGTACCGGATGGTGCGGCGCGGCGCGAGCTGGCTCGTCCGCGACGTCCTCGTGGACGGGTTGAGCCTGGCCGCGAACTACCACGTGCAGTTCTCGCGCGTGCTGCAGATGGGCTCGTACGACGAGCTGGTCGCGCGGCTTCGCGAGCGCGCGGGGCCGGTCGCGCGCGCGCAGGCGGGGGCGATCACCGCGGGCGCGATCCGCGCCATGGTCGCGGCCCCCGCGCCGCCCGGCCCGCCGCTCGTCGAGGCCGCCGCGCCGCCGGTCGCCGCCGCGCCGCCGAGCGCCCCGGGGGCCGCCGGCAAGATCGTCGCCGAGATCCGTCAGCCGCTCGCGGGCGCCGTGGCCGTGGACGCCGCGCCGAGCGCCATCCCCGCCGCGCCGCCGCCGGTCATTCGGCCGCCCGCGCCCGCGCCGGAGCCGGTCGTCCGCGAGCCCCTCGTGGCGAAGGCCGAGATCGTCACGGCGCCGGTCCGCGTCGAGGCCGCCGCGCCGCGCATGGTCGCCGCCGCCGCGCCGCCGGCGCCGAGCGCGCCGCCCCGCGGCTACTGGGTGCAGGTCGGCGCCTTCCGCAACACCGACGCCGCGACGCGGCTCGTGCAGCGGCTGTCGCCGCGGCGCCCGGTGACGATCGCGATGACGGGCGACCGGCGCGAGCCCCTGGCGCGCGTGCTGGTCGGCCCGTTCGCCGAGCGCACCGCCGCGCTGACCACCGTGCGCGAGCTCCAGGCGAGCGGGCTCAAGGCCTTCATCGCCGACACGCTCGACTGACCGCCTCGGTTATCATCGGCGTCCATGAGCCCGCTCGGCGAGGTGGCCGCCGTCTTTCTGCGCCTGGGGGCGGTCGCCTTCGGCGGCCCGGCGGCGCACATCGCGATGATGCGCGAGGAGCTCGTCCGCCGCCGCCGCTGGGTGAGCGACCAGGAGTTCCTGGATTTCCTCGGCCTCACCAACCTGATCCCCGGCCCGAACTCCACCGAGATGACGATGCACCTCGGCGCCACGCGTGCGGGGGGCTGGGGGCTCGTCGTGGGCGGCGTGTGCTTCATCCTGCCCGCCATGCTGATCGTGATGGCGCTGGCGTGGGCGTACGTCCGCTGGGGCACGCTGCCGGCGGCGACGTGGCTCCTCTACGGCGTCAAGCCCGTGATCATCGCGATCGTGCTCCAGGCCATGTGGGGGCTGGCGCGCACGGCCGTGCGCGGCCCGGTGCTCGCCGTGGCCTTCGTCACGGCGGCCGCGCTGGCGCTGGCGGGCGTGCACGAGCTCCTCGTGCTCTTCGGGGTCGGGCTCCTCACCGCCGCGGTCCGGCTGCGCACGCGGGCGGCCCCGGTGCTCCTGAGCCTCGCGGCGGCCGTGACGCCGACGCGCGCGCTGGCGGCGGCCGCGGCAGCGGCGGGCGCCGTGTCACTCGGCACGCTCACGCTGACCTTCCTCAAGATCGGCGCGGTGCTCTACGGCAGCGGCTACGTGCTCCTCGCTTTCCTGCGCGGCGACTTCGTCGAGCGCCTGCAGTGGCTGACCGACCGGCAGCTCCTCGACGCCGTCGCGGTGGGGCAGGTGACGCCGGGCCCCGTGTTCACCACGGCGACCTTCATCGGCTTCGTGCTCGCGGGCTGGAGCGGGGCCGTGCTGGCGACGGTCGCCATCTTCCTGCCCTCGTTCGTGTTCGTGGCGGTGAGCGGCCCGCTGCTGCCGCGCGTGCGCGGCTCGCGCCAGGCCTCTGCCTTCCTCGACGGCGTCAACGTGGCTGCCCTCGGCCTCATGGCCGCCGTCACGTGGGAGCTCGGGCGCGCGGCGATCGTGGACCCGCTCACGGTGGCCCTCGCCGTCGCCTCGGCGGTGGTGCTGGTGGCGACCCGTGTGAACTCCGTGTGGCTCCTCGCGGCGGGCGGCGCGCTCGGCCTCGCCTGGAACGCGCTACGCTAGGGCCGATGGAGCGCGTTTTTCTCGGGCTCGGCGCCGTCTCCGCGTTCGGCGCCGTCGCGCTCGGCGCCTTCGGCGCCCACGCGCTGCGCGCGCGCCTGGTGCCCGACATGCTCAGCGTGTTCGAGGTCGGCGTGCGCTACCAGCTCTATCACGCGCTCGCGCTCCTCGCGGTGGGCGCCGTGGCGGGCCGGCTGCCCGGCGGCGCCGTCGCCGCCGCGGGCTGGCTCTTCGTGGCGGGCACCGTGCTGTTCTCGGGGAGCCTCTATCTCCTGGCCCTCACCGGCCACCGCTGGCTCGGCGCCGTCACGCCGCTCGGCGGAGTCGCGTTCCTGGCGGGCTGGGCGGCGCTCGCGTGGGGGGCGTGGGCGCGCCCGTGACCCGTGGCCGGTGCGCGTGGGCCGGGAGCACGCCCGCGATGGTGCGCTATCACGACCGCGAGTGGGGCGTGCCCGTGCACGACGACCGCCGGCTCTTCGAATTCCTGATCCTCGAGGGCGCGCAGGCCGGGCTCTCGTGGTCCACGATCCTCGCCAAGCGCGCCGCCTACCGCCAGGCCTTCGCGCGCTTCGATCCGCGCGCCGTCGCGCGCTTCACGGCCGCGCGCACGCGCGTCCTCCTGCGCGACCCCGGCATCGTGCGCCACCGCGCCAAGATCGCGGCCACGGTGGCCAACGCACGCGCGTTCCTGGCCGTGCAGCGGGCGGAGGGCTCCTTCGACGCCTGGGTCTGGGGCCAGATCGGCGGGCGGCCGCTCCAGAACCGCTGGCGGCGGTCGCGTCAGGTGCCGGCGGTGACGGACGCCGCGGTCGCGCTGAGCCGCGCGCTCAAGGCGCAGGGCTTCGCTTTCGTGGGGCCGACGATCTGCTACGCGTTCATGCAGGCCACGGGCATGGTCAACGACCACCTCGTCGGCTGCTTCCGCCGCCGCGAGGTCGAGCGGCTGGCCCGATCGTGATAGGCTCCGCGTATTCCGTTCGTCCCGGGAGGTCGCACGCCATGCCCAACATCACGATCCAGTGGTTCGCGGGCCGCACGCAGCAGCAGAAGCGCGAGCTGACGCAGGCCATCACCGAGGCCGTCGTCAAGATCGGCAAGACCACGCCCGACCAGGTGCACATCGTGTTCCAGGACGTCGAGAAGTCGGACTGGGGCTACAACGGCAAGCTGTCGAGCGACTGACGGGCGGCGCGCGCGCCGCGCGCTACCAGTGAATCGACTGGCCGGGTGAGAGGAGCGCCATGCGCTCCTCGAGCCCGCGCGCGACGGCGGCCTTCATCAGGCGCCCCGGGGGCTCCGCGAACGGCTCCCGGTTCATGTCGAAGGTGCCGAAGTGGATCGGCACGAGGTGTCGGGCCCCCACGTCCTCGAAGAGCTGGAGCGCTTCCTCGGGGTTGACGTGGTTCGGATGCTTCGTGTCGTAGGCGCTGTAGCCGCCGATCGGGATCGCGGCGAAATCGAAGGGGCCCAGCCGCGCGCCGATCTCGGCGAGCGATTTCGTGTAGCCGGTGTCGCCCGCGAAGTAGAAGCGCTTGTCGCCCGCCGCGACTACCCACGACGACCAGAGCCGGAGATTCTGATCGCGCAGCCCGCGCCCCGACGAGTGCTGGGCGGGCGTGCAGGTGAGGGTCAACCCCCGGAACTCGACGCTCTCCCACCAGTCCAGCTCCACCACGTCCCGGATGCCGAGATCGCCGAACCAGGCCTTGAGCCCGAGCGGCACGAAGAAGCGGGGGTGGAAGGTGCGCGCCAGGTGGAGCACGGTGTCGACGTCCAGATGATCGTAGTGATCGTGCGAGATCACCACGGCGTGGATCGGCGGCAGGTCCTCGAAGCGCAGCCCCGGCGCGACCATCCGGCGGGGCCCGGCGAAGCTCACGGGGCTCGCCCGCTCCCCCCAGTGCGGATCGGTCAGGACGTTGACCCCGGCCAGCTGCACCAGCAACGTCGCGTGGCCGATCCAGGTCACGGTGGGCTTGATGCCGTTGGCCCGGAGGTCGGCTCCATTGTTGGGGAGCACGGTGGGCGCGGTGCCGCGCTCGGGCCAGCTCTCGAAGAACACGCGCCGCAGCAGGCGTCGGGCGCGCTGGCCCATCGAGTAGTCGTAGGTATTGTCAAGATTACGAAAGCCCTGGGCGACGTGGTGGGCGGGCTTGGGCTTGGCGAGCTCGGCCTGGAGCGACACCACGCCGACGGCGAGCAGACTCACCAGCACGGTCAGGGCAACGACGAGGCCCAGCGATCTTCGGACGCAACTGCGGGAGGCCAACGGGCCTACATTAGCAAACCCCCGCCGGGCGTTTCAACCCTCCAGTACGCACACCGCCTCGGGCGTCACCGTCTGGGCCGCCACGGTCTCCACGCAGAAGAGATGCACGGCCTCGCGATCGTGCATCTTGTAGCCGGCGGCCAGATCGCCGCCGATCGTGAGCACGAAGTCGTCGCCTCGCGTCGAGAACACGGCGCCCGCGCCGACCACGACCGGCGAGCGATGCACGGCGGCCAGGACGTCACGCAGCTGCTTGGCGGCCGGGTAGCCGCTCTCGTCGGCGGCCTGGATATAGGCGTAGTAACGCGCCGTGGAGAGCACGGCCTCGTAGGGGCCGGGGATGCCGCGCTCGTCGAGGGTTTCGACGGCGCGCACGAGGTCGGCCACGACGGCGCCGGAATGGGTCCAGTCCTGGGCGCGCACGCGTCCGCTTTCCTTGCCGCCGAGAAACCCGCTGCCCACCGGATCGCCGTAGAAGGCCAGCCGGTCTTCGGCCAGCGCGGCCTCGCGCGCCGCGGCCTCGGCCAGATCCGTGTCGAGCACGGGAGCGCCGCGCTCGAAGACTTCGATCGACGACCACGGCAGGCTGAAGTCCGCGCGAATCTCGGCCAGGAGCACGACGTTCGGCAGGCACACCACGGCGCGGCCGGGCGGCGCGCCGCACGGGGTCATCGTGCCCAGGCGCGCGGCGATGTGGTCCCAGCCGTGCGGGCCGTCGAAGGTGGCGATGCGGCGGGCGGCGAGCACGTGGCGCGCGGCCTGGGCCACGGCCTCGTCGAGGGCGTGCCAGACGCGCTCGGACATGGGGGCGGTGTGGCGACGCAGGTAGTCCATCAGCGGCCTCCACGGAGCGAGCCGATCCCGCGCGGGGTCCGGTCGCCGTTGGCGGGAGCGAGCTCGGCGCCCTCGGCGGCCTTCTCGCGGCCGACGAGCGAGCCTTCGGTGAAGAGATACGTCTTGAGCTTGGCCTCGAAGTGCGGGTCGTGGCGCCGGATCCATTCCAGCACCATGGCCGCGTGCTCGACCTCTTCCGCGCGGTTGTGCTCGAGGACCTGGCGTAGCTCGGCGTCCTCCGTCACCTCCGCGCGCTGCTGGTACCAGTCGATCGCCTCCAGCTCTTCCTGCAGGCTCACGAGCGCCCGGTGCAGATCGCGCGTGTGCGCCGACAGGCGCTCGGGCGCCTCGTGCAACGTGGTCGAACCCTGTGGCATCGGCTCCTCCCTGGCGGGGGCGCGCACACGGCCCCCCGGGGGTCTCTTCATCAAGATCCAGGCCGTCGAAGGTGGCTTGACAGGGACCCGGATCGGCGGCTAGGTGAGAGCCCCATGGGGAGCGCGAACTGGGTCCGGGTGGCCGCGGCGGGGGAGATTGGCCCCGGCGAGGGGCGGGTGGTCGAGAGCGGCGGCCGCGCCCTGGCCGTGTTCAACGTCGAGGGGCGCTACTACGCCATCGACAACGTCTGCAGCCACCGGGGTGGCCCCCTCGGGGAGGGCGATCTCGAGGGCTCCGTCGTGTCCTGCCCCTGGCACGCGTGGCGCTGGGACGTGACCTCCGGCGCCAACGTCAACAACCCCGCCGTGCGGGTGGCCTGCTTTCCGGTCGAGGTTCGCGACGGGAGCCTCTGGGTGGCGTTATAATCCCGGCGCTCTCACCCTCGGCTCAGGAGGTGACGGATGCATCGAGTGATCACGGCGGTAATCCTCGCGGTCGCGGCCCTCACGTTCGCGACGGCGGCCCACGCCTTCCAGTGCCCCAAGCTCGTGAACCAGATCAACGCGGCGGCGGGCAACCGCCTCGACGCGGCGGGGTATGACGCCCGTCAGAAGGCGGCGGAGGCCGACAAGCTGCACAAGGAAGGCAAGCACGCGGAGTCTGAGAAGGCGGCGAAGGAAGGGCTCGACAAGCTCGGGATCAAGGCGTAAGGGATCGCGCGGGCCAGGGGGCCGGCGCCCGGACGGGCGCCGGCCAGCCCCGATCAGCGGCGCAGGCTCAGCGAGCTCAACCGCTGCCGGCCGGCGCGCAGCGCCTCCTCGGACGACTCGTAGGCCATCCACTCGCGGGTCCAACTGCTGTCGACGACCTCGTTGCGCGCTCGGTCGCGGATCTCCCAGCGCCACAGGCACGGCTCGTCCATCAACTGCACCTCGACGCTCAGATCCTGCCGGCGAATACTCTCCATGCTCCACCCTCCTGCGCTGAGGCGAGAAAAAGTTGCAAGGCATGTGCCTGCACACCCGGGCGCGCGCAGAGGGCGAAGTCCGCGTCGGCATTGAGCGCCGCGGCGCGCGGGCGTCGCGGTGAGGGTAGGACCGTTCCAGAATCTTCCCTGAATCCAGGGGAACCGGCTAGCATGGGAAATCGTGGAGGTTCCGTGGCCGGTCGTCGGCGCCGCGCTCCTCGCGGGGCTCGGGCTCGCCTGGGGCCGGCGGCGCTATCAGCGATGCCCGCACTGTGGTCGCCTCACGGCTCGCGTGTATGCGGGCTGGAAACGCTGCCGGGGCTGCGGCCGGCAGTATCGGAAGGGGCTGCGCCTGCGATGAGACGCCTGCTCGCGTTCTTCGGCCTGGCCGCCGACCCGTTCGACGCCGACGGCGGGTCGTCCGCCGCCTCCTCGACGACCACCATCGGCACCGGCATCGTGATCAAGGGCGAGTTGCGCGGCGAGGGTACTCTCACCATGCTCGGCCAGTTCGAGGGCGACATCGTGCTGGAGGGTACGCTCCACGTCGGCCCCGAGGCGCGCGTGGACGCCAACATCAGCGCGCGCGCCATCGTCATCGCCGGCATGGTGCGCGGCAACCTTTCGGCCCACACGCGCGTCGAGATCCTGCCCACGGGCGCCCTCACGGGCACCGTCAAGAGCGCCAGCTTCACGGCCGCCGACGGGGCCACGGTCAAGGGCGAGGTCTGGGTCGAGCGCGCCGCGCCCGTGGCCCCGGCGGGGCGCCCGTGAGGGGCTGGAGGCTGCCGCCGACGCGGACCCTGGTGCTGGCCGGCGCGACCGTGCTGGCCGTGGCCGCTGCCAGCCTCGGCGGCTGGTTCTGGTACGACAGCCAGCAGCGCCGCGTCGCCGCCGCCTACGCGGAGGTCCTCACGCGGGTCTACGCCGCCCAGAGCCCGCAGGCGCCGGCCGAGGCCAAGGTCCGCGCCCAGCAAGACCTCGAGCGGATCCTGGCCGAGCATCCCGCGGCCGGCCCCGTGGGCGAGGCCGCGCTCGAGCTCGGCAACCTGCGCTACGCCGCGCGCCAGTGGGCGCCCGCGCGCGGGGCCTACGAGATCGCCCGGGCCCGCGGCGGCAGCCCGACCGTGCGCACGCTGGCCCGGACCTCGATCGGCTACACCTGGGAGGCCGAGCGCGACTGGGGCAAGGCCATCGAGACCTTCCAGGCCGTGGCCAAGGAGCTCGGCCCGAAGGACTTTCTCTACGACGAGGTCCAGTTCGCGCTGGCCCGCGCCCAGGAGCTCGGCGGCCAGCCCGCGGCCGCCATCGCGACCTACCGCAAGGTGCTCACGGACGCGCCCACGAGCCTGCGCGCCGAGGAAGCCCGACAGCAGCTGATGCGGCTCGGCGCGCCCGCCGACAAGTAGCGGAGTTACAGCGCACTCCTAAAGCAGCGTCGAAGCAAACGTCCGCTCGCGGCGTATCAAACATTGGACATTTTCCGCGGCGTGCGTGCGCGCTACCGTGAGCTCAATGGCCGGGCGACCCGGAGCCAAGTTCGATCCGACGTTCTTCGAGCGCTGGAGTCCCGAGATGGCCTGGGCCCTTGGGCTGCTCTTCACGGATGGTCATCTGCGGCCGGCGGTTGGTCACACCGCGATCCGACTCCACTTCACGCAGAAAACACCGGAGCTACTCGAGAAGCTGAAGGCCCTAATGCAGTCGGACACCACCGTATATAGCAGCCCGCGCCGGGTTTACAACGGCAAGGTCGCCGGCGCGGTCTACCATTTTGCGATTTCGAATGCACGGCTCGGAAACCGCATGCTCGAGCTGGGGCTCACGCCTCGAAAGAGCCTCACGATGCGCTTTCCGCCGGTGCCTCCGGAGTACGTCC
>DASYTM010000095.1:0-39418 GCA_036002345.1 Candidatus Methylomirabilota bacterium | reverse complement strand
CCGCTTGCCCGTCGCGTAGTCCTCCACGGTCTTCTTGAAGTACCAGGCCGGCATGCCGGCCAGCACGGGGACCACGTCCGACTTGCTCGCGCCGGCGCGGCCGTGGCAGGCGCTGCACGCGAAGGCCTTCGTGAAGCCCGGCGTGTCGATCGGGCCGGCCGCGGCGGGCGCCGACGACGCCAGGATGGCCAGGAGCGAAGCGGCGAGGACGAGAGATCGCATCGCGCGTGCCCCCTCAGGCAAGGATGTCGGCCCAGATGC
This sequence comes from Candidatus Methylomirabilota bacterium, assembly GCA_036002345.1. Taxonomy (GTDB): domain Bacteria; phylum Methylomirabilota; class Methylomirabilia; order Rokubacteriales; family CSP1-6; genus AR12. The sequence continues at coordinate 39,157 of DASYTM010000095.1, read as the reverse complement.
TGGTCGCCCACGCCTGCGCGTGCTGCGCGTACATGGGCGACTGGCCCGGCGTGAGCTTCTGCTCGATCTGTACCACTTTGCCGTTGTCGATGCGGTAGGCGTTGACGACGGCCATCGCCTCGGAATCGCTCACCCACGAGTAGCAGACGTTGAGCGGCGGCATGGGCGGCACGGGCCGGCCGTTCAGGAGATGGACGACGGCGGTGGCGGCGATCTTGCCCATGGCGTTGGCGACCGTGCCCGACTTCGGCACAGGCAGACCAATCGTCGAGTCGCCGATGACGTGAACGTTCTTCGCTTTCACCGACTCGTAGGTGACGTGATCGACCATGCACCAGCGCTTGTCCTCGCCCACGAGGTCGGCCTGCACGGCGATGGCGCCCGCCCGCTGCGGCGGGATCACGTTCACCACGTCGTACTTCACCTTGTCGCCCAGGTCCGTCTGCACCTCGCGCGTGCCCGGGTCCACCTTGGTGACCTTGCTGGAGCCGCGGTACTCGAGGTTCGGGTACGCCTTCCAGGCCGCGCGGAAGAGCGCGGTCTTGGAGATGACGTTCGGGTTGGCGTCGAGCACGATCAGCTTGGCCTTCGGCTTCCGCGTCTTGAGGTACCACGCCACCTGGCACGCGCGCTCGTAGGGCCCCGGCGGGCACCGATAGGCGGCGAGCGGGATCGACATCACGAACACGCCGTCGTCGCGCATGGCCTTGAGCTCGCGCGCGAGCGCCACCGTCTGCGGGCCCGCCTTCCACGCGTGCAGGACCTTGTCCCCCGCCGCGGCGAGGCCCTCGATCTGCTCGGCCTGGAAGTCGATGCCCGGCGCGACGATGATCCGGTCGTAGGTCAGGAAGCCGCGGGCCGTGCGCACGCGGTTCGCGCTCGGCTCGATGGCCGTGGCGGCCTCGTGCAGGATCTTCACGCCGTGCTGCTCGCGGAGGCCGTTGTAGTTGAAGGTGAGGCTGCCGATCGAGCGCACGCCGGAGAGCACGAGGTTGCTGAAGGGGCACGAGACGAACCGGCGGTTGGGCTCGAGCATGATCACTTCGATGGACGGGTCTTCCATCCGCACGTACTTCGCCGCGGTGGCGCCGGCCCAGCCGCCGCCGATCACGACGACTCGCCGGGCCGCCTTCGGCATGAGGTCCGTCGTCGCCGCGCCGGTGGTGGTGGCGCCCATGCTGGCGCAGCCGGCCAGGCCGGAGACCGTGACCGCCGCGCCACCCGAGGCCTTCAGGAAGTCCCTACGCGTCATTCGTGCCATGACCCGTTCCCCCCTCCTGGACCGCGCCCGGTAAAATATCGCGGTTCAGTCGAGCGCGGTGAACTTTCTCGCGTCTTCGTTCCACGTCGCGGCGAGCGCCCACGCCACGGCTACGGCCACCACGATCAGAAGCGCCGCGCCCCAGCCGACGGCGGTGGGCAGGAACACCGCGGCGCCGAGCTTCGACACGGCGCTCCCGAGGGCCAGCCGCGTGGCCGACGCGCCGACGGCGAAGCACGCGACGGCGGCCCACAGCTTCACCTGCCCCTCGCCCGCGCGCCAGATCGAGCCCGCGCCGCAGCCGCCCGCGATGGTCATGCCGATTCCGAACAGCGTGCCACCGAGGAGGCCGCCCACGCCGGCGGCGGCGAAGACCCAGTCGCTCTTGTCCTTGAGGTCGGTGAACTTGAGGATCGCGAAGCCGAGCGTGCTGACGACGAGGGCCAGCGCGGCGGCGCGCGTGTGCTCCGCGTCGCCCGTCATGAACGGCTCGCGGAACGCGCGCACGAGACAGAAGCGCGAGCGCTGGAGAATCAGGCCGAAGGCGGCGCCGAAGAGCAGGAACACGCCGCGCTGCGGATGGCCGGCCGCCGCGTAGGCGAACGGCGCGGCCACGAGGAGGGCGAGGAGCAGCACGCCCCAGCCCGGCTGCCGCCGCGTGTTCCGGCGCGCGGCGGCGCCGCCGCGGCGGGCGCGCGACCACGCCGGGTGGCGCGCCGTCTCCCAGAGCAGGTAACGCAGGCCGAGGAAGGCGCCGAGGGCCAGCCCCAGCATCATCGCGAAGCCGGCGAGGCTCAGCGCGCTGACCGCGGAGAAGAAGCCGCCGATGTTGCAGCCGAAGGCGAGCATGGCGCCGACGCCCATGAGGGCGCCGCCCAGGGCGCCTTTGAGGAGCTCGCCCGCGGCCGGCGTGCGGACGGCGAACTCGCGCGCGCAGAGCGCGCCCGCGGCGCCGCCCAGCAGCACGCCGAGATTGAGCAGCGAGCCGGAGTAGAGCCACGGCGGCAGGAGGTCGGGACGGCGCACGAGGCCGACGGCGGTGAGAACCCAGTCGCCCCAGTTGCGCAGGCCGTCGGAGGCGGTCCACGGCCGGTCGAAGGCGAAGAGGAAGACGTTGCCGGAGGCCACGAGGAGCGCGGCGCCCCAGACCGGCCACGGGCGTGCCGCGAACGTGTCCCACTGCGCGCGCAGCGCGGACGCCATCAGGCGCTACGCGCGGGTGACGCCGTAGCCCGCCTTCAGCCAGGCGCCCATGCCGCCCGTGACGTTGAGCCACGGACCGGGCACGTGACGCTTGAGCGCGCTGATCGTCGTGCTCGAGCGGAGCCCGCCGGCGCAGACCACCGCCTTGGGCCGGTCGGCGGGCAGCTCGGCGGCGCGCGCCACCGCCTCGAACATCGGCACGTGGAGCGCGCCCTGCACGTGGCCCTCGAGCCACTCGAACGGCTCGCGCACGTCGATGACGACGGCGCCGTCGCTCTCGAGCAGGGTGTGGAGGTCCCAGGCGCTGATCTGCGCCACCGTCTCCACGGGCAGGGACGCGTCGCGCCAGTCGATCATCCCCCACTGCAGATAGCCGACGAGCTCGTCGATGCCCACGCGCGAGAGGGCCTGCGCGGCCCGGTCCACGTCGGAGGGCGCCTGGGCGAGCATGATCACGCGCGTGCTCGGCGACAGGAACCCGGCGACGCGCTCGGCGAACTGCGGGCCGTCGATCGAGACGTTGAGGGCGCCGGCCGGATGCGCCTCGCCGTGCGTGGCGGGATCGCGCAGGTCCAGGATGGCGGCGCCCGCCTGCACGGCCGTCCACGCCTCGCGCGCCGGCATCGGGCGCGGCTTGGCGACGTTCAGCGGCAGCAGGCCGCGGTTCTTGGCGACGATCGTCTCGAAGGCCGCCGGCTTGGGCGGCACGCCGGTCATGATGAACTCCACGAAGCGCGCCTTGTCGTCGAAGCGGAACGCGGGGTTGAAGCGCCGCTCGAAGCCGATCGTGGACGCCGACTTCGCCGACATCGCCCCACCACCACACGCGCTTCCAGCGCCGTGAGCGGGATAGACCTCGAGGCCGTCGGGCAGCGGGAGCAGCACCCGGCGCAGGGTCTCGAACAGATCCGCGGCCGCCGAGGCGCCGCCGAGGTCGGGACGGCCGACGGAGCCCACGAAGAGCGTGTCGCCGGTGAGCACGAACCACGGGTCGTCGCCGCGCGCGTGGTCGGTCACGAGCAGGCAGATGGAGTCGGGCGTGTGGCCGGGTGTGTGACAGACCTTGAGCTCGACCTGGCCGATGCGGAGCGCGTCGCCGTCGGCGACCGCTTCGTGCGGGAATGCCGCGCCCGCCGCGCGATGGATGTGAATGGCGGCCTTGGTGGCGGCGGCGAGGTCGCGGTTGCCCGAGATGTGGTCGGCGTGGGTGTGGGTCTCGACCACGTCGGTGATGGTCAGGCCCTTCTTGCGGGCGATGCGGAGATACTCGTGGACGCGGTCCCGCCCGGGGTCCACCACGATGGCGCGCCCGGCCTGGGCGCAGCCGATGATGTACGACAGGCAGCCGGACTCCTCGTTCAGAAGCTGCTGGAAGATCATCCCGCGTCTATTCTAGTGCGTCCGGCTCAGTGCTTCTCGGCCTTTTCCTTCTCCGCCTTGACCTCCTTCACCACCTTCTCGGCGATGAAGGCCGGGACCTCCTCATAGTGCGAGAACTCCATGGAGTACCCGCCGCGGCCGCCCGTCATGGACCGGAGGGTGGATTCGTAGGTCAGCATCTCGGCCATGGGCGCCTGGGCGCGGACCACCGCGGTCTCGCCGGCCGGCTCCATGCCCACGATCCGCCCGCGCCGCGAGTTGAGGTCGCCGATGATGTCGCCGGCGTGATCGGCGGGCGTGGTGACCTCGACGTTCATCACGGGCTCGAGCAGGATCGGGTGCGCCTCCATGAAGACCTTCTGGAGCCCCATCGAGGCCGCGATCTGGAAGGCCATGTCGGAGGAGTCCACGTCGTGGTACGAGCCGTCGTAGAGCGTCACCTTCATGTCCACGATCGGGTAGCCCGCGAGAATGCCCTTCTTCATGCAATCGCGGACGCCCTTCTCGACGGAGGGAATGAAGTTGCGGGGGACGGCGCCGCCGAAGATGTCGTCCACGAACTCGAAGCCGCCGCCGCGCGTCATCGGCTCCACCCGGATCCAGGTGTCGCCGTACTGGCCGCGGCCGCCCGTCTGCTTCTTGTACTTGCCCTGCCCCTCCGCGCGCCCCTTCACCGTTTCCTTGTACGGAAAGCGCGGCGGCAGCAGGGTGACGTCCACGTTGTACTTGCGCTTCATCCGCTCGACGGTCATCTCCACGTGCATGCTGCCGACGCCGGAGATCAGGAGCTCCTTGGTCTCCGGGTCGAAGTGGTGACGGATCGTCGGGTCCTCTTCCTCGATGCGGGAGAGCGCGAGCGAGATCTTGTCCTCGTCGCCGCGCGTCTTGGGCTGGATCGCGAAGTTGATGGCCGGCTCGGGGAACGTGATGCGCGGCAGCTCGAAGGGGTGCGCCTCCTCCGACAGCGTGTCGCCCGTCAGCGTCTCCTTGAGCTTCTGGGCCACGCCGATCTCGCCGGGCCCGAGCTCGGGCACGGCCTTCTGCGTCTTGCCCATGAGCCAGGCCACGTGCCCCATGCGCTCGCGCCCCCCGCGCCCCGCATTCAGCAGCGTGGAGTCCGCCTTGACCGTGCCGCTCATCACGCGGAAGAGCGAGAGCTTGCCGAGGTGCGGGTCGGAGAGCGTCTTGAACACGAGCGCCACCGGCGGCTGCTTGGCGTCCACGGGGCGCGTGGCGGTCTGCTTGGCCTTCACGTCCGTCCCCGTCAGCTCGCCGCGGTCGGCCGGCGACGGGAACTCCTGCACGATCATGTCGAGCAGCGGGTGGCTGCCGATCCCCTTCGTGGAGGCCGCGCACACCACGGGCACGATCTTGCCCGCGCCGATGCCGCTCTTGAGCGCCTTGAGCATCGAGGCCTCGTCGAGGGCGCCCTCCTCGAGATACTTCGTGAGCAGGTCGTCGTCGGTCTCGGCGGCGGCCTCCACGAGCTTCTCGCGCCACTCCTTGGCGCGGTCGGCGAGGTCCGCCGGCACCTCCGTCTCCGACGACTTGCCGTCGGCGTAGACGTAGGCCTTCATCTTGGCGAGATCCACGTAGCCCTTGAAGCCCGACTCCTCGCCGACGGGGATGTGCAGCGGCACCACGCGGCCCTTGAGCCGCCGCGTGAGGGAGTCCAGGGTGCGGAAGAAGTCGGCGCGCTCGCGATCCAGGCGGTTGACGACGATGGCGCGCGGCAGCTCGTACTCGCTCGCGAACTTCCAGACCTTCTCGGTCTGCACCTGGACGCCCGCCACGGCGTCCACCACCACCAGCGCGGCGTCCGCGACGCGCAGGCCGGCCCGCGCGTCCGCGATGAAATCGCCGTAGCCCGGGGTGTCCACGAAATTGATCCGGTGGCCCTTCCAGTCGCAGTACGCCACCGAGGTGTTGATCGAGATCTTGCGCTTGACCTCGTCCGGATCGAAGTCGGTGGTCGTGCTGCCGTCATCGACCTTGCCCAGCCGCGTGACGGCGCCCGCGGTGAACAACAGGCCTTCGACGAGGGAGGTTTTGCCGACGCCGCCGTGGCCGACGACACCGACGTTGCGGATCTTCCCGATCTCGATCGCCATAAGACCGGCCTCCTGGAGCGAGCGGTGCTCGGTAGAGGGCCGATGCTACCACAGGGCGGGAGGTCAGACGCCCAGCGCGCGCCGCACCGCCGCCACGACCTCGTCGTCCGAGCCCTCGAGGTCCACGGGCGGGGGCAGCGGCGGCGGATCGTACTTGATGCCCGCGCCCGTGAGCACGAGCACCACGCGCGCGTCCGCGGAGATGCCCCGGCGCTCCTTCAGCGCGCCGAGCGCGGCGACGAGCGCCGCGCCCTCGGGCGACGTCCAGATGCCCTCGAGCCGGCCGAGCAGCCGCTGCGCGTCCTGGATCGCGCGCTCGCTCACCGCGACGGCGTCGCCGCCCGTGTCGCGCAGGATCTTCAGCATCTGCCGGCCGGCGAAGGGCGAGGGCACGCGCAGCCCCGCCGCGTGGGTGGTCGGGTTCTCCCAGGCCGCCGTGGTCTCGGCGCGCTCCGCGAACGCCTTGACCACGGGCGCGCAGCCCTCGGCCTGCACGGCGATCACGCGCGGTAGGACGCCGGCGACCCAGCCCATCGCGCGCAGCTCCTCGTAACCCTTGGGGATGCCGACGAGGCCGGTGCCGCCGCCCGTCGGATAGAAGAGGACGTCGGGCATGGTCCAGCCGAGCTGCTCGGCGAGCTCGAGGCCCATCGTCTTCTTGCCCTCGAGCCGGTACGGCTCCTTGAGCGTCGAGAGATCGAACCAGCCGATCTGCGGCGCGACCTTGGCCACGACCTTGCCGGCCGTCGCGATCGAGCCCGCGATGGTGAAGACGTGGGCGCCGGCGATGGCGGCCTCGGCGATCGCCGCGGGCGGCGTCCCGCGCGGCACGATCACCGCGCACGGCAGCCCGCAGCGCGCGGCGTAGACGGCGGCGGCGCCGCCGGCGTTGCCCGCGGAGGGAATGACGAACCCGCGCGCGCCCTGCGTGCGCGCCTTCGTGATGGCCATGCCGAGACCGCGCGCCTTGAACGAGCCCGTGGGATTCTGGCCCTCGTCCTTGCCCCAGACGTGCCGGAGGCCGAAGTGCGCGGCGAGCCGGTGGAGCGCCAGCAGCGGCGTGCCACCCTCCCCGAGCGTCACCGGCGCCTCCTCGTCGTCGAGCGGCGTCAGCTCGCGGAAGCGGTACATGCCCGGCGGGCGCGCGTGGAGCATCTCCTTCGTCACGCTCTTGCCCACCCGCTCGAGGTCGTAGCGCACGGCGAGCATCTGGCCGCAGCGCGCGCACACCGACAGCACGCGCTTGGCGTCGTGCCGGTGGCCGCAGACGGTGCACTCGACGTGGCTGACGAAGCTCATGGCGGTCGCGAGTATAGCGTATGACTTGCGGGACGTTGACAGGGGCAGGGACGGGGAGTCGAATACGGCGGATGGCGATCGAGGTGCCGGCCCGGCGCTTCACCGTGGACGAATACCACCGCATGGGCGACGCCGGGATCCTCGGCTGCGAGGAGCGGCTCGAGCTGATCGCCGGCCAGATCGTCGTCTGCGAGCCGATCGGCTTCCGGCACGCGAGCGTCGTGGATCGCCTCGCCCAGTTATGGTTCGGGTACCTCGGACGGCGCGCGAATGTCCGCGTCCAGAACCCCGTGACGTTCCCCGAAGCCGACTCGGAGCTCCAGCCCGACATCCTGCTCCTGCGCGCGCGCGACGACTTCTACGCGACCGGCCATCCGCGCGTCGCCGACGTTCTGCTCCTGATCGAGGTCGCGGATACCACGGTGCGGCTCGACCGCCGCGTGAAGATTCCCCTCTACGCGGCCGTCGGCGTGGGCGAGGTGTGGCTGTGCGACCTCGTCACCGAGCGCGTCGAGGTCTACCGCGAGCCCGCCGGCGAGACCTACCGCGACGTGGAGACCATGGATCGCGGGCAGACGGTGAGCCCGCTCGCGCTGCCCGACGTCACGGTGGCGATCGACGACCTGCTCGGCCCCACCGCCCGCTAGGCCATCACCTGCCCGCCGTTGACGTCGAGCGTCGCGCCGTTGACGAAGCTCGCGGCGTCGGAGGCCAGGAACAGGATGGCCTCGGCGATCTCCAGCGGCTCGCCGAGCCGGCGGACGGGAATCGTCTGCGCCACCTCGCGGGTCTGCTCGGGCGTGCGCAGCGCCTTCACGCGCTCCGTGGCCGTCGTGCCGGGGGCCACGGCGTTGACGGTGATGCCGTCGGGGCCGACCTCCAGGGCCAGGTGCCGCGTGAAGCCGACCACGCCCGCCTTGGCCGCCGCGTAGTGCGACGTCACGCGCACGGCGCCGCCGCGCGCGACCACCGACGACACGTTCACGATGCGGCCCGCGTGCTGGCGCTTCATCACGGGCAGGACGGCGCGGGACGCGACGAAGACGGACGTGAGATTCGACTTCAAGATCGAGTCCCACTCCGCGTCGGTGATGTCCTCGGTGGCGCGGATCGTGGCGAACCCGCCCGCGTTGTTGACGAGCACGTCCACGCGGCCCCAGCGGTCCACCACGGCGGCCACCACGCGCTGCATCGGCACCGCCGCCGCGGCGTCGGCGCCGAAGCCGACGGCTTCGGCGCCCGTCTCCCGCAGGCGCTTGGCCGTGGCGTCGGCGCCGGGGCCGTCGAGATCGAGCGCGGCCACGCGCGCGCCCTCGCGCGCGAAGGCTTCCGCGGTGACGGCGCCGATGCCGCGCGCCGCGCCGGTGACGATGACGACGCGGTCCTTGAATCGCATGTCGGTCCTCCTATGTCGCGGTGAGCGCGCGCTCGGCGGCTTGCGACCAGTACGGCATGTCCATCGCGCGATAGTCGGCCCGGGCGGCCGCGAGCGCAGCGGGCGCGCGCTCCTTCGCGCCCGCCCGGGCGTAGGCGGCCGCGAGCCCGAGATGGCAGTGCGCGCGCAGCGGCCGCATCCCGAGCTCGGTGGCCAGCGCCGCCGCGCTTGCGAAGCGCGTCTCCACGCCGGCGATGTCGATCGGCTCGCGCCGCGCCGCCATCTCGGCCTCGAGCCGCAGTGCGCGGGCCTCCCAGCCCCGCTGGCCGGAGCGCCGGGCGAGCTCGAGCGCGGAGGCGGCGCAGTCCGCGGCGCCGCGGGCGTCGCCGGCGAGCAACCGCGCTTCGCCCAGCATGCCGAGGATGAGGGCCTGGCTGTACGCGAAGCCGATCGTCTGGGCGTGGCCGGCCGCGCGCTCCAGCAGCGTCACGCCGTCGGCGAGGCGCCCGGACCGCGCGTACGCTTCGCCGAGCGAGGAGGCCGTCCGCGAGAAGTAGACGGCCAGATCGCTGGCGGTCTCGCAAAGCGGGAGCGACGGTTCGAGCACGGCCATCGCCTCCTCCAGGGCGCCTTGGACGACGTACAGACGTCCGAGGCCGAGCCGCGCCCACACTTCCTGGTGACGCCGGCCTTCGGTCAGCGCGGCCTGGAGGACCTCCTCGCCGATCGGACGCCCGTCCGCGAAGTGACCCGTCTCCGCCATCGCCAGCACCATCCAGATCCGGGAGAAGGCGACGTTCGGGGGCCCGTGCGGGTCGTGCGCCTCCAGGGGCAGCGCGTCGTTCCGTCGCGCCACCTCGATGGTCCGGCGATAGTCGCCGAGCCCGTAGAGGGCTCGGCTCAGGACGACGTTGGTGCTGCGCAGCGTCGGGGTGTTGCCCTGCTCGGTGGCAAGCGCGTGGGCGCGCTCGCCCATCTCCAGGGCGGCGGTGAGCTCGCCCACCGACCCGAGGTTGTAGGTCAGCCGCGAGTACACGCGCGCGAGCCGGCGCCCGTCGCCGGCGGCCTGCGCGAGCGCTTCCGCTTCCCGCAGCCGCTCGAGGCTGCGCCGGAATTGTCCGAGCCCCATCAGGGCGTTCTCGAGATCCACGCGGATGTCGATGGCGTGCGCGCTGCGCTCGGGGCCCTCCGTCATCTTCTCCACGCCCTCCAGCGCGGCCTCGAGCGAGGCGACGGCCTCGCGGTTGGCGGCGCGCTGGAAGGCGGCGACGCCGGCCTGGCGCAGCCAGCGCACCGCAGGGTCCCACACCTCGGCGCTCCGATAGTGCAGGCCCAGCGCGAGGGCGTGCGGCTCGAGGTCGGCGGCGTGCAGCGTCTCGATCGCCTCGGCCACCCGGCGATGCAGGAGCCGGCGTCGCGGGACGAGGATTCGCCCGTAGGCGGTCTCGCGGATGCGATCGTGAGCGAAATCGAAGCGCTCGCCGACGCCGTGCAGGATGTGGCGGCGCACCAGCTCCTCCACGGCCGACGCCGTGTCCTCCTCGCCGAGCCCGGCCGCCCGCTCGAGCAGCGTCCACTCGAACTCGCGCCCGATCACCGCCGCCACCGCCGCCAGCGTCTGGCCGCGCTCGGACAGCCGCTCGAGCCGCCGGCCGACGATCTCGCGCACGCGCTCGGGCAGCGCGACGCCGCGGCCGTGGGCGACCACGGTCCCCTCGGCGTGGGCGCGCACGGTCTCCACCGCGACGAACGGGTTGCCCTCGCTCGCGGCCCACGCCTGCTCGCCGAGCCGGTCGAGCGCCGCGTCGTCTCCGCTGCGCGCCAGCCCGCGGACGAGCGTCACCGTATCGGCGCGCGAGAGCGGCCGCAGGGCAAGCGTCGTCAGGCGCCCGTCGCGCTCGAGATCGTCGAGCGCCTGCCGGAGCGCGGGAGCGTTGTCGAGCTCGTCCGCGCGCGCCGTCACGAGGAGCAGGACGGAGCGCTCTCGGAGGCGGCGGCCGATCGAGGCCACCAGCCGGCCGCTCAACTCGTCCGCCCAGTGCAGGTCCTCGAGCACGACGAGCAGCGGCTGCCGGCGGCCGAGGTGCTCGATGACCTGCGCCACGCTCTCGAAGACCCGATGGACGTCGGCCGCGCCACCGGGCGGCGTCCCGACATCCGGTACGAGACGCGCGAGCTCGGGACGCACGGCGGGGCCGAGGCGCTCGAGCAGGTCCGCATCGTCGGCGACGCGCGCCGCCCGGAGGACGTCGACCCACGGACCGAACGGCAGGATCTGCTCCGACTCGTAGGACCGGCCGAGCAGGACGGTGACTCCGCCCCGGGCGGCATCGGCGGCCGTCTCGGCGACGAGCCGGCTCTTGCCGATCCCCGCCTCGCCGAGCAGGACGATCACCCGCCCGGCGCCGGCGGCGGCGCCGGCCAGCGCCTCGCGAATCACACCCAGCTCCTCCAAGCGTCCGATCATCGTCGCGCCGCCGTCGGCTCCCGGTGGGCGCTCCGCCCGCGGCGGCTCGCGCGGCGCCACCCGAGGCTGGGCGCGCGCGCGCAAGATCTCCTGGTAGAGCGTCTTCGTCTCCGGCTCGGGCTCGATGCCGAGCTCGCGCCCGAGCACGCTCACACAGTGCTGGTACTGCCGGAGCGCGGCACCCCGCCGGCCGCTCTCCATGTACAGACGCATCACGGCGCGATGCACCGGCTCTTGCAGCGGATCGAGCGTCAGCAGCTTGAGCGCCGTCTGCACGGCCGCGTCGGTCGCGCCAGTCTTGCGCTGGTTCGCCAAGAGCTTCGCCAGCCCCTCCAGGGCCAGCTCACGGAGACGCTCGCGCTCACCGATCAGCCACTCCTCGAACGACGACTCGTCGAGCGCGAACCCGGCCAGGAGGTCGCCCTGGTACAGCGTGGCGGCGTGGGCGAGGCTCTCCGCGGTGCCCTCGCGCACGGCGCGCTCGAACGCGGTGACGTCCACCTCCACCGCCGCCGGCTCCAGCGCCAGCGCGTCGCCCTCCTGCCTCACCGCGGGGATCTCGTCGAGCGCCTTGCGGATCGCGAACAGGGCCTGGCGGAGGCTCGCCCGGGCCGACTCCTCGCGGATGCCGCCCCAGAGGAGCGCCGCGAGCTTGTCGCGCGGGTGCGCGCGCCCGAGGGGGAGCGCGAGATAGGCGAGCAACCCCTGGGACTTGCGGGTGGGCAGGGAGGTCGCCGAGCCCGGCTCGAGCCTGGCCTGAAAGCCACCGAGGAGCGTGAGACGGAGCTGCGCCATGCGTCTCGCGGGCCCCGACGTTACCACCTTTTGACGCGACTTTTAACGCCGGCCTGGACGGATCGTGAACGCGCCCGTGCGAGAACACGCGCATGGGCAGCGCGATGACCACGAGCGAGCGGCCCCTCACGTTCATCGTGAGGATCCTCGCCGGGGACCACGGAGTGCGCGGGGTCGTGGAGCGGGTCAGGACGGGACGCAAGGACGAGGTCCGAAACGCCGAGGACGTCGCGGCCGTGATCGCGAGCGCCCTCGAAAAGGAGACAGCCATGTCGCTCAAAGGCAAGCACGCGCTGGTGACGGGAGGCTCGCGAGGGATCGGCCGGGGCATCGCGCTCAAGCTCGCGGAGAGCGGAGCGCGGGTCGCCGTCCACTACTACACCAACCAGGCCGCCGCCAAGGACACCCTCGAGCGCGTCCGCAAGCACGGCTCCGACGGGATCCTGGTGCAGGCCGACGTCACGAAGATGGACGACGTGCGGCGGATGTTCGGCGAGGTGCGCCAGGCCTTCGGCAAGCTCGACGTCTTCGTGGCCAACGCCCGCCCGGAGGCGGAGAAGTTCTACCAGAAGCCGATGGACATCACGCTCGAGGCGTGGGACCAGGCGATGGACTCCCAGGCCCGGGCCTTCCTCGTCGGCGTGCGCGAGGCCGCCGGGCTCATGGGTTCGGGCGGACGCATCGTCGCCATCACCTACGCCCCGGGCGGCGTGCGCGCCTCGTGGCAGCCCTGGGTGGCGATGGGCTCCGCCAAGGCCGCGCTCGAGTCGCTCGTCCGCTACTTCGCCGTCGCGCTCGCGCCGCGCGGCATCACCGTGAACTCGGTGAGCCCCGGGCTCACCGACGACAGCGTGCTGCAGAGCTTCGGGGAAGCCGCGGTGGACATCGCCCGCAAGTGGCACGGCAGCGGCTGGACGCCGATGGGCCGCATGGGCACGCCCGCCGACATCGGCAACGCCGTGGGCCTCCTGTGCTCGCCGGACGCGGCGTGGATCACCGGTCAGCTGATCTACGCGGACGGCGGCGGGTCGCTCGTGGACACGCACCTGCCCCTCGAGATCCAACGCGGCTGACGGGCTTGGGGGGCCCTTCGAGGCCCCCCACCTTCAAGGAGCGACGACGCGGTTCGCGAGAATCCCGACGCGCTCCACCTCGGCCTCGATCTTGTCGCCCTTCTTCAAGAACTTGCCGAGGGCGGCGCCGACGCCTTCCGGCGTGCCGGTGGCGATGACGTCGCCGGGCAGGAGCGTGAAGCCCTGCGAGAGGACCGCGATGCACTCGTCCACCGGGAAAATCATCTTGGACGTGTGGCTCGACTGCCGCGTCTCGCCGTTCACGCGGAGCGTGATGGTGAGGGTCTGCGGATCGGGGATCTCGTCGGCGGTGACGAGCACGGGGCCCATCGGGCAGAAGGTGTCGAGCGACTTGCCCTTGAACCACTGGCCGTGGCGCTTCTGGAGGTCGCGCGCCGTCACGTCGTTGACGATCGTGTAGCCGAACACGTGCGCCAGTGCCTCCGCGCGCGGGATGTCGCGCCCGGGCGTGCCGATCACCACCGTCAGCTCCACCTCGTAGTCGAGCTCCTGCGTCACCGCGTGGTGGACGATCTTGCCGCCGGGGGCCAGCACGCACTCCGGGGCCTTGGTGAAGTACACAGGATGCGGCGGCGCCTCGGCGCCGCGCTCGGCGGCGTGCTCCTTGTAGTTGCGCCCCAGGCAGAAGACGTTGCGCGCCGGGCGCGGGATCGGCGCTTCGAGCCGCGCCTTGTCGGCGGGCCCCCCGAGCTTGCGCTCCGCGAGCGCGCCGACGCCGTCACGCTTGAGGAGCGCCTCGCCGTGGGCCAGGGCCTCGCGGGCGGCGGCGAGCCCGTCGGGGCCGCGCGCGATCAGGTCCAGCATGGTCTTGGGAAAGCCGCCGCGCCCGTGGCGGACGGTGCCGCGCTCGCGCGCGAGGTCCGCGGCGAGCGCCCCGAGGTCGAGGACGGCCTCGCCCACCAGCGCGCCCACGCGCGGCTTCGACGCGCCCTTGCGATAGGTGACGAGACGCATGTCAGCGCTCCTTCAGCAGCACGACGAGGACGCGTGCCGGCTTCTTCGACTCGTTGACGGAATAGTGGATCGTCCGCTTGGCGGCGTACTCGATCTCGCCGCGGCGGAACACCTGCTTGCCCTTGCCCTTCGTGACCACCGTGAACTCGCCGTCGAGGACGTACGCGAATTCGTCGGCGACGGCGGCGTGCTCCTCGCCCTTGAAGCCCGGCGGGAACACGTACTCGTAGACGGCCACGCGCTCGTTGTCGAGCAGCTTCTTCTCGCCCACGTCGTCGGTGCGGGCGGTGGCGGGGACGAGCAGGACGATGAGAAGTAGGGCCAACGAAACACGTTTCATGGATGCTCCATTGTGCATGCGGAGGTCACGCGCAGCCACCGAACGAGAACACTCGGGACACCGCGAGGACGAGCTCATCGCCGCTGACAACCTTTCGCTCCAGCGATATGCGGACGTTGCCGCTGAGCCGCAGGCGTTCGTCGTCATCGCGGTATTCGGCCCGGTCGGCTTGGCCGATCCGGCAGTCGCGCGTGACGACCCGTACGTTGCCCGTCGCCGTTGCTCTCGTGATGCGAGCGGACGGCGCGTCGTCCAGATACACCTCGACACGGTCGGCTTGCAAACGCCAGGCACGCTGCCATTCGACGTGGACCGGTCCGATGAAGACGATGACGCGGCCTCCATCGACGCGCTCGAGCGAGTCGGCCTCGATGGTGACCGACTCGCCAAGGTCGCTGGGTAGCCTGGATGTCGCCGGCGTCGACGTGGCTGCCATTGGCACCGGAGAAACGGCAGCACAGCCGGCGAAGAGAAGAAGCGTCAAAACCGCGAGACCCGTAACCTCCGACCTCTAGATCGACTGCCGCATGGCCGTGCGCTCGGGGAGCGCCATGCCGCGCTCCTGGGCCATGCGCTCGAGCTCCTGCGGGATCGCGAACCGCACGTCCTCCTCCACCACGTGGACCTCGCGCACGCTCACGCCGCGGCCGCGGAGGGCGTCCACGACCTGCGCCACGAGCATCTCCGGCGTGGAGGCGCCGGCGGTGATGCCGATGCGGCTGGCCCCGGCCAGCCACTCGGGGCGGATGTCGCTCACGTCGTTGATCAGGTAGGCGTGGGTGCCGGCCGTCTTCGCCACCTCCACCAGCCGGTTGGCGTTGGAGGAGTTGGCGGCGCCGATCACGAGCAGCACGTCCACGTCGCCGGAGAGCCGCTTCACGGCGGCCTGGCGGTTCTGCGTGGCGTAGCAGATGTCGTCGCGCGAGGGGCCGACGATGCGCGGGAATTTCTTCCGCAGGGCCTCGATCACGTCGCGGGTGTCGTCCACCGAGAGCGTCGTCTGCGTGAGGTAGGCGATCTTCTCGGGGTTCGGCACCTCGAGCTTGTCGACCTCGGCCACGCTGTCGATGACGTTGATGCGCTCGGGCGCCTCGCCGAGCGTGCCGATGACCTCGTCGTGGTCCTCGTGGCCGATGAGCACGATCGAGTAGTCCTCGCGCGCGTAGCGCACCGCCTCCAGGTGGACCTTCGTCACCAGCGGGCACGTGGCGTCGATGACGCGGAGCCCGCGCCGCTGCGCTTCCTCGCGCACGGCGGGCGAGATCCCGTGGGCGCTGAAGATCACCGTGGTGTCGTCCGGCACCTCGTCCAGCTCGTCCACGAAGATGGCGCCCTTGGCGCGCAGCGACTCCACGACGTGGCGGTTGTGCACGATCTCGCGGCGCACGTAGACGGGCGGCCGGCAGACGGACAGGGCCAGCTCGACGATGTCGATGGCGCGCTCGACGCCCGCGCAGAAGCCGCGAGGACCGGCGAGGAGGATCTCGGAGATGGGAACTGTGGCCACGCTCACCTCAGGGGAAGAAAAAGGAGATACCGGCCACGCCGACGTTGGCCTCGAAGCCGCGGTTCGGCCGGCTCGTGTTGCCGTTGGACACGTGCTCGTACCGGTAGCCCAGGTACAGCGCCGTCTTGTCGGAGATGAAGATCGAGGTGCCCGCGCCGCCGAAGAGCAGGAAGGCGAAGCTCGAGTCGATCTCCCGGATCTCGAGGTCGGTGCCGCCCGCCGCCGCGCCGAGCTCGGCGTACGGGACGACGCGCCCCAGCCCGAGGAAATGGTACCGGCCCACCGCGGCCAGTCCCGCCCAGAACGCCGACCTCGGCTCCGTGTATTTCTGGTACAAGCCCTCCAGGCCGATCTCGAGCGCGCCGTACGCGAAGGAATTCCTGGCGATCGTGTCGAGCGGCAGCAGGCTCAGGCGCATGCCGACGTCGTAGAACTCGACGTAGGTCACGTGGCTCTTGCCCTCGAGGTTGAACTGCCAGCCGTACCCGCCTTCGCCCGAGAGCACGACGGTGCCCTTCTTGAAGGTCTGCTCGGGGTCGAAGGCCCACGCGGGCGCCGCCGCCGCGAGGAGCAGCGCGATGAGCGCGCCGGCCAACCGGATCCGTCTCGTCATGGCTCGATGAGCACCTTGAGCGCCTCGCCTCGTTCCATCAGATCGAGCGCCGTTCGCACGCCGTCCAGTCCCATCCGGTGCGTCAGGAGCCCGTCGGGAACGACGGCCCCCGTCTCGAGCGCGTCCACCGCCTGCCGGATGAGCTCGGGCGTGTGGTGGAACGCGCCGACGAGCGTGAGCTCTTCGTAATGCGCCCGGCGCGTGTCCACCTGCACCGTCGTTCCGGGCGCGCAACCACCAAAGAATACCACGCTTCCTCCGCGCCCCACGCTGGCCACGGCCGTCTCCCACACCTCCGGACGACCCGTGGCGTCGATCGTGACGT
Organism: Candidatus Methylomirabilota bacterium; assembly: GCA_036002345.1. Classification (GTDB taxonomy): domain Bacteria; phylum Methylomirabilota; class Methylomirabilia; order Rokubacteriales; family CSP1-6; genus AR12. The sequence goes on along the minus strand of DASYTM010000095.1, from coordinate 22,433 downwards.
CGGGCCCCCGCCCCTCGGTGAGGGCGCGGAGATCGGCGGCGACGTCGGCACTGGCCCGGGCGTCCAGGCACTCGCCGATGCCGAGCCCGCGCACGCGATCCAGGCGCCAGCCGCCCTTGCCCACGAGCAGCACGCGGCACTTCCGGGCCGCGGCCACCATGCCGAGCAAGCAGCCGAGCGGGCCGTGGCCGAACACGGCCACCGTCTGACCCTGCTCGAGCCGCGCGCGCTCGATGCCGAGCATCGCGCACGCCAGCGGCTCCGCGAAGGCGGCGCGCTCCGCGGGAGCGCGGCCGAGGCGGACCAGGTTCTTGGCGACCAGGCGCGGCGGCAGCGCGATGTACTCGCCGTAGGCGCCGTTCACGAAGAGCAGGTCCTCGCAGAGGTTCGGACGGCGCGCCAGGCACGGCCGGCACTCACCGCACGGCGCCGAGTTCGCGGCCACCACGCGATCGCCCTCGCTCACCCGCCGGACTCCCGCGCCGACCGCGGTGACGACGCCCGCGAACTCGTGGCCGAACACGGTGGGCACCCGCGGCAGCATCACCGGGTGGCCGCGGCGCCGCACCTTGACGTCGGTGCCGCACGTCAGCGCGGCGCGCACGCGCAGCACCACCTCGCCCGCGGCCGGCTCGGGCACGGGCAGCGTCTCGTCGCGCAGGTCGTTCGGCCCGTGGAAGACGAGGGCGCGCATCGTCACGGCGTCACGTAGACTTTGAGCGCCTCGCGCCGGCGCATGAGGTCCACGCCCTCGGCGAGGCGCTCCAGCGGCAGCCGGTGGCTCACGAGGCCGTCCACCTCCACCTTGCCCGCCGCGATCAGCCAGAAGGCGCGCGCGAGCGTGGCCGGCGACGACGAGTAGGTCGAGGTCACGCTCAGCTCGCGGTGATAGAGCGTCTCCAGGGCCACCGGCAGCGCGTCACCGGGACCGCCCGCGAAATAATGGATGGCGCCGCCGTCGCGGACCGCGTCCACCGCCCACGGCAGCACGCCGGCCGCCCCGCCCGTGATCACCACGTGGTCGGCGCCCCGGCCGCCGGAGGCGCCGCGCGCCAGCGCGACGGCCTCCGCCGGCAGTGCTCCCTCCGCGCCGAAGCGCCGCGCGAGATCCGCGCGCGCCGCGTCCTGATCGGCGCCGACGACCCGGGCGCCGGCGCGGGCGAGGAGCTGGACGAACAGGCAGCCGATCGAGCCGAGGCCGACCACGACGGCGGTGTCGCCGGGCTGCACGCGGGCGCGCTCGACGGCGCGCAGGCAGCACGCCAGCGGCTCCACGAACGACGCCTCCTCGTCGGTGAGGTGGTCGGGCACGCGGAAGGTCGCGGCCCGCACGTTGGCGGCCGGCACGCGCACGAACTCCGCGAAGCCGCCGGGATCGAGGTTCGAGGTCTTGAACGCGCGGCACATCGACTCGCTGCCGCGCCGGCAGTAGTGGCACTCGCCGCACGGCACGTGGTGCGCGGCCACCACGCGGTCGCCCACGGCGAAGCCGCGCACGCCCTCGCCCGCCTCGACGACGTCGCCGACGACCTCGTGGCCCAGCACCGCCGGCACGCGCGCGGCGGGATCGCCGAGCTTCGCGATGTCCGATCCGCAGAGCCCGCAACCGCGCAGGCGCAGCAGCAGCTCGCCCGGGCCGATGCCGGGCCGCGGCAGCTCGGCGGCGGCCAGGCGGCCCCCGCCCTCGAGGACGACGGCCCTCATGCCGCCCGCCCCAGCACGCCCCTCATCCAACAACGGACGGCGATGGCGGCCTTGCGCCCGGCGGACAGCGTCACGCGGTCGCCGAACACCGCGAAGCGGCGCGCCTCGATCTCCTCCAGCAGCGCGTAGTAGATGCGCCCCATGATCTCGGCGGGCACGAGCGAGCGCGCGTCGGCGGCTGGAAACGCCGCCCACGCCTTCGCGTAGTGCTCGCGCGCGCGCGCGGCCTGGTGGGTCATGAGGCGGACGAAGGCGTCACCGTGCCGGCCGCGCTTGAGGTCCTCGGCGCTCACCCCGAAGGCCTTGAGATCCTGCTGCGGGACGTAGATCCGGCCCTGGCCGGCGTCGGCGCCGACGTCGCGGATGATGTTGGTGAGCTGGAGCGCCATGCCGAGGTTCACGGCGTACTCGCGCGCGCGCGGGTCGGTGTAGCCGAAGACCTCGATGCAGCAGAGGCCGACGGCGGACGCCACGCGGTAGCAGTACGGGGCCAGGTCCTCGAACGTCTCGTACGCCGACTGCTGGAGGTCCATCTCGCAGCCCTCGACGATCGCCTCCAGGGCCGCGCGCGGAAGCCCGAAGGCCTTCACGGCCGTGGCGAGCTGGCGCGCGATCGGGTGCTCCGGCGCCGGCCCCTCCTCGTAACAGCGCGCGATGTCGCGGCGCCACGCGGCGAGCCCGGCGCGCTGGGCCGCGGCGTCGGTGCCGAGGTCGGCGATGTCGTCGACGGTGCGGCAGAAGGCGTAGACGGCGTAGAGCGCCTCGCGGCGCGGCCGCGGCAGCACGAGGAAGGCGTAGTAGAAGTTGGAGCGGCTCTTGCGCGTGACGCGCGAGGACAGCCCGGCGAGACTCATCGGGCCGCCACCGGCGCGCCCGCCGCCACGCTCGCGTAGCCGTGGGCGGCGAACCACCTGACCGCGTCGCGCAGGGCCTCGCGCGGATCCGTCTGCGGGAGCCCGAGCTCCCGCACCGCCTTGGCGGACGAGAAGTACATGCGCTTCTTCGACATGCGCACGGCGGTGAGCGGCACGGCCGGCACCCCGCCGGTGAGCCGCGCCAGCGCCTCCGTGCAGGCCGCGCCGCACCACGCCACCGCGTAGGGCACGCGCAGCCGCGGCGCGGCGCGCCCCGTCATCTCCGCGAGCAGCCGCCCGATCTCGCCGAGCGAGAAGTTGCCGTGCACGTGGCCGAGGATGTAGCGCTCGCCCACCCGCCCGCGCTCGGCGGCGAGGAGATGGCCGCGCGCGACGTCGCGCACGTGGACGATGTTCAGCCCCGTGTCGACGATGGCGAACATCCGGCCGCGCATGAAGTCGATGATCATCTTGCCCGTGGGCGTCGGCTTCACGTCCCACGGCCCCACGGGCGCCGACGGGTTGACGATCACGACGGGCAGGCCCCGCTGCGCGGCCTCCACGGCGACACGCTCGGCGAGAAACTTCGACGCCTTGTAGGGCCCGACCATGTCGGCGAGCGAGACGGGCGTGTCCTCCGTGCCGAGCGTGCCGTCCTTCGGGATGCCGAGGGCGCCGACGGTGGAGGTGTAGACGATGCGCCGCACGCCGGCCTCGCCGGCGGCCTCGAGGATCGCGCGCGTGCCCCCCACGTTCGCCCGGTGCAGCTCGCCCGGGTCGCGCGCCCACAGCCGGTAGTCGGCCGCGACGTGGTACACGGTGTCCGTGCCGGCCACGGCGCGCGCCAGCGAGGCGCGGTCGAGGAGGTCGCCGTCGGCGATCTCCACGCGGACGCCGTCGAGCGCGCGGCGATCGCCGCCCGGGCGCGCCAGCACCCGCACCGCCGCGCCGAGGGCTACCAGCTCGCGCACGATGTTGGCGCCGACGAAGCCGGTGCCGCCCGTGACGAGCACGGGCTTCACGCGGACCTCGCCAGGGTCGCGAGGGCGGCGGCCACGCTGCGGAGCGCCGCCGTGGTGCCCGCGCGCAGCTCGAGCAGCGTGTTGACCGAGGCCTGCCGGGTCAGGGCCGCCGTCACGGCCCGCAGCGGGCGCACGCGGCCGTCCTCGCCGACGGCGGCCGCGAGCGCCGCCGGGATCCCGCGCTCCGCGTCGTCCGACACCGCGCGCACCACCGCGGCCGGCACGCCGCGCCCCCGCGCCCACGCCAGGATCACCGCCGACTCCATGTCCACCGCGAGTGCGCCCGTCTCCATCCACAGCCGCGCCTTCTGCGCCGCGGACTCGACGACGCCGCTCACGGTGAGGAGCGCGCCCTCGGCGTGGAGCCGCGGCGCCGGCGCCGCCGGCCAGCGGGCGCCGTCGGGCCCGATCACGACGGTGGGCACGACGAGGGCGCCGACGGTGAGGGCGGGCGCCAGCGCCCCGCACGCGCCCGCCGACACCACGAGGTCGGCGGCGCGCCAGGCGGGCGCGCGGTCGGCGAGACGGGCGCCGCGTACGCCGATGGTCGCGAGCTCGAGGGCGCCGCCGGTGAAATGCGGGGCGGCGGCGCCGGGAACGGGGGTCAGGCCGAGCTGGCGCGCGAGTCCCCGCGCCTCGAGATCGATCGCGGTGAGGACGAGGACCCGGGTCACGCGCCCCGCGCGGAGCCGGCCGCCTTCGCCGCCTCCCGGCTGCGGAGCCAGGCCGCGTACGAGTTGCCCGCGGCCGTGTCGCGGCCGGTGAAACGGATGGAGCGGAGGTCCGCGTAGGGAATGGTCACGGGCTCGCCGCCGTCCAGCGCGTAGACCTGGACGTAGGGCGTGGCCACGTCCGCGTTGCGGTTGAAGAGGTAGCCGACCAGCTCGCCGCCGTCGCGGCGCACGAGGGTCACGTCGCCGCGGTAGTCGAAGGCGCGCTCGACGGCCTCCGCGAGCGCCGCACCGTCGAGGGGGCCGGGGTCCCAGCCCTCGAGCGTCCGCTCCTCCGCCATCAGAGCTTGCCCGTCAGCGTCGCTTCGACGGTCGCCTTGAAGCCCTTCCAGGAGGCGAACGTCGTGTTGACGGCGGTGGGCTCGTAGCCGCAGTGCACCATGCAGTCCTTGCACTTCTCGTTGCCGCTCTTGTGGCCGTAGCCCTCCCACCGCGTCGTCTCCATCAGCTCCTTGAACGTCGCGGCGTAGCCCTCCTGGAGGAGGTAGCACGGGCGCTGCCAGCCGAACATGTTGTAGGTGGGGTTGCCCCACGGCGTGCACTCGAAGTCCCACTTGCCCATGAGGAACTGCAGGAAGAGCGGCGACTGGTTGAACTTCCAGCTCTTCTTCGGATTCGAGAGCATCTTGCTGAAGAGCTCGTGGGTCTTCTGCCGGCGCAGGAAGTGCTCCTGGTCGGGCGCCTTCGAGTACGAATAGCCCGGCGAGAGCATCATGCCCTCGACGCCGAGCTCCATCATCTCGTCGAAGAACATCTGCATGCGGATGGCGGAGGCGCCGTCGAAGAGCGTGGTGTTGGTGGTGACGCGGAAGCCGCGGCGCAGCGCCTCGCGGATCCCCTCCACGGCCTGGTCGTACACGCCCTCGCGGCACACCGCCTCGTCGTGCTCCTCGCGCAGGCCGTCCATGTGGACGCTGAACGAGAGGTACTTCGAGGGCGTGAACCAGCCCTCCTCGAGCTTCTCCTTGAGGAGGATGGCGTTCGTGCAGAGGTAGACGTACTTGCGGCGCGCCACCAGCTCGCGCACGAGGCGGCTGATGTCGGGGTACATGAGCGGCTCGCCGCCGGGGATGCTGACCATCGGCGCGCCGCACTCCTCCACCGCGTCCAGGCACTGCTCGACGCTCAAGTGCTTGCGGAGGACGTGCCCCGGATACTGGATCTTCCCGCAGCCGGCGCACGCGAGATTGCACCGGAAGAGCGGCTCCAGCATGAGCACCAGCGGATAGCGCGTGCGTCCCTGCAAGCGCTGCCTGAGGACGTAGGTCGCGACCGTCCACATCTGAGACAGGGGAACGCTCATGCCTTCTGGCTCTCCATGCCCGGCCTCGCGGCCGGCCTCCTGTGAACGGCGTACAGCACGGCGGCGGCCACCGCGTGCACCAGCACGCCGAGACCCAGCAGGACCCACTCGCGGATCCACGCCGTCACCGCCAGATTGAACGCGAGCACCGCGTAGTATAACGCGATTCCCGGCTCCGGCCGGGCTCCTGGTGCGTTTCTGGTCAGGACGAGGAAGCCGCCGACGGCGGCCATGCCCACCACCGCCCACCCGGCGAAGTTGGAGAGCGGCACGCCGAAGTACGCGCCCCCGTCCGGGTAATAGAAGATGAGGCCCAGGAACCACTGATCGCCGCGCACGGCGATGGGATCGATGACGACGTCGAGCAACATCATGGCCACGCCGCCCACCAGGGTCAGCGGCCACGCGCCGGCGCGCCCGCCCAGCGCGCCGCGCGCCAGGCAGAAGGCCGCGTAGGCGAGGAAGGTGAACGACAGCGAGTCCATCAGCGGGACGTTGGCGATGAAGAGCTCCTGGCCGCGCGTGGCGCCCGTGTAGTGGTAGAGCCCGAACGGCACGCCGACGCGCGTGGAGGCGAATTCCGCGACCCACGCGACCGGCCACACCCACGCCGTGAACGTGAGCGTGCGCCGCCAGCCGAGGTCGCGCGCGCCCGCCCAGAGGAAGGCCGCCAGGAAGGCGAAGACGTAGGGTCTCAGGATCAGCGTGCCGACGAGGAGGTCCATGCCGGAAGTCGCGGTGTATGTTAGCATTTCGGGTCGTGACGGCTCTCGATGAGGCGGTCGCGCGCGCCCAGCACCACCTCCTGTCCCGTCAGGCCGTCGACGGCCACTGGGTCGGCGAGCTCGAAGCCGATCGTGCGCTCACCGCGGAGGCCCTCCTGCTCCATCACCTGATCGATCGCGTCGACCGCGGCGTCGAGCAGCGCGCGGTGGCGTATCTCCGGAGGCGGCAGAACGAGGACGGCGGCTGGAGCCTCTTCGAGGGCGGCGCCTCCGATCTCTCCGCGACGATCAAGATCTACTTCGCGATGAAGATGGCCGGCGTCCCGCTGGAGGACGCGGCGCTGCTGCGCGCGCGCGCGCGCATCCGGGCCATGGGCGGGCCGGCCAAGGCCAACGTGTTCTGCAAGATCCTCCTCGCCCTCTTCGGCGAGTACGACTGGAACGGCGTGCCCACGATGCCCGTGGAGATCATGCTGCTGCCCACGCCGTTCTTCCTCTTCAACATCTACGAGGTGTCGTACTGGTCCAGATGCGTGATCGTGCCGCTCCTGATCATCATGGACCGAAAGCCCGTCAAGTGGCTGCCGCGGCATCTCACCCTGGACGAGCTCTGGCCCGAGGGGCGCGAGCACACGAGCCTGCGCTTCCCGCGCGTGCCCGAGCCGTTCTCGTGGCGCGGTCTGTTCTGGAAGTCGTTCTTCATCGCCGTGGACGACGGGCTCAAGATCTGGGAGCGGTTTTCGCCACGGCCGCTCCGCAAGCGCGCCACCGAGGCCGCGCGCGAGTGGCTGGAGGAGCGCACGGCGGTGCCCGGCGGGCTGGGCGGCATCTATCCCGCCATGGCCCACTCGATCCTCGCCCTGCGCCTGCTCGGCTTCCCCGAGGACCATCCGCTCGTGCTGGGCCAGATCAAGGAGATCGAGGCCCTCGCCGTCGAGCGCGGCGACGAGATGTACTTCCAGCCCTGCCCCTCGCCGGTGTGGGACACCTCGCTCGCGGCCAACGCCCTCATCGAGAGCGACCTGCCCGCCGATCATCCGGGCCTCGTGAAGGCCGCGGAGTGGATGCTCGCCAAGCAGATCCTCGTGCCGGGTGACTGGAAGGAGAAGCGCCCGCACGTGCAGCCGGGCGGCTGGGCCTTCCAGTACGGCAACGACTTCTACCCCGATCTCGACGACGCCGCGATGGTCCTCATGGCCTTGGAGAAGGTCCGCGGGGTGGACGCCGACCGCGTGCGGCTCGCGAAGGAGCGCGGGGTGGGCTGGTTCCTCGGGATGCAGAACGTGGACGGCGGCTGGGGCTCGTTCGACGCCGACAACAACCGGCTCTACCTGAACAACATCCCCTTCGCCGACCACGGCGCGCTGCTCGATCCGTCCACGGAGGACCTCACCGGCCGCGGGCTCGAGCTGCTCGGGACGCTCGGCTACCCGCGGGACCTCGAGGCCGTGGACCGCGCCATCCACTTCATCCGGGCCTCGCAGCGCCACGACGGCCCCTGGTACGGCCGCTGGGGCGTCAACTATATCTATGGCACGTGGTCGGTGCTGCGCGGGCTCGGCGCCGTCGGCGTCGATCCCCGTCACGAGTACGTGCAGCGCGCGGTGCGCTGGCTGGTGCGGCGCCAGAACCGCGACGGCGGCTGGGGCGAGACGTGCGAGAGCTACGCGAAGCCCGAGCTGGCGGGGATCGGCGACTCGCTGCCGAGCCAGACGGCGTGGGCCCTGCTCGGCCTGTTCGCGGCGGGCCAGACGAGCGGCACCGCCGTGGAGCGCGGCATCGAGTATCTCCTGCGCACGCAGCGTGCGGACGGCTCGTGGGAGGATCCATTCTGGAACGGCACGGGCTTCCCGCGCGTCTTCTACCTCAAGTACCACCTGTACGCGCAGTACTTCCCACTCTGGGCTCTCGGCGTGTATCGTCGCGCCCGGAAATGAGCGAGTCCACCGCCCCCGCCGTCCTGCGCCCACTCGATGCGCTCGGTGGGTGGGCCATCGGGATCGTCACCTCGCTCGGACGGTTCGGCAGCTTCCTGGCCGCCGCCGTGGCCGCCATGCTCACGCCGCCGCTCAAGTTCTGGGCCTTCATCGACCGCATCAACTTCATCGGCTTCCGCTCGCTGCTGATCATCCTGTTGACGGGCGCCTTCACGGGCATGGTGCTCGGGCTGCAGATCTTCCTGACCCTCTCGCGCTTCGGCTCGGAGGCGTTCCTCGGCCCCGCCGTCGCGCTGTCCTTGATCCGCGAGCTGGGACCGGTGCTGGCCGCGCTGATGGTGACGGGCCGCGCGGGCTCCGCGCTGACGGCCGAGCTCGGCATCATGCGCATCACGGAGCAGATCGACGCGCTGGAGGTCATGGCCCTCAATCCCATGCGCTACCTGGTGGCGCCGTCGATCTTCGCCGGCATCCTCACCTTCCCGCTCATGACGGCGATGTTCGACCTGGTCGGCATCTTCGGCGGCTACCTGGTGGGCGTGGAGCTGCTGGGGCTCTCGCCGGGCACCTACTTCGGCGAGATGCAGACCTTCGTCGACATGAGCGACATCTCGCTCGGCTTCTGGAAGTCGGTCTCCTTCGGCGTGATCGTCACGTGGGTCTGCGCCTACAAGGGCTTCCACGTCGGCCACGGCGCGGAGGGCGTGGCCCGCGCCACCACGCAGGCCGTCGTGCTCTCGTCCGTGCTGATCCTCGTCTGGGACTACTTCATCGGGTCCGTCTGGTGATCGTGGCATTGCGAGCCGCAGCCGCAGGCGAGGCGAGCCTGTGATCAAAGTCGAGGGGCTGACCAAGCGCTTCGGGACGCAGCCCGTCCTGCGCGGCCTCGACCTCGAGATCCCCACGGGCTCCATCACCGTGGTCATCGGCCGCAGCGGCGGCGGCAAGTCCGTCTTCCTCAAGCACATGATCGGGCTGCTGCGTCCGGACAGCGGGCGCGTCCTCGTGGACGGTCAGGACGTGACGCGGCTCTCGGGCAACCCCCTCGACGCGATCCGCCGGCGCTACGGCGTGGTCTTCCAGGGCGGCGCGCTCTTCGACTCGATGCGCTGCGCCGACAACGTGGCCTTCCCGTTGCGCGAGAAGGTGCGGATGCCGCGGGCGGAGATCGCCAAGCGCGTGGAGTCGGCGCTGGCGCAGGTGGGGCTGGAGGGCGTCGGCCAGAAATATCCGGCCGAGGTGTCGGGCGGCATGCGCAAGCGCGTGGCCCTCGCCCGCGCCCTCGTGATCGAGCCCGAGATCGTCTTCTTCGACGAGCCGACCACGGGCCTGGATCCCGTCCTCGTCAACACGATCCACCACCTCATCCTCGACCTCCATCGCCGGCACCGCTTCACGGCGGTGATGGTCAGCCACGAGATTCCCGAGATCTTCGAGATCGCCGACCGCGTGGCCATGCTCCACGAGGGCCGTATCGTGGAGGTGGGGCCGCCGGCCCAGCTCCAGGCGTCGCAAAACCGGGTGGTCCAGAAGTTCATCCGCGGAGAGCCGGAGGGCACCTGATGGAGCGCACACGGATCAATATCGTCGTGGGAATCTTCATGCTCATCGGTATCCTGGCCCTGGGGTATCTTTCCGTTCAACTGGGCCGGGTGTCGTTCCTGGGCGGCCGGGGCTACGTGGTGACGGTGGACTTTCCGTCCGTGGGCGGGCTGAAGGCCGGCTCCACCGTGGAGATCGCCGGCGTGGAGATCGGCCGCGTGGACTCGATCGGGCTCGACAACTACCAGGCGCGCGTGCTGCTGCGCGTGCACAAGGACGTGAAGCTGCAGGAGGACTCGATCGCGTCGATCAAGACCAAGGGCCTCATCGGCGAGAAGTACGTGCGGATCAGCCCGGGCGGGTCGGACAAGATCATCCAGCCCGGGGGCAAGATCCGCGAGGTGGAAGCGCCCGTAGATTTCGAAGAGCTGCTGTCGAAATATATCTTCGGCAAGGTGTGACGCCGAACGGATCGGGGGATCGGATGATGAGAGCGTGCTCGCGGATGGCGCTGGGGCTCGTGCTGGCCCTGGCGGTCGCGGTGCCGCCGGCGTGGGCCGGCGCGCCGACGGATCAGCTCAAGTCGCAAGTCGACCGGGCGTTGAAGGTGCTCGAAGACCCCGTGCTGAAGGAGAAGCCCAAGGAGCGCCGCGTCGCCGTGCGCAAGGTCGCGGACGACATCTTCGACTTCGGCGAGACGGCCAAGCGGTCGCTGGGCCGGCACTGGAACGCGCGCACCCAGGTCGAGCGCGACGAGTTCGTGAAGCTCTTCGGCGATCTCCTGGAGCGCTCCTACATCTCGAAGATCGAGCTGTACGGCGGCGAGAAGATCCAGTACGTCGGCGACAAGATCGAGGGTGACCAGGCCTCCGTGCAGAGCAAGCTCCTCACCAAGAGCGGCTCCGACGTGCCCATCGAGTACCGCATGCTCAAGAAGGGTGACCGCTGGCTCGTCTACGACGTCATCATCGAGGGCGTGAGCCTGATCGCGAACTACCGCACGCAGTTCAACAAGATCATCCAGACGTCGTCGTACGCGGAGCTCGTGCGCAAGATGAAGACGCGGCAGGAGGAGATGGGCTCCTCCGCCGCCGTGGGGCGACGCTCCTGAGCGGACGGGCCATGACCGCGATCATCCTCGTGGCGGGCGTGGCGCGCCGGCTGGCGCCGCTCACCGACGCCACCCACAAGGCGCTCCTGCCCCTGGGCGGGCGGCCGATCTTGAGCCGCATGCTCGACGCCCTGGCGTGGGCGGGCGTGCGCCGGTCGGTGCTGGTGGTGGGGCACTGCGCGGATCAGGTGCGCGCGCAGGCGGGTGAGCGCGTGGGCCGCATGGCCGTGGAGTACGTCACCAACCCCGACTACACGCGGGGCTCCGTGCTCTCGCTGTACGCGGCGCGCCGGTACCTGCGCGAGCCCGCCCTGGTGATGGACGCCGACGTGCTCTTCCCCCGCGAGTTCCTGCGCCGGCTGCTCGCGGCGCCGGCGCCGAGCGCGCTGCTGCTCGACCGCGGCTTCGCCGACACCGGCGAGGAGGTGAAGCTCTATACGCGTGGCGACCGCGTGATCGCGCTCGGCAAGAAAGTGGTGCCGGAGGCGTGGGACACCGTCGGCGAGGGCGTGGGCTTCTTCAAGTGCGGCGCGGAGGCGGGACCCGCCTTCGTCCGCTTCCTCGAGCGCGTCATCGAGGACAGCCAGGGGCTCAACGAGTACGAGGACGCGCTGCACATGCTCGTGACGTCGCACCACGTCGGCTGGGTGGACATCACCGGCCTGGCGTGGACCGAGATCGACTTCGCCGAAGACCTGCGCCGGGCCGAGGCCGACGTGCTGCCGCGCGTCGTCCGCCTGGACGGCGCGTGATCGATCGCGCCGCCCTCTACTTCGCGACCTTCGACGACTTGAGTGCCGCCCAGGCGCTCGTCGCGCACCGGCCCCTCGCCTTCCGGGCCGTCGCGGCCGCCGTGCGGGCCGGCGCGCGAACGGTTTATCTACCGCTCAACCTGCGGGACACCCCCCTCGGCGCCGCCGTGGCCGCGTCGCCGAGGGCGCGGGCCGCCGTCGTCTGGCTCAAGGAAGGCGGCGTGCCCGACCCGGGCCCGCTGCTTCTCGTGCCGGCCGTCGTGGTGATACCCGCCGAGGTGCTCCGGACGCTGGTCGCCGGACCTTCCGGCGCTGCCGTCGCGGATCCCGAGGGAACCGATACGCCCGCGTTCGTGGCGGATGCCGACCTCGCCCAGGCCCTCGGCACCGAGCTCGCCGGCGGTCGGCCGGTCGGCGATGCCCTCGCCCGCGCGTCCAGGCGTCGAGGACTGGCGCCGTCCGTCGACGCCCGGTGCGTGCTGGCCCGTGACGCGGAGGGACGCGCGCGGGCCGAGTGGCAGCTGAATCAAGCGCTGGGCAGCGCGATCGACACGCGGCTCGACGTGCTCCTGCACCGCCGCTTCTCGCGCTACGTCACGCGCGCGGCCATCGCGCTGGGGATCGCGCCCAACACCATCACGGTGGCGAGCCTCGTGCTGGGCCTCGTGGCCGTGTGGTGCTTCTGGCGCGCGACGCCGGCGAGCGCGCTGGCCGGGCTCGTCATCTATCTCGTCGCCGTGATCCTCGACCATTCCGACGGCGAGGTGGCCCGGCTCACCCTCACGGAGTCACGCGTGGGCGAGTGGCTCGACACCGTGGCCGACACGACCGTGCACACGCTCACCGTGGTGGCCATGGGCGTGACCACGCAGGCGGTCACCGGCACGGGCCTCGGGCTCGGGCTCGTGGGGGCGGCCGGTATCGTGGCCAGCGCCTTCGTCGCGAAGTGGTGGCCGCCACGCGGCTCGGCGGGGATGGGCGGGACCGTGGAGGACATGGGCTCGCGCGACGGCTTCTACGCGCTGCTCGTCCTCTTCATCGCCCTGCGCGCGGGCGCGCCGACGGCGTTGCCGTGGCTGATGATCCTCGTCGCGCTGGGCTCGAACGTCTACTGGGTCGTGCGCGCGGCCGTCACGCTCCTGCGCCGCGCGTAGCTCGACCAGGGCGGGAACCGTATCCAATTTTCGACTCTTGACACGGGGTCAGCGGACACGCTCGTGGCGGTCTGCGGAGCCGAAGCGAAGTTCCGTTCAGCGGCTCATGGCGGCGCCCAGACGTGAGAGGCAACGCCCCGTCCGAAAAACGCCGACGGGTGTGCTTGTTGATCCTACCGCCGCCGAGCTGCAGCGCCTCGGCGACGAGATCGCCGAGCTATCCGCTCATCTCGACGCCGCCACGGCACGGCTGCTCGATCTCATCCGCGAGTTCGACACCCGCGGCGGCTGGGGGAACGGGAGCGGCTTTCGCTCGTGTGCCCACTGGCTCTCCTGGCGCGTGGGGCTCGACATGGGCGCCGCTCGCGAGCGCGTCCGCGTGGCGCGGGCGCTCGGGACGCTGCACAGGCTGGCGGCAGCCCTGGCCCGCGGCGAGCTCTCGTACTCCAAGGTCCGCGCGCTGACCCGGGTCGCTACTCCAGCGACCGAAGAGCGGCTGCTCCAGGTTGGCCGGACGGGCACCGCCGACCACGTCGAGCGCATCGTCGGGGGCTGGCGGCGTGTAGACCGGCACGCGGAAGCGAAGCAGAGCACCCGTCGCCACCGGACCCGTGCGCTTCACGTGTATCCGGACGAAGACGGTATGGTGGTGCTGCAGGGGCGGCTCGATCCGGAAACAGGCGCGTTGCTCATGAAGGCGCTCGAGGCGGCCCGGGAAGCCCTGTATCAGCGGGCGCGGGGCGCAGTGATAAACAAAAACGTTCCCGCGGGAACGTTCGGTCGACGCCTCGGTCCTGGTGGAGACGAACACGCCGGCCGAAGGCCAGTCGGCTCTCGACGACGGAACACACGTTTCGTCGGAAACGTCCCGGCGGCTGGCGTGCCACGCGACGCGCGTGGTGATGCGCCACGACGCGAACGGCCACGTGACGGAGGTCGGCGCACGGACGCGCACGATCCCGCCGGCGCTCCGGCGCGCGCTGGAGCATCGCGACCGCGGGTGCCGCTTCCCCGGCTGCGGGCTGCCGTTCGGCCAGGGTCACCACATCCGCCACTGGGCCCATGGGGGACCGACGACGCTGTCAAATCTCGTCATGCTCTGCCGGCGCCACCACGATGCCCAGACGTCGCGACCGGGCTGGTGCGGCGAACGGCTCGACACCCGCCACGCGATCGACGTGCTCCACCCGCTCGCGGCGCCGAGCTATGAGACGTGAGCGCGCGCGCCGACGCCGGCGCGAAATCTAGCGGCCGGCGGTGCGGACGCGGCCCGTGAAGACCGTCTTGAGCCCGAAGTACGCGAAGGAGTCCTTGAGGTTCGAGTAGAGGCGCTTCAGCGCGCTCATCGACGGGTCCGTCACGTACTCGAGCGTGAGGCTCACGCGCTCCTCGTTCTCGCCGAGGGGCGTGATGGCGTGCCAGAGCTTGTCGCCGTTGAAGGCCACCAGCGTGCCCGGGTGCGTGGCGAGCTGGAACTCCACGAGGGGGCGCCCGCGCGGGTCGTCCTTGAAGAGCTGGCACACGAGCCGGCTCGACGAGCGCTCGACGAGGCCGATGAGGACGGTGTAGCGGCTGCCCTTGTAGTACGACGTGTCGAAGTGGAACCCGATGTGGTCGCCGGGCTCCGTGTAGAAGTAGAGGGCGCACGAGTGCGGATCGCTCTCGGGGCACGGCTGCAACGGCTGCCCGGAGACCTCCGACAGGAAGCGGACGAAGGCCGGCGCGCGGTAGAGGGCGAGGATGGTTGGCGCCTGCTCGACGAGCGTGTAGTAGCTGACGCTGCCGCCCTTCTTGTGCCGCGGGATGTAGTTGCGATGGATGGCGGGGCGCACGCGCTCGACCTCGGCCACGATGCGATCGAGGATGGACGCGGGCAGCCAGCGCTCGAGATAGATGAACTCGTTCTGCTCCCAGTACGTCTTCTTGACCTCGTCGAAGTCGAGGCCCGCGAGCGCGCGCGCGACCTCGTCCACCACCACCGCCGCCGACTCGCTCACTGGGGCCTCCCGGGGTCGCGCATCCCCGAGATTCTACACGACCCTGTGCTACACTTGGTGACCGTCGCGCCTGCTCCGCGCGTTGCGCGCCGAGTGAGGCCTCACCCCGAGCCAGGGAGGCCATCGTGGGATCCGTCCGAGTCGCCATCATCGGCGTCGGCAACTGCGCATCGTCTCTCGTTCAGGGAGTCCACTACTACCGGCAGGCGCCCGACGACGGCTTCATCCCCGGCCTCATGCATCCGCGGCTCGGCGGCTATCACGTGGGCGACATCGAGTTTTCCGCCGCCTTCGACATCGACGAGCGCAAGGTCGGCACGGATCTCTCGCAGGCGATCTTCCAGGCGCCCAACAACACCGTGAAGTTCGCGGACGTCCCCTCGCTCGGCGTGCCCGTGCAGCGCGGGATGACGCACGACGGCCTCGGGACGTACCTCGGGCAGGTCATCAAGAAAGCGCCGGGCTCCACGGCCGACATCGTGGGCATCCTGCGCGAGACGAACACGCAGGTCGTCGTCAACTTCCTGCCCGTGGGCAGCGAGATGGCGACCAAGTGGTACGTCGAGCAGGTGCTGGAGGCCGGCTGCGCGTTCGTGAACTGCATCCCCGTCTTCATCGCGCGCGAGGCCTACTGGCGCCGGCGGTTCGAGGACCGCGGCCTGCCCGTGGTCGGCGACGACGTGAAGTCGCAGCTCGGCGCCACCATCGTCCACCGCGTGCTCGCCAAGCTCTTCATGGATCGCGGCGTGCGCCTGGAGCGGACGAGCCAGCTCAACGTCGGCGGCAACACCGACTTCTACAACATGCTCGAGCGCGAGCGGCTCGTGTCCAAGAAGATCAGCAAGACCGACGCGGTGCGCTCGCAGCTCGCCCACGAGCTCGGGACGGACAACGTCCACATCGGCCCCAGCGACTACGTGCCGTGGCTCCAGGACCGCAAGTGGGCGCACATCCGCCTGGAGGGCCGCTCCTTCGGCGACCAGCCCATCAACGTGGAGCTGAAGCTCGAGGTGTGGGACTCGCCGAACTCCGCGGGCGTCGTCATCGACGCCATCCGCTGCTGCCGCATCGCCCTGGACCGCGGGCTCAAGGGCGCGCTCTACGCGCCGTCGGCCTACCTCATGAAATCGCCGCCCGAGCAGTGGGCGGACGACGCTGCGCGCCAGCGGCTGGAGCGCTTCATCGCCGGCGAAGAGTAGTCGAGGGTGACGTCTCGGACCGGGCGCCTCCTGCGCCGCCTCGTCCGGGCCGCGTGCGCGTGGCCCTGGATGACGGTGGGCGTCGCCGTGCTCCTGGCGGCGCTGTCCGTCGGTTACGCCCTCACCTCCCTCACCTTCGCGACCTCCACGCGCGCCCTCCTGCCCCAGGGCGAGCGCTACATCGAGCGCTACGTCGAGTTCGACAAGGAGTTCGGCGAGCTCGACGACCTCGTCATGGTCGTGCAAGCGCCCTCCCTGCCCGAGGCGACCATCTACGCCAACCGCCTCGTGCGCGAGCTCCGCGCCAACCGCGTGCCGCTCACGCGCATCGCCTATCGCATCGACCCCAAGCAGTTCGAGGGCCGCGCCCTCCTGTACCTGTCCGCCGACCGCCTCAAGGAGATCCGCGAGCGCATCTACGACTACCAGGAGTTCATGGAGAAGTTCGCGGAGCGTCCCACCCTCGACCAGCTCGTGGACGGGATCGCGACCTCCATCGCGCAGGCCTTCGTCACCGGCCTCATGGACCTCGGCCTGTCCGACACGGGCACGGGAGACTCCAAGGGCGCGCTCGACCTGCGCTTCGTCGGCGACGTCGTCACGCAGATCTCCACCCGCCTGGACCGCGCGATCCCGTACAAGTCGCCGTGGGGCGGTCTCTTCTCCGTGGGCGGCGAGGACAGCGCCGGCGCCGGCTACTTCCTCTCCGACGACCAGCGCCTCCTCTTCATCCTCGCCGAGCCGCGCAGCGACGAGGGCTCGTTCACGGGCAACCGCAAGGCCATCGAGGGCGTGCGGGCCACCGTCGCCTTCCTCAAGGTGGAGTTCCCGGACGTCGAGGTGGGCGTCACCGGCAAGCCGGCCCTCTCGAACGACGAGATGGTGGCCGCCTTCCGCGACAGCGAGTACGCCTCCGTGGTGGCCTTCGTGCTGACGCTGATCCTCCTCGCCCTCGCCTTCCTCCGCGTGGGCAAGCCGCTGCTCTCGCTCGTGGTGCTCTCGCTCAGCCTGTGCTGGGCCATCGGGCTCGCCACCCTCGTGGTCGGCCACCTGTCGCTCTTCTCCGTGATGTTCATCTCCATCGTCATCGGCATCGGCATCGACTACGGCATCTACTATCTCTTCCGCTACGAGGAGGAGCTGTTCCTCGGCCGCAACCTGCGCGAGGCGATCGAGATCACCGCCATGCGCAGCGGCCCCGGCATGCTCGTCAGCGCGCTCACCGCGGCCGCCACCTTCTACGTGCTCATGCTCACGGACTTCCGCGGCCTGCAGGAGCTCGGCTTCATCTCCGGCTCCGCGCTCCTGCTGTCGTGGGTGGCCATGATGTTCGTGTTCCCGGCCGTGCTCGTCCTCGTGGACCGCCGCCACGCGCGCCGCGAGGCGACGTCCATCCCGCGCGCCATCCGCCTCGAGCGCGTGCACGTCCCCTACGTGGACCAGGTCGCCAAGCATCCGCGCACGGTGCTGGCGGTGGCGGCCGGCGTCACCGTGCTGTCGGTGTGGGCCTTCGCCTGGGTGCACTTCGACTACAACCTGCTCAACCTCCAGGCCGAGGGCACGGAGTCCGTGACCTGGGAGAAGAAGATCCTCGCCACCTCCGGCCGGTCGGGCTTCGCCGCCCTCGACAGCGCCTCGAGCCTGGACGAATTACGGCGCAAGCAGGCGGCCTACCGCCGGCTCTCCACCGTCTCCGAGGTGGACTCCGCGCTCCTCCTCATCCCCGACGACCAGGCGGAGAAGCAGAAGATCATCCGGGACTTCGCGCCGATCGTGGCCCCCGTGCGCGTCTCGCGACAGCAGGCCGTGGACATCGACCGCCTCATCACCACGCTGGAGACGCTGCGGCGGCGCTTCGACATCGCCGCCTCCGAGTCGCCGGCGGGCGACACCCAGCGGCGCCTCGTCGCGCTCCGGGACGACATCGCGCAGCTCGTCGTCAAGCTGCGGCAGACGGAGCGCTCGGTGAGCGAGCCCGCCCTCACCGTCCTGCAGCGGCAGGTGTACCGCGACTTCGTGACGTCGTTCCAGCGGCTGCAGGGGAACCTCGCGCCCCGCACGGTCGGGCTCGCCGACGTGCCGCCCGAGATCAAGCGGAAGTTCATCAGCGACAACGGCCGCTTCCTCCTGCAGATCCATCCCGCCGTCAACATCTGGGACCGCGACGGCTCGCAGAAGTTCGTGCGCGAGCTCCGCCAGGTGAACCCGGATGTCACGGGCACCCCCGTCATCACCCACGAGGCCATCCGGCTCATGGAGCGCGCCTACAAGCAGGGCACGATCTACGCGATCGTACTCGTCACCGTCCTCACCGCGCTGATGCTGCGCCACGTTCGCGAGACGCTGCTGGCCCTCTCGCCGCTGGCGCTGGGGCTGATCTGGACGGCCGGCCTCATGTACCTCTTCGACCTGAAACTGAACCTCGGCAACATCTTCGGGATCCCGCTGATCCTGGGCTCGGGCGCGGAGTTCGGCATCAACATCGTGATGCGCTACATGGAGGACCGCGACCGCGGGCGCGGCGGGCCGCTCATGGCACGCTCCACGGTCATGGCCGTCCTCGTCAACGGGCTCTCCACGATCGTGGGCTTCGGCTCGATGATGCTCGCCGCGCACCGGGGGATCTACGGGCTGGGGCTGCTCCTCACGCTGGGGACGGTCACCTGCCTGCTCGCCTCGCTCGTCGTCCTGCCCGTGCTCCTGAAGCAGTTCGGCGGCCCGCCGCGCGTGCCGCGCCCGGCCCGCGCGGACGTCGCGACGCCGGCGCCCGCGGCGACGTCGTAGCCGACCCCGCTACGCGCGGGTCACTTCGACGAGATTCGAGTGGAAGGCCGGCCCGCCGCCCATGTCCGTGACGCGGTCGTCGGTCAGCACGTTCACGCCGCGGCCGCCGGGATGGAAGCGGTGCCACCAGATCCCCTCGATGACGGCCACGCCGGCGCGGGTGTCGTCGGTGACGCGCGCCGTGAAGGGCGCCGCGCCGCGCGGGCTCTCGACCCTCACGGTGTCGCCGTCGGCGATGCCGCGCGCGGCGGCGTCATCGGGCGCGAGCATCACCGTCGGCGTCCCCTGCCGGCGCCGCAGCCGCTCGGACTGGCTGAACGACGAGTTCAGGAAGAACCGGTTGGGCGGCACGATGCACTGCAGCGGGAAGCGCGCGACGAGGTCGGCGCGCGCCGGGCCCTCGGCGAGCGGCGTCCACGTGGGCAGCGCCGGCAGGCCCTGCGCGGCCAGTGAGGCGGAGACGAACTCCACCTTCCCCGACGGGGTGGGCGCGCCGTCGGCGAACGGCAGGTAGGGCTTCGGCAGCGCGAGCCGCACCGACGTCTCGCGCTTGAGCTGCTCGAGCGTGATCGCGCGGACGTGCGGCTCGCCCCCGGCGAGGGCCGCGCTCAGGGCCGCGTCGTACCCGCGCGCGTAGTGCTCCTGCGCCACGCCCAGCGCCCGGGCCAGCGCCGCGAAGGCGTCCCAGTTCGAGCGCGCCTCGCCGAGCGGGGGGATCACCGGGTCCGTGTACTGGAAGTAGAACTGGCCGAACGAGCGGTACAGGTCCGCGTGCTCCATCGACGTCGTCGCGGGCAGCACGAGGTCCGCGTAATGCGCCGTGTCCGTGAGGACCTGCTCGTGGACCACCGTGAAGAGGTCCTCGCGGGCGAGCCCCCGCAGCACGAGCGTCTGGTTCGGGCAGACGGCGGCGGGATTCGACGAGTACACGTAGAGCGCCTTCACGGGCGGCGCCATGTCCGGGTCGGTGAGGGCGCGGCCGAGCCGGATCATGTTGATCACCCGCGGCGCCGGCCGTGGCATCAGGTCGGGGCGCTCCAGCGCGCGCATGTCCATCGTGAACGCGCCGCCCGAGGACAGCAGCGCGCCGCCGTGGGGATCGGCGTAGGCGCCCGTCAGCGCGGGCAGGCAGGCCAGCGTTCGGCTCGTCATGCCGCCGTTGTCGTGGCGGGAGAGCCCGATGCCGATGCGGAGGAACGAGCGCGGAGAGGCGCCGTAGCGCCGCGCGAAGGCCACGATGGTCTCCGCGTCGAGGCCGACGATCGGCGCCACGCGCTCGGGCGGCCACGCCTTGACGTGCTCGGCCAGCGACTCGAACCCGAGCGTGGCGCGCTCGACGTAATCCCGGTCCACCAGCCCCTCGCCGATGAGCACGTGCATCATGGCCAGCGCCAGCGCGCCGTCCGTGCCCGGCCGCACCATGAGGTGCAGGTCGGCCTGCACGGCGGTGGGCGTCCGGTACGGATCGATGACGACGACGTACGCGCCGCGCTGCCGCGCCTGCTTGACGAGCGTCATCACGTTGATGGTCGAGTAGGCGGCGTTCACGCCCCACAGCACGACGAGGTCGGCGCCCACCATCTGCTCGGAGTCGTTGCCGGTCACCTGCCCCACCGTCGCGCGCCAGCCCGTGTAGGAGGTGGACACGCAGATCGAGCGGTCGAGCCGGCTCGCGCCCAGCGCGTGGAAGAGCGGATGGCCCGCGAAGAACTGCACCTGGCCCATCGAGCCCGCGTACGAGAAGGGCAGGATGGCCTCGCCCCCGTGCTCGGCGACGATGGCGCGCCAGCGCCGCGCGATCTCGCCGACGGCGTCGTCCCACCCGATCGGCTCGAAGCGGCCCTCGCCCTTGGCGCCGACGCGCCGCAGCGGGGTCAGCACGCGCAGCGGCGAGTGGACGCGCTCGGCGTACTCGCGGACCTTGCCGCAGATCACGCCCTGCGTGAACGGATGGCCCGGCGTGCCCGTGACCTCGGCGATGCGCCCGTCGGTAACGGTGACCTCGAGGCTGCAGCAGGACGGGCAATCGTGCGGACACACGGAGTGCATGAGCGGATTCTAGACTATGATGACGCGCGATGTCCGGACTCCTCGAGCGCCTGAGCCCCTTCAAAACTCCCGACAGCCGACGGCTCGCGATGCTCTTCGCGATCGTCTACTTCTCGCAGGGGATGTATCACGTGCCGGATCAGGTCGTCCTGCTCACGCTCAAGGAGCGCCTGGGCATGAGCCCGGCCCAGGTCGGGATCTTCGGCACCATCATCCTCATCCCCTGGGTCATCAAGCCGATCTACGGCATGATCTCGGACGCGTTTCCGCTCTTCGGCCGCCGGCGCAAGAGCTACTTCCTCCTCACCTCCGCCCTCGCGACGGTGACCGGGCTCGCGCTGGCGCTGGCCGGCGCGCCGACGTACTGGACGCTCGCCGCGCTGATCCTCGTGATGGGCTTCGGCATCGCCTTCACCGACGTGCTGACCGACGCCATGATGGTCGAGAACGGCAAGCCCCTCGGCCTCACCGGCGTATTCCAGTCCGTGCAGTGGACGGCCATCAACGTGGCCATCGTCCTCGTCGGGCTGATCGGCGGCTGGCTCGCCGAGCAGCGCGAGCTGCGTGCCGGCTTCCTGATCGGCGCGTGCTTTCCGTTCCTGGCCCTGGTCATGGGCGCGGCGTTCATCCACGAGCCGCCCGCGAAGTCGCGCCGCGAGGAGTTCCGCGAGGCGTGGCGGGGCATCAAGAGCGCGGTGCGCGACCGAACGATGTGGGTGGTGGCGGGCTTCGTCTTCTTCTGGACCTTCAGCCCGTCGATCGGTATCCCGCTCTTCTACTACCAGACCGACACGTTGAACTTCAGCCAGCAGTTCATCGGCCTCCTGGGCTCGCTCGCGGCCGCGGCCTCCATCGTCGGCGCCGCCCTCTACGCGCCGCTGTCACGCCGCGTGTCGCTGCACCGGCTGATCGTGTTGTCGATCGGCGTCGCCACGGTGGGAACGCTCGCCTACCTGCTCTACGACAGCCGGACGGCGGCGATCCTGATCGACACGGTCTTCGGCGGCATTTCCATGATCACCCAGCTCGCGTTCCTCGACCTCGCGGCCAAGGCGTGTCCCAAGCACGCGGAGGGGACCTTCTTCGCGCTCCTCATGTCGGTCTACAACCTCGGCGTGCAGGGCTCGCAGGTGTTCGGCGGCTACGTCTACGAGTGGACGGGCTACACCTGGCTCGTCTGGATCTCCGCGGCGATGACCGGCGCCGCTTACTTCCTCCTGCCCCTCGTCAACATCCCCGAGATCGAGCGCCGGGCGCGCGCGGCCGGGCCGCCGCCGGAGATCGCGGCCGCCTAGGCGCCCACGCTCACACCTCCTCGGCGGGAAGCTCGGCCCCGTAGGCGCGGCGCAGCCAGCGCAGCGCCTCGGGCACGCCCGCGTCGTCCGCCACGTCCAGCTCGATCCAGCCGCGCCGCGCGAAGCGGCGATGCGGCCGCACGCCGGGCTCGCGCAGCGCTCGCCGCTGGTCCTCGGCCGACAGGCGGATCCACAGATCGTGCTCGCGCGGCGCGACGGGAAAGCACGCGAACAGGCGCTCGCCCGCGAAGTAGCCCCAGCGTCCGAACATCGG
>DASYTM010000094.1:0-3377 GCA_036002345.1 Candidatus Methylomirabilota bacterium | reverse complement strand
CTCCGCGTGTAGGGCACGTACTTGGCGCCGCCCGTCGAGCCGCCGGTGGTCTCGAAGACCAGGACCCGCTCGGAGGTCAGCACGTTCGCGCGCCCGGCCTTCATGGCCTCGACCCACGGCGCGACGTCGTCCCAGCCGACGATGGGGACCGCGTCCTGGTACTCGCGGAACGTGCGGATCTTCGCGAAGCCGTGGCGCCGGCCGTAGTCGCACCCCGCGTTGCGAGCGAGCGTGGCGTGAAGCCGCGCCGCCTGCGCCCGCGCCGGCAGGTGGAGCGCCGCGCGAAGGGCCCGGTGGCCGACGCGCTGCCCGGCCAGCCACGCCGCGTTCAGCGCGCGGAACCGCAGCCGCTGGAGCGTTCCGGTCAGGACGCCGCCTCCAGCGCGCCCGCGCCCTCGAGCAGCATTCGCCGCGGCAGCCCGCGCATGTTGTCGGGTGAGATCTCCGCCACGCACACCAGCTCGTGGCCGCGCGCGTAGCCCGGGTTCGCGTCCAGGAAGAACCGGACGTGCGGGTGGGCGCGCCGGTGGTCGGGCGTGTCCGCCAGCGCCGGGCGCAGGTTCCCGTGCGACTCGGGGAAGGCGATGACGCCGGTGGCGGGATCGAAGTCGCGCGGGTACTTGAGCGCGCCGAGGGTGGCGATCAGCTCGCGCTCGAAGGGCGGCGTGCCCGTGTCCACGCGCGGGAAGAACTCGTGGAAGAAGAGCGGCAGGTAGAGGTAGGTGCGATAGCCCTTGGAGATCAGGAACCAGTAGAGGCGCCGCTCCCGGTCGCGCGCGAGCAATTCGCCCATGAAGCGCGCCCACGCCTTCACGAGCGCCTGGCCGCCCCAGTAAGCGGGATCGATGCCCGTGTCGCCGGAGAAGACGACGCGCAGCGACTCGCCGCGCACGCGCGTCTCGAGGAGCATGATCGTCGTGAAGCCGCGGATGGGCCCGCCGGGACCTCCGCGCAGGAGCAGCACCCATTGCTTTTCGTCCAGGTCGCGGCGGAAGTCGCGCTCGCTCACGCGCTCGTAGAGCCGCGCGTAGACGGCGAACATGGCCTCGACGTCGCGGCCGCCGAGATCGCTCACCGCCACCACGTCGCCCGTCAGGCGCTGCTGGTCCATGGCCGCCTCCCTCAGAATCGGATCGCCACCTGCGCGTCGGTCTGGGCCCGCTCGCCGCCACGCCAGAGCGCCTGGATGTGGCGCGCGAACAGATCGCTCTCCGTGGACACGAAGCCCGGCCCGCCGAAGCGCCGGAGGTTGGCCGTCTGCCGCGCGAGGATCCGGACGTCCTGGCGGAGGATGAAGCGCGCCACCGGCTCGAAGAGCAGCCGCACGAGCGGCGCGATGCGGCCGAAGCGGAACGTGATGACCGTGTCCACGACCGTCTCGTGCTCGGCGACCGGCGTGCACTGGGACGTGATGATGAAGTGGCGCCGCGCGCCGAAGCGGTAGTCGACGCGGCTGATGGCGGGGAGGAAGAAGCGGTCGGTGTGCGAGAGCGGCTCGCCGGGCGGGAAGAACAACGCGCTCACCACGCTCGGGCCGGGCGCCTCGTCCGTGAACTCCACCTCGACCCGGTCGGAGAAGCGTAGGACGTGAGCGTGGAGGGTGCGCGGGTCGCGCGTGCGGAACCAGCCGCGGTGGACGAAGACCGTGTGGGGACAGTCGAGGAAGTTCTCGACGCACGCAAAGGCGCTCGCCTGAAAGCGCGTCCGCATCCGGAACGTCGTCCACCCGGGCTCGCCCACGTGGGGGAAGGCGAACGGCGGCCGGGACGGCGGCCCGTCGCCGATGAACACCCAGACGTAGCCGTCGCTCTCGACGGCCGGGTAGGCGCGGACACCGCCCGGCGGGCACCGGCCCTCCCCGAGCGACGGCACCAGCGCGCAGCGGCCGCGGTCGTCGTAGCGCCAGCCGTGGTACGGGCACTCCAGGCACCCGCCGACCAGGCGGCCGGCGGACAGCGCCATGTTGCGGTGCAGGCACCGGTCGAGGAGCGCGGCGGGCCGGCCGTCGGCGCCGCGGAACAGGACGAGCGGCTCGCCGAGCACCGTGGCCGGAACCGGCTTCTTCCCGAGGGCGCGCGCCGGCGCGGCGACGTACCAGTGCTCGCGCGGAGGATTCAGCTCCACGTCGTCACCCGCGCCTCCCGCCGCGCCGACGGGCCCGCGAAGAACTGGCGCCACGAGGCCCGCAGCAGCGAGCGTTCGTCGAGGTCCGGTGAGAGCCGCGGCGCCACCTGCGCGCGGTGGAGCTCCGGGAGCCGGCTCCAGTGGAGCGCGGGCCGCAGATGGTGGGCGCCGTGATAGCCGTTGTTGAGGAGGAGCCAGTTCACGAAGCGCCCCGTGACGTTGCGCGAGTGATCGACCTCGCTGGCGGGATCGCAATCCTGGTGCTGGAGCAGGTTGATCGTGACGATCGCCCACTGCCCGAAGAGCCAGGGCCCGCCGAGGTACACGAGGGTCGCCCGCCAGTCCACGAGCAGCAGCGCGGCCAGCGTTCCGTACAGGACCACGCGCTCGGCGATGGCGCGTCGATAGAGCGCGGGACGCGCGGCGCGCCAGTGGCGCAGGTCGCTCGGCTTGTCGGCGCGCATCTGCGCCACCGACACGAACGGAAAGACGAGCAGGTTGACCCAGTTGCGCCGGAAGCCGACCAGCGAGACGCGCACCCAGTCGCCGGGGCCCTGGTTGCCGCCGTGGTGGCGAGTGTTGTGCGCGGTGAGGATCGCCGAAGTCGGATGCCCGGTGAGGAGCCCGAGGACCTGCTCCAGCCCGCGGTTCCAGCGCTCGTCGCGGAAGGTCCGGCAGTGATTGTGGTTGTGCTTGATCACGCACGCGACGAACGCGAGCACGCACGCGAGGACGTAGAGCGTCCAGTGCCGCAGCGCGCCCGTCCATTGCGCGGCGAGCAGGCCGATCAGCGCCGCGAGGAACAGGAGCGACCGGCGGTCCTCGCGATAGCGCAGCGGGAGCCGGATCACCGGTAGACCCGGATCTCGGCGAAGCCGTGATAGTTGAGGGCGAGCACGGCCTCCAGCACGCGTCCGGCGGGAACCCGGACGAGGACGCGGCCGTCCTCCTCGGGGCTTGCGGGCAGCCGCTCGACGACGATCTCGAGGTCGCCGAGCACGCGCACGATCTCCGCGACCTGCGCGGGCTCGCGCTTGAGGGCCACCGCGAGGAGCGTGCCGGGCTCGGGCGCGCCGTCGGCGTCGGGCACGCTGCCACGCGAACGCACGCGGCGTGCCACGCGCGCCGCCCGCGCCAAGTGCCACCCACTTTTGGTGTTGACACCGCGCCGCGCGCGGCATATTCATTCGACAGCGAATGCGTCATCCATTTCTGGATCGGCGCCCCGCATGACCGGCCGTCCCGGCCACGAC
>DASYTM010000093.1:0-8684 GCA_036002345.1 Candidatus Methylomirabilota bacterium | reverse complement strand
TGCCGAAGTCGGGCGAGCCGTAGCCGGTGGCGCCGGCGTGCACGAGCGCCTTCAGCTGCAGGTTCTGCTCCTTGGCCTGGCGCCAGAACAGGATCGAGTCGTTGGTGTGGGCGATGTGATGCAGGACGTCGGGCTGCGCCTGCTTGAGCTTCAGGATGACCGGCGTGAAGTCGTTGATCGTGTCGAACTTGTAGTACTCGACGCTGCCGACCTCCTGCATGCCGAACTCCGACTTCGCCCGCTGGCGCGCCGACTCCGTGACGCCCTGGCCGTAGGAGGAATCCTCGCTGAGGAAGGCGATCTTGAGCTCGTTCGGCTTCTTGCCGAAGCGCGGGGCCAGGTGCTTGACGATGAACTCGACGTTGTACCAGCCGAAGCCGGTGGCGTCGATCTCGGTGCGGAAGACGGTCTTGAGGCCGCGCTTGTTGAAGCGCGGGTCCACGCAGGAGGTCTCCCAGTAGATGACGTTCTGCCGCGCCGCCGCCTCGCTGGCCGCCCCGCAGAGCCGCGACGAGAACGTGCCCGTGATGATCTTCACGCCCTCGCGCGTGGCGAGCCGCGTGGCCTCGGTGGCCGCCGCCGTCGGGTCCGGCGCATCCGCCACCACGAAGGTGAGCTTGCGGCCCATCACGCCGCCGCGCTCGTTGATCATGTCCCGCACGATCTCGAAGCCCTCGAGGTGCCGTTTGCCCTCGCCGGCGAGGGGGCCGGTCAGCGGCTCCAGCACGCCGATCTTGTACTCGCCCGATTGGCCGTGGGTGACGGCGGCGAGCGCGCTGAGCGTGACGACAACGGCGACGAGAGCGAGGGCGACGTGACGACGCGTCATGGCAGGCCTCCTGAGCATTGGGCGGTCGCGACGCGCGTCGTTGTAACACCGCGTCGCGGAAGGTGTCAAGGCGGTCGCATCCACTTCAGTGCCGCGGCGCCGAGGAGCACCCACAGGGCGACGGCCAGGCGCGTCGATCACCAGCGCGAAGCCGGCGAGGATCACGCGTTCCACCGAGGCGCCGCTCGCGCGAGCCCTCGGCCAGCCGCTTCTCCAGCCACATGCAGCCCGAAGCCCACCCAGGCCATGACGATCGCCGTCACCACCACGACGCCGATCAGCGTGCGGAGATCGGGGCTCACCGCGCGCCCGCGCCGCGGCCGGCGGCACGCCAGAGATAGCGGGCCATCGCCCACCAGGCCACGACGGTGATGGTGTCCATGAGCGCGGCGCAGAAGACGACGAACGTCCGATCGAGCGCGGCGCTCACCCGCTCGGGAAGCGGGATGGGCAGGCCGGCGACGCTCAGCGTGCTCCGGCCCTCGGCGCCGCTGAGCGCCGCCCAGGTGAGGAAGATCGCCCCGGCGGTGACGAAGACCAGCGTGAAGGCCCCGCCGAGGAGTCCGCGCCAGGTCTCCGTCGCCGCCCACGGCACGAGCAGCACGCAGGCGCCCATGGCGATGAACACGCAGCCGGCGCCCGCCACGATCCAGCGCGGCGCGCCGAAGTCGCGCTCGTCCACGGGAAGGATGCCGACGGCCGCGAGGACGATCGCGACACCCGTGCCGACGCTCAGCAGCAGGAACGCGGCGGTCACGAGCCAGCGGCTCATTTCGACGGGGTGACGAACGAGCGCCAGCGTCCCGTGAGCAGCGTCCACCAGCCGTAGAGCGCGACGCCGTTCATCAGCAACGCCACCGCGCCGACGAGCAGCCGGTTCATCCAGCGCTCGGCCACCTCCGGCAACGGGATCGGAATGCCGGCGATGGCGAGCGTGCCGCGGCCCGCGACGTTGGCGACGATGACCCAGGTGAAGCAGGCGCCCATGACCGTGAAGAAGCCGAGCGCGAGCGCGGCGCCGAGGTTGGCGCGCTGCGCGGGCGTCGTGCTCGGCAGCGCGAACAGGTAGCCGCCCGCGCCGGCGATGAGCAGGGCGACGAGGGCCACGAGCCAGCGGGGGGCGTTGAACGTGGAGTCGCTGACGTCGATCCAGCCGACGGCGGCGCAGAAGAGGGCGAGCCCGCCGAGCAGCATGGCGAGCCCGTAGAGCGTCATGGCCAGCCCGGGCTGCGCCGACGGCTCCTGCGAGGGCTCGTCCACTCCTCAATCTTAGTAGACTGGTGGCATGAGCGACGAGCCCTTTCGCATGCTCGCGCCGCACACCATCCGCTTCTGCCCCCTGTGCGCCAGCGCGCTGGGGCGGGCGCCGGTGCCGCCGGACCAGCGCGAGCAGGCGGTGTGCGGGGCGTGCGGGTTCGTCTTCTACCTGAACCCCAAGGTGGTGGCGGGCACCATCCCGGAGCAGGACGGCCGGATCCTCTTGACCCGGCGCTCGATCAACCCCGGCCGCGGGCTGTGGACCTTCCCCGGCGGCTTCGTGGACTTCGGGGAGAGCGTGACCGACGCCGCCATGCGCGAGACGTTCGAGGAGACCGGGCTCAAGGTCGAGCTCACGGGCCTCCACAACGTGTACTCGTATCCCGGCGCGCCCGTGATCATCGTCTACCGCGCGGTCGTGGTCGGCGGCACGCTGACCGCCTGCGCGGAGAACGATCTGCTCGAGTGGGTGACGCCCGACGCGATCCAGTGGGACACGCTCGCGTTTCCGTCGACGCGTGAGGCGCTGCGCGAATGGGTGGCCGCGCGCGGGGAGATGCCGCGCGGTTAGCCCGCCGGCCGCCCGACCCTGCCGCGCCGCCCTCTGCACCCGTCTTCCTCTTTCGTGGCACGAAGTCGCGAGTTGAGGCAGGCCCCGTCGATTCCGCGCGCGCGCCGATGGGCCATCGGCGCAGCGCAGACGTGGCACGCGCGTTGCGCAGGAGGTTGGTGGCCGTTCCGCGAAGGGGCGGCACGCACCGTCCGTGGAGAGAACCACGATGAAGGGTATCCGCCTCGCGCTCGCCGCCGGCCTGCTGCTCGCCGCCCAGGGTTGCGCTTCCGCAGTTCAGCCGCTCCAACGATCCGAGCTGGACGCGCTCCGCGAGCGGGCCGAAGTTCGGGCCGTCCACGTCAAGAGCCCGACGTTCAAGGTCCTGACCATCGGTAAGGCGGTGATGATCGGGGCGCTCGGTGGGATCGGTGGCGGGATCGCCGCCATGCAGATGGAGTCCGAGGGCAAGAAGATGATGGCCGAGCAGGGGCTCGAAGACCCCGCGCTCGCCGTCAAGGAGCGTCTGGCCACGGCGCTGGAGTCCGGGCTGCGCTTGCCGAAGGTCATCCGCGTGAGCGACGCGATGGAGAGCGACGACGTCGACGGCCTCGCCCGCCGTTTCCACGGCGGCCTGCTGCTCGAGGTGAAGACGACGAGCTGGCTGGTCGGCTCTCTCCCCGGCTTCGCGATCCCGCGCAAGTACGGCCTGACGTATGAAGCGCAGGCTCGCCTGATCCGCCTCGACGACCGCAAGGTGCTCTGGCGGAGCGCCTGCGATCTGCCGGCGCACAGGGCGCCCACGGCGGCGCCTCTCGACGACGTGCGGGCGAACTCCTGGGCGATGCTGAAAGTCATGCTGGCCCAGGCCGCGGAGCGGTGCGCCACGCACCTGACCCAGCACCTGCTCGGCTCCGAGCCGGCGGTGGCTTCAGCGTCCCGCTAGCCGCGGGCGGGCAGGGCCACCGTGGCCCGGCCGCTGACGACCTTCTCGCCTTTCTGGTTGTCGGCCGAGATCTCCAACTCGACCAGGTGCACGTCGTCCTTCGACGACTTGCCGACCACGCGTCCTCGGCAGGTGACGGTGTCCTTGAGCCGCACGAGACCGGCGAAGCGGACGCCGACCTTGCGGACGGTTCCCGCCCCCGCCCAGTCGGTGACGGCCTGGGCCACGAAGCCCATCGAGAGCATGCCGTGGGCGAAGATGCCGCCCATGCCGGCGGCCTTGGCGAACTCCTCGTCCTGGTGGATGGGATTGAAGTCGCCGGAGGCGCCGGCATAGCGGGTGAGCTGGATCTGCTGGATGGGCCCCTTCACGAGCGGGGGCAGCTCGTCGCCGACGTTGACGTCGTCCGCGTAGACCCTGGCGTATTTCACAGCCGCACCACCGTCACGCCGCGCATGGTGGCGACGATCTCGTTCGCGGCGTCGGTGATGGCCGTCTCGCGTACGACGAAGGCCATCGGCCCGCTCTTGCCCGCCTTCTCATAGATGTCGGTGACCTTCGCGCGGCAGAGGTACGTGTGGCCCGGCTGCAACGGGCGGTGGATCTCGAACTCCTGCTCGCCGTGCAACAGGCGCGAGATGTCCACGCCGAGCTCGCGGAGAAGCGCCTGCGTGTCCGCGCTCTCGTCGCGGAAGCTGATGGCGAACGTCGGCGGGGCGATGATATCCCCCCACTCCGACGCGGCGCCGACGCGGTCGTCGAGATAGAAGGGATTGAGGTCCCCGATCGCTTTGGCGAACTCCTTGATCTTGCCGCGCTCCACGGTGACCGTGAACGGCGGGAACTCCTTGCCGATGACGCCCTTGTTCAGCTGGATCGGCATCAGCGCTGGGCCTTGTTCATGGCGCGCTCGAGGAACTTCTCGAGGCTCGGGATGACGAAGCGCTCGTGGCGGCCCTCGGCGATCTTGTCCTTGTCGTCCCAGGCCTCGACGGCGAAGAGGTAGCGCCGGCCGTCGGTCTCGAGGAGGGTCGCCTTCGCGCGCGCCGTCATGCCCACGGGCGTGGCGGCGAGGTGGCGCATCTCGACCATGGTGCCCACGGTGGTGGCGCCCGGGGCCAGGTGTGGCTTGATCATGAGCCCGCACACGTCCTCGAGCATGCCGATGAGCCACGGCGTCGCGAATACCTTGACGCCTGTGTTGCCCATGGCGTCGGCGGTCTTGTCCGGCGTCACGGCCCAGGTGATCTCGTTGGTGGCGCCGGGCACGAGGTCCATGGCCCGCGTTTGTACCGTGGAACGCCGGGCCCGCGCAACTCCGTGTGCCATGATAGCCGCCGTGACCCGATGGATCGCGGCGGCCGGCGGCGCCGTCGTCTCGCTCGACTCGATCATGAACGTCGCGTTCCCCGCCATCGCCGCCGCGTTCGCCGAGCCGCCGGAGCGGATCCGCTGGGTGATCGTCTGCTACGTCGGCACGTACTCGATCACCGCGTTCGTGGGCGGTGCGCTCGCCGATCGCGTCGGCCACGCGCGCGTCTTCCGCGCCGGCCTCGTCGCCAGCGCCGTGGCGCTCGCGTGGGGCGGGCTGGCGCCGACGTTCGGGTGGCTCCTCGCCGCGCGCGTGCTCCAGGGCATGGCGGGCGGCCTCGTGTACGGCACCGCGCCCGCCATCGCCACGCTCGGTGCCGCGCCGGCGGCGCGGGGCCGCGCGCTCGGCTTCCTGAACGCCGGCATCGGCGTCGGCTTCACCATCGGCCCCCTCGTCGCGGGCGTGCTCGTCGAGCACGTCGGCTGGCGCGCGATCTTCCACGTGCGCGTGCCACTGGCCCTCGCCGTGTTCGCGTGGGCTCTGGTGGGCCTGCCCGCCGCCCGCGGCGCGGCCACGCGGCTGGTGGCCGCCGCCGACGTGCTGCGCCGTCCCGTGCTGGTGCCCGGCGCGCTGTCGTTCGTCGCCAACGCCTCGATCTTCTCGGTGTGGCTCCTCGCGCCGTTCTACCTCGTGCTCACGCGCGGGCTCGACGCCGCCACCGCGGGGCTGCTGTTCACGCTCACGCCGCTGGGCACGGCCCTGGCCGCGCCCGTTGCGGGTCGCGCCGGCGACCGCTTCGGTGCGCGCGGACCGATGGTGGTCGGCTTGGCGCTGCAGGCGCTGGGCCTGTTCCTGCTGAGCCGCGCGGACGCCACGACCGGCGTGGCCGTCCTGACGCTCGCGCTCTTCGCCGCCGGCTTCGGCCTTGGGCTCTTCCAGGTGCCCAACATGGCGCAGATCATGGGCGCGTTCTCCGGCGCCCAGCAGGGCGCGGCCGGCGGCTTCGCCTTCCTCGCGCGGACACTCGGCATCGTCACCGGCGTGCTGGTGCTGGCCGGGCTCTTCGCCGCGCGCCGCGCCAGCGTCGGCCTACAGTCCGCCTTCGGGGAAGCATTCCTGATAGCTGCGGCCGCCGTCGCGGTGGCGGCCGTCGCCGCGACGGCCGGCCGGCGCGGTCAGCTTCGAGTGTGAGGCGCCGGCACGCTCGCCACCGCCCTCGGCGTGCCCTATACTCCAGGGCCATGAAAGTCTGGAGCCCGTTCTCCAGCGGTCAGATGCGCGTCAATCGGCTCGCGCCGCGCAAGGCGAGCCTGGCCGGCCTCACCATCGGCGTGCTCGACAACTCCAAGCCAAACGCGGGCGTGCTCCTGCACCGCGTCGCGGAGCTGCTCGCCGCGCGCACGGGCGCCGCGGGCGTCCGCGGGTTCAGCAAGCCGAGCGCGGCGCGGCCCGCCGAGATCCTCGACGATATCGCCAAGAGCGCCCACGTCGTCCTGACCGGGAGCGCTGACTGAGGGTCCTGCACGTCGTGGAGTATCCACGACGCGGCGCAGCTGGAAGGGCGGGGTGTGCCCTCCGTCGTGCTCGGCACCGACGCGTTCCGCTCGCTGGCTGAGGCGACCTCCGCCAAGCACGGCCTGCCGCACATGCCCGTCGCCCTCGTGCCGCATCCGCTCGGCGGCATCGCGGCCGAGGTGGCGCGCGCGAAAGCCGACGGCATCCTCGATGAGGTCCTGCGCGGGCTGACGTCCGATCCGCAGCCGCCCGCGGCTACCGCCGCGGCCGGCCCCACGCTCGTGGAGGCGCCCGAGGATCTCGACGCCTTCCAGGTCTGGGCGATGGAGCAGGAGTGGTCGGACGGGCTCCCCGTGCTGCCGCCCACGGAGGCGCGCGTGGCGAAGATCCTCGGCCGCCGCGCGGCCGACGAGCTGATCGCGACGCTGATGCCGCTGGACGGCCGCGCCACGCTCCACGCGATCGCGGTCAACGCGGCGATGACGGGAGCGGGCCCCGAGCACTTGCCGGTGATCGTCGCCGCGCTCCGTGCCGTGGCCAGGCCCGAGTTCAACCTGAACGCGATCCAGTGCACGACGCACCCGTGCACGCCGCTCCTGATCGTCAACGGGCCGATCGCCACGCGGCTCGGGATCGCGGGCGGGCCCAACGCGCTGGGCAACGGGCACCGCGCCAACGCCGTCATCGGGCGCGCCGTGCGCCTCGTGCTCGAGAACGTCGGCGGGGCGCGGCCGGGCAGGGAAGACCGCGCCACGCTGGGTCATCCGGGCAAGTTCACCTACTGCCTGGCGGAGAACGAGGCGCAGAACCCGTGGGAGCCGCTCCACGTCGAGCGCGGCTTCAAGCGCGACGAGAGCACCGTCACCGTCTGCGGCTCGGAGCCGCCGCACAACGTCAACGACCATGGCTCGAGCACCGCGGAGACGATGATGGCCGCCATCGCCGGGACCGCGGCCACCACAGGGAGCAACAACATCTATCTGGCCGGCGACCCCCTCGTGATCCTCGGCCCTGAGCACGCCGCGACGATCGCGGGATCCGGCTGGTCGAAGAAGGACTTCAAGCAGCGTTTCTGGGATCTTGCGCGTGTCCCGCTCAAGAAGTTCTCGAGCGAAAACGTCGAGCGCTTCAAGCTCACGCACCCCGAGCGATTTCAGGATGCAGGGCCCGAGACGCTGCTGCCGTTCGCGTCGAATCCCGAGGACGTGATGGTCATCGTCGCGGGCGGCCCGGGCAAGCACTCCGCGATCGTGCCGACCTTCGGCGCGACGCGGTCCGTGACGGAGCGTATCGCCGACTGAACGAGGTCGTCGCCGTCCCGCACCTCGCTGGAGGTGAGCCATGCGATCCTTGGGACTCCTCGCCTCCGCGCTCGCGCTGACCGCATGCGTGATGGTGAAAACGGAGGGCACGAGCGGACCGCTCGCCTGGCGCGTCGCGGACCCCGCCATCGTGCCTCGCAACATCCACGGCCAGTCGGTCGAGACGTACGATTTCAATCTGGTCGTGAGGAATGTCACCGATCGATCGGTGACTCTCACGCGCATGGAGCGCACGATCTACGGCGCCGGCGGCGGGGCGCCCGGCCGTTCGACCGAGGCCGGCCGCTGGGAGCTGAAGCCCGGGGCCGAGCAAAAATTTCCGCTCTATTCGTACGAGTACTGCTCTGATTCGCAGGGATGCCTGTACCGGGGCCACAACCAGCCCCTGTGGCAAATCCTGTTCACGGGGTCCGACGATCAGAATCGACAGGTCGAGTCGCGCTTCGACATCATGCTTCCACCGCGTCCGCCGTTGAAGCCCGCGGAGCTGGCGCCGAACCGACGACCGTGAGCGACTACTGCGGGATGATGACGGCCAGGCCGCGCGTACGCAGGGCCTGGTCGACGGCGTGGCGGCGGCGCTCGGCGGCGCCGGTGGGGCCGTCGCGCTTGGGCTCGCCCTGGCGGCGGTCGAGGATCACGCGGATCTCGGGGTCGCCCGCGAACTTCTCGGTGAGGTAGTCGAAGAGGTCCACGTTCGACCGCGCCACGATCACGAGGTGGCCCAGCGCCTTCAGCTCCGGCTGGGACTGCTCGAGCCAGGAGCGCATGCCCATGTCCGCGAACAGCACGACGGCGCGTGCGAGGTGATCTTCCGCGTTCCCGAGATGGCCCAGCCGGAGCTGGAGGCGGCCGAGGTCGAAGTGGGCGCGCGCGGTGAGGGGCTTGAGCAGCAGCTCGTCGGCGAGCGTCAGGGCCTGCTCGTACGCCTGGCGCGCCGTCTCGAAGGCCCC
>DASYTM010000092.1:0-6170 GCA_036002345.1 Candidatus Methylomirabilota bacterium | reverse complement strand
AGAGGCGGTGTCACGCGTCTTCCTTATAACATGGAGTAAAGTGGAGCCCCAATGACGACGGGACGCGTGCGCGGCGGCTTCAACCAGTTCGGCTTCACCGTCGGCATCCTCATGCTCGACACCCAGTTCCCGCGCATCCCCGGCGACATGGGCAACGCGCGGACGTTCCCGTTCCCCGTCCGCTACCACCGTGTGAGCGGCGCCGAGCCCGACCTCGTGGTGCGGCGCGGCGCGGAGGGGCTCCTGCCCGCGTTCGTGGACGGCGCGAAGGCGCTGGAGCGGGAGGGCGTGGGCGCCATCACCACCAACTGCGGCTTCCTCATCAAGTACCAGGCCGAGCTCGGCCGCGCCGTGCGCGTCCCCGTGTTCACATCGAGCCTGCTCCTGGTGCCGCTCGTGCATCGCATGCTGCCGGCCGGCGGCCGCGTGGGGATCATGACCGTCAACGCGGGCACGCTCACGCCCGCCCATCTCGCGGCGGCGGGGATCGGCTCCGACGTGCCAATCGCCGTGGTGGGCATGGAGACCGAGAAGGAGTTCACGCACGCGCTCCTCGACAACCAGATGGAGCTCGACGTGGATCTCGCCCGCGAGGAGCACGTGCGCGTGGCGCGGCGCTTCGTCGCCGACTACCCGGACATCGGCGCCATCGTGCTCGAGTGCACGAACATGCCGCCCTATACGGCCGACATCCAGCGCGAGACCGGCCGCCCTGTCTTCGACATCGTCTCGCTCGTGACCATGGTCCACGGCGCCCTGGTGGCGGGCCAGCACCCGCGGCCCGCCTGACGGCCGCCGCGTGGCGCCCCTCGTCGCCGGCGTCGACGGCTGTCGCGCGGGCTGGATGATCGTCTTCTCCCGGGGAGACTCCCTCGTCGTCCCGACGTTCCGCGACGTCCTGGACGCCGCGGATGACGCCGCCGTGATCGGGGTGGACATGCCCATCGGCCTGCTGGACCGCGCGGTGCCCGGCGGCCGCGAGTGCGACCGGCTGGCGCGACGGCTGCTCGGCCGCCGCGGCTGCTGCGTGTTCACGCCGCCCGTGCGTGGGGCGCTCCGCGTCGCGTCGTATCGGCGCGCGCTCGCCGCCAACCGCGCGTCGTCCGCCGCGCGCCTCGGGATCTCCATCGAGTGCTTCTATCTCTTCGCGAAGCTGCGCGAGGTGGACGCGGCGCTGACGGCCGAGCCGGCGCTCGCGCGGCGCGTGACCGAGGTCCACCCGGAGCTCGCGTTCCGCGAGATGGCCGGCGCGCCGGCGGGCCTGCCGCCGAAGCGCTCGGACGCCGGGCGGACGCGGCGGCTGGCCCTGCTCGCGCGGCACTTCGCGGGCGTGCGCGCGGCGGCCCGGCGCCCTCCGCGGGGCGCGCGCGCCGACGACGTGATCGACGCCCACGCCGTGTGCTGGTCCGCCGCACGCATCGCCCGGCGTCGCGCGATCCGGCTTTCGGGCAGCCCGACGCACGATTCACAAGGGCTGCCGATGGCCATCTGGTACTGACCCCAACCCAGGGAGGAACAGCCATGCCGATCCGGACGCCGTTCTTGTTCACCGCCGCCATGGACGTCGAGCCCGCCAAGGAAGCGCTCTTCAACGAGGTCTACGACAAGGAGCACGTGCCGGCGCTGCTCGAGGTGCCCGGCGTGATCGCGGTCGCGCGCTTCCGGCGGCGCCCGCTGGAGATGTTCATCGGCGGCGAGCGCAAGAAGATCGTGATCGAGGGCGAGCCCGCCTACACCGCGCTCTACGAGATCGAGAGCCCCGAGGTCCTCGTGACGCCGCAGTGGGCGGCGGCCGTCGAGAAGGGGCGCTGGCCCGCGCAGCTACGGCCCCACACCAAGAACCGCCGCCACATCATGTGGGAGAAGATTTAGACTCCGACCCGATCCGCCGGGCCGGGCTGGTGCGCACCCGGCCGGCGGCGGCCGATTTCGATCGATGGCGGAGGCGCGACCGACCGTTAATAGGGGTAGGGGACCGGGTTCCGAATCGGGGGGATAGGGACACCGAAAGGAGCGACGCCCATGGTGACGCGACGGATCGTCCTCTCGCTGTTGGCTTTTGCGCCGGCTCTGGCACTCGGCGCGGGGAGCGCGCAGGCCTTCAACCCGCAGCCGGAGCCGCCGGCCAGGGAGATCTTCTTCCAGGACGGGACCCGCGTGCTGGTGGACAAGAACAACCGCGTGTTCGTCTTCCAGCGCGTCAAGGATGGCACCTATCGGACCAAGAGCGGCGAGACGCTCACCGTCGTGAACGGTGGCATCGGCAAGCGCCCCGGCGAAGAGCGTGCGATACCGCCCAAAGATCCCTGGCACACGTTCCAGGACGGGACGCGAGCGATCATCGACGACAACCATCACGTGTTCACCTTCCAGCCCGCCAGAGACGGCACGTACAAGATGAAGGACGGCAAGACGATCACGGTGCTCAAGGGCAGCCTCAGCGCGATCCCGCCGAAGGAGCCCTGGAAGGGCACCACGGGCGGCACACGGTGAGAGGCCGTGCGCTCGCTCTCGCGGCGCTGATCCTCGGGCTGCTCGTCGCCCCACTCGTGGTCCCGCAGGAAGCGGCCGCGTGGCCGTTTTACTTCGACGACCACTTCCTGGCGAAGTACCCGAGCTGGCCCTACCAGTCCCAGCCGGGCAACTGCCTCGTCTGTCACACGACCGTGTCGCCGCCCCCCATGCCGCGCAATGCGTACGGCCTCGCCTTCGCCGGGGCCAAGCAGGGTTCGAATGCCGCGGCAGCGCTGGCGGCGATCGCCAATCAGGATTCCGATGGCGACGGCGTCCCGAACGAAGTCGAGATCCTGTTCGGGGCGTACCCGGGCAACTCCGCGAGCAAGCCCGCGGCGCCGAGCGGGCTCAAGGCCAGCGATGCGACCTTCGCGGACAAGGTCCAGCTCACGTGGACCGTGTATCCGAACGCGACGTTCCAGGTGCATCGCGGAGAGTCGTCCGCCGGACCGCAGGCGCTGCTCGCCAGCCCGTCGAGCAGCACGTACGCGGACACCACCGCTGTTCCCGGCCAGGCGTATTACTACTGGGTCAAGGCCTGTCACGGCGCCTGGTGCACCGACTTCAGCGCGGCCGAAGCCGGCACGCGAAAGGTCGCCGACGCCCAGCCGCCACCGTCCGGGCCGTCGGGCGCGACCGGGGGGCGTGTCGCCGCGCAAAAGGGACCCGGGTTCGCCGACGCAAAGGTTCTGGTTCCCGGCACCGCGCTGCAGAAGGCGCTGAGCCCGAAGCTCGGCGTGGAGGTCGTGACGGCGCGCTGCTTCGGGAAGAACTATCAGAGCGGCGGCCAGGGCCTGCCCAACAGCTGGCTACAGGTGCCCGCGCTGGACGCCAACGCCAGCTGCGCCATCGACGTGAAGTTCAAGAACACGGGGTCGGCCAAGAGCGAGCCCGGGACCGTGACCCTCAAGGTGATCGGCGGGAAGAAGGTCGGGACTTACGGCTCCTCGTACAACCAGACCTTCACGAAGCCGCTACCGGTCGTCGGGCCCAACCAGATGACGGTGGTCAACATCGGCGTCAACGTCACGGACGCCGGCTCGTATCTCTTCCAGACAGACTGGACGCCGAAGTAGCTCAGGCGATGGGAGAAGATTTGCCGCGTGCCGCGCAAGCGCCCGATCGCGGCGGCGGGTCAGATCGCCAGCAATAGGCCGCGGACCGGGACGAGGCGGCGGGCGACCGGATCGGCCGCGAGACGCAGCCCTTCCAGCGTATAGGCGCCGAGCAGCGGTGCCGCGTCCTCGGGGGCGAACACGACGAGCGTCTGCTCGGCTCGGCCTTCGGCGCGGACCCACGTTCGCCCGACATCCAGGTTCACGACGCGCCCGTCAGCGAGCTCGAACTCCTCACGCGCATGCGCGACGACGCCGAGCCGGGCGAGGAGCGGTGTGGGAACCAGCGTGAACGAGGCGCCCGTGTCCACCAGGGCCTCCAGTGGCTCCCAGACAGTGGCTGTTGGATCGCCGATCTCGATGACTGTGCGGAATGTTCCCATGCCACGAGACTACTCGGCGTCGCGGTTCGCGACAAGAGTGCCGCCGCGGATACACGATAGGAACCGATCTAGCGGCGCGCGGCGAGACGCGCGATCAGCTCGCGATCGGCGGGCGGAAAGTCGTAGCGCGCGAGGTCGGCGGGCTCGACCCACGCCATGGCCTGGCCCTCGCGCGGCTCGATGGCGCCGGACTCCACGCGGCAGTCGTGGAAGTGCAGCACCACGTTGCGGTCCGGATACTCCCAGCGGACCGTCTCCACGAGCTTGCCGACGGTGAAGATCGCGCCGAGCTCCTCCGTCAGCTCGCGCCGGAGCGCGGTCTCCGGCGACTCGCCCGCCTCCAGCTTGCCGCCGGGAAACTCCCAGAGCCCGGCGAGGTGCGAGCCGCTCCGGCGCTGGGTGATCAGGTAGCGGCCCGCGGCGTCGCGGATGAGGGCGGCGGCGACCTCGAGGACCAGCGGCACGGCGCTACGCCCGGCCGGCCGCGAGGGTGGGGAAGGTCGCGCAGGAGCGCTGCATGGGGCAGGGCGCGCAGCGCGGACGCCGCGGCGTGCACCACGTCGCCCCGAAGTCCATCAGCGCCTGGTTGAAGTCGTAGCCGCGCCCGGCGGGCACGAGCGCCGCGGCCAGGTCCCACATGCGCTTCTCGCCCCGCAGCCGCTTGAGCCGGCGCGGCCCGAAGAAGACGCGGCCGAGCACGCGCCGCACGTTGGTGTCCAGCACGGCCGCGTCGCGGCCGAAGGCGAAGGACAGGACGGCGCCCGCCGTGTACCGGCCGATGCCGGGCAGCGCGCGCAGGGCCTCGCCGTCGTCGGGCAGCCGGCCGTTGTAGCGCGCCATCGTCTCGCGCGCGATGGCGTGCAGCCGCACCGGGCGGATGTTGTAGCCGAGCGGGTACCAGAGCCGGCGCACGTCGTCCACGTCGGCGGCGGCGAGGGCCTTCAGCGACGGGTAGGTTTTCAGGAACTGGCGGTATTTCGGGATCACGCGGTCCACCTGCGTCTGCTGCAGCATGATCTCGGACACGAGCACACGGTACGGCACGCGCGTGCGGCGCCACGGGAGGTCGCGGCCGTGACGCGCGTACCAGGCGAGGAGGCGACGCTGGAACGCGCGGACGGCGGACTGCGGGGGCGACATCGCCGCGCAGTCTAGCACGCGACGAGTACAATGGACGGCGTGCCTCAAGCTGACGCCCTCGCCGAGTACCGCGCCGCGCGCGACGCCGTCGCCGTCGTCGATCGCTCGGATTCCGGCGTGGTGGAGGTCACCGGCCGCGACCGGGTGAAGTTCCTCCACGCGCTCCTGAGCAACGACATCACCGCGCTCCAGCCGGGTCAGGGCTGCGCGGCCACGCTGCTCGACATCCACGGCAAGGTCCAGGTGACGCTCTTCGCGCTGGTGCTCGACGACCGCGTGCTCCTGCTGACGCCGCCGGGCACGGGCGAGTCCACCGTGGCCGCGCTGGACCACTATCTCTTCGCGGAGAAGGTGGCGCTCGAGGACGTCACCGGCCGGGACGCGCTGCTGATGCTCGTCGGGCCCGCGGCCGAAGAGACCGCGAAGCGGCTGACCGGCGCTGCACCGCCCGACACCGCGTGGTCCCACGTGACCGGAAGCGTCGAGGGTGTGCCGGCGCGCGTCGTCCGCGGCGGCGGTGAGACCGGGCTGCCCGAGGTCTGGATCGTCGTGCCCGCTGACGCCCGCGAGGCCGTCTCGAAGGCCGTGCTGGCCGCCGGCGCGCGCGCGCTCGGCACCGAGGCGCTCGAGTCGCTCCGGATCGAGGCCGGCACGCCGCGCTTCGGCGCCGACGTCGATCCCAACGTGCTGCTCCCGGAGATTCCGTCCGCGCACCTGTTGTCACACACCAAGGGCTGCTATCCCGGCCAGGAGGTCGTGGTCCGCATCCGCGACCGCGGTCACGTGAACCGTCACCTGCGCGGACTCGTGCTCGACGGCGACGCCGTGCCGCAGCACGGGGCCGAGATCGTCGCCGACGGCGCGGTGGTCGGCCAGGTGACGAGCGCCACGCTCTCGCTCGGGCTCCGGCGCCCGATCGCGCTGGGGTTCGTCCGCCGCCAACAGGCCCCCGGCGCGCGCGTCGAAGTGCGCGCGGGCGCCGTCACGCTGCCCGCTACGGTCAGCGAGCTTCCGTTCG
>DASYTM010000091.1:0-9810 GCA_036002345.1 Candidatus Methylomirabilota bacterium | reverse complement strand
GTCTCGCTCTTCCCCTGAGGCGAAGTTCGGAGCCAGCCACCAGAGTATGATGCCGGTTCCCAGGCCCTGATGGCTCGACCTGGCCGACACTAGCGGTTGTTAGGCCGCCAGAGCTAGCTGTGTGTTGGCAGCTAGAAGGTTCTCACTTATTAACGAGGGGTGAGAAACCTCGAGACGCAGCCTGGACCTCGTTGATCCCCGTCGAAACCTGTCGCCCCCCTTGGTGATTCGCCGCGTGCGCGCGGCGTTCCATTCAGTATAGACGCGGACGGGCCCGGCGACTACTCGTCGTCGGCGCGGCCGCGCCGGCGCGGGCCGCCCGCGCGCGTCATCGTGCGCGCGGCCTGGTCCATTTCGCGGCGCTGGTCCCGGTCGCGCAGCGAGGCGCGCTTGTCGTGGAGCTTCTTGCCGCGCCCCAGCCCCAATTCGACCTTGGCGCGCCCCTGCTTGAAATAGAGCCGCAGCGGGACGAGCGTCAGCCCGCGCTCGGCCACCTTCCCGCTGAGGCGGCCGATCTCCTTGCGATGCAGGAGCAGCTTGCGATCGCGATCCGGCTCGTGGTTGGCGTCGGTGCCGTGGCTGTAGGGGTTGATGTGGCAGCCGATCAGCCACCCCTCGCCCCCGCGGATCGTCGCGTACGAGTCCTTGAAGTTCACCCCGCCGTCGCGCAGGGACTTGACCTCCGTCCCGCGCAGGACGAGCCCGGCCTCGACGGTCTCGAGGATCTCGTACTCGTGGCGGGCCCGCCGGTTGGTCGAGATCGTCCGATCGCCGCCGTCGCCGACTTGACTGGCCATCCCTGCTGAGTATTATGAACGACGCTCTCCGAGCCGAAGTGGCGGAATTGGCAGACGCGCATGATTCAGGGTCATGTGCCCGCAAGGGTGTGGGGGTTCGAGTCCCCCCTTCGGCACCATCGCTCGCCTCGATGGATGATACCGTCACCGCCGTGGGGTGTGTGTTCTGTCACGTGATTCCGCGCTATGCTGGCGACGTTCCCGATCCACGCGGCGGCATTCGCTGGATCATCCCCGCCGGGGCCCGCTACTGGACGGAGCACTGACATGCGAGGCATCGAGGGCGAACAGGTTCTCCTCCGACTGATTCTCAGCCAGTCCCGAAGCCACGACGGTCGGCCGCTGTTTCGCAAGCTCGTCGACGTGTTGCGCGAAGAAGGGATGGCGGGGGCCACCGTCCTGAAGGGCAACGCCGGATTCGGCCACGACCGGAACGTGCACACCGTCGCCATCGAGGTCGCCGCCGTCGGTCTGCCGGTCGTGATCGAGGTCGTCGACACGGAAGAGCATATCGATCGCGTGTTGCCGAAGCTCGAGGCGCTCATGGAAGGCGGCGTCATCATGCTCGAGCGCGCGCACGTGATCCGCTACGCCAAGAGTCAGCGCTCCCCGCGCCCGTAGTACACGACGCGTACTTTTTCCATGGTGATCAGGCCGCCGCTCATCATGCGGTCGACCTCGGTGAGCACCCCGTCGATGTGCTCCTGCGTGTCGACCACTTCGATGACGATCGGCAGATCCTGCGACAGGCGAAGGAGATGGGCCTCGTGGAGGATCGAATCCGGCCCGAACCCGCCGACGCCCTGGATCACCGTGGCGCCGGCCAGGCCCTTCGCCCGGAACAGCTCGAGGAGGGCCCCGGCCAGCGGCTTCCGCTCCCAGCGGTCGGTCTGCCCGATAAAGATCCGCATCAAGACTTGTTCGCCTTCGATCCGTCGCATGGCTACCCCCGCAGGGTGACGAACATTCGCCCGACGCTCATGCCGAGGAAGCAGAGGCTCAGACAGATCACGGTGGTCACGACGACGTTGATCCACGCCTGGTTCCAGGCGCCGATCTCCATGAGCCGCACCGTCTCGTAGCTGAAGGTCGAATACGTCGTGAGTCCCCCCATCATCCCGGTGGTGAGGAACACGCGCGTGTTGTCGGGGATCAGCAGCGCCTCGGTCCCGAGCTGCTGTACGAGACCGATCACGAACGCGCCGAGGAGGTTGACCACCAGCGTGCCGTAAGGAAAATCCGTCCCGAACCAGTGGGCGGCGAGGATCGACGTGAGGTATCGCAACAGCGTGCCGATGGCACCGCCGAACGTGATGAGCAGGGCGTGCTCGACCAGGGGAGCCTCCTCTCCTATTTCGCCAGAAGGACCGGACACGGCGCCAGCCTCACGATGCTCTGGGCCGTGCTTCCGAGAATGCGTCCGAAGATGGCGCTGTGCCCGTGATAGCCGACGACGAGCAGGTCGAACTTGCCGTCCCGCGCCGTGGTGACGATGGTCTCGACCTCGTGGCCCTGGCGGACGATGGTGTCCATGTCGACCCCACCCAGGAGGGCCGCGTCGCGGGCCTGCTTGGCGAGCGTGTGGAAGTGCTCGTCGATCGCCTCCTTGGCGGCCTTCACCTCGCTGATCGACGCCGCGTAGTGCGGCAGGTGCTCCTCCACCAGCACGCATGACAGCTCGGCGTCGAGGGCGGCGGCGAGCGCGACGCTCTGCTTGAGCGCCGCCCGGGCGCCTTCCGATCCGTCGTAGGCCACGAGGATCCGCTTATACATGGTCCTTCCCTCCCCGGATCGCCTCTGGCGAGGCCGCCATCGGCGCGGCCGCCGGCGCGCCGCCTCTCAGGTGAACCGGCATGAACCACGCATTGGCGATCAGCGTCGGGATGACGGCGCTCCCGATCACCGCCGCCACCAGGTGCGAGTACTGGCCCGGCGTGATGATGCCGTGGCTCAGGCCGAACAGCGCCGAGATCGTCCCGAAGGTGAGGCCGGTGGACATCATCAGCGTGTAGTACATCGTCTCCTGGGGCGCGTAACGGAAGACCTTCACCGCGGGGAACACCCCGAGCATCTTGCTGAGCATCTTGGCGAAGAAGAGCACGCTGAACACCAGCGGCGCGGCCGCGAGGGCGGGGACCGAGACGAACGATCCCGCGCGGATGAAATAAAAGGGCGTCAGGAGGCCGAAGGTCAGCGTGCGCAGCCGGCGGATCAGCAGATGGTCCTTGCCGACGCTGCCGGCCAGCAGCATCCCGATCACGTAGGCGGGTAGCACGGGCTCGCTATCCGCCCACAGCGCCACGCCGCCCATGCCGAACAGCGTGAGCAGGATGAACTTCGTCTCCAGCTCCGATACCCGTCCGCCATAGCGGCGGAAGAATCGAGGCGTCACGATCGGCAGCACCACGAAGATCACGCCCGAGACGACGACGAAGACCAGGGTGCGGAGGGTGAACGGCGAGAAGATCAGGCCGAGGGCGAGCACGGTGCCGAGGTCGTTCACGAAGCAGGCGGCGAGGATCGCCTTGCCGTACTCCGTCACGTTGAAGCCCAGCTCGAGCATCACGGCGTAGACGACGGCGACCGAGGTCGTCGACAGCGCCACCCCGGCGAGCCAGCTCGGCCCGACATCCCATCCGAGCACGTAGCGGGCGGCGGCGGCCGCTCCGAGGAACGGGGCGACGAATCCGGCGAGGCCCACCACGAGCGCTTCCTTCCATTTGAGCCGGAAGACGTCGGGATCCAGCTCGGCCCCGGCCAGGAAGGTGAGGACGATCGCGCCCGTTCCCGCCAGGAACGCGACCCACGCTGTGGACGATCCGAGCGCGTTCGGCCCGACGATGACCCCGATGATGAGCTGCGCGACGGTGCCGACCACGATCTCCGAGAGCGCGGTGGAGATCCTGAACCAGATCGCCAGCAGCGTGGCCGCGAGCGCGAGGCCGACCCACACCGCGGCCAGGGACCAGACGTTCTCCATCCTCGCCCTCTAGTGCAGATCGTTGCCGAAGACACCCGGCGCGCCGGCGACCAGACCCCACGCCGCTGCACAGGCCGCCGCTTCCGCCTCCGAGATCGGCTCGACGTTCCGG
Organism: Candidatus Methylomirabilota bacterium; assembly: GCA_036002345.1. Classification (GTDB taxonomy): domain Bacteria; phylum Methylomirabilota; class Methylomirabilia; order Rokubacteriales; family CSP1-6; genus AR12. Next base: position 5,921 of record DASYTM010000091.1, on the reverse strand, counting down.
TACTCGTGCTTGCGGACGAAGCCGTCGAGATGCTGTCGCAGATCCTCCCACTTGCCGAGCGTCTCGTCGAGCAGCCGCCGCAGCGCGGATGCTCCCGCCCGACGTTCGACGGCCGTCACCGCATGGGCGACGCACATCCCCGACGACTTCCCGTAGGCGCGCATGAACTCGGGATCATCGATGAAGTCCACGACGGTGTCGACGTATCGCGCTTCGGCGTCGCGGCCGGTACGGCAGACCGGGCAGGGGGCGCGGCTCCTGTACCGATCGACGAGTCGGGGACGCGACCGGCGGGGCCATCGCGCGAGGCGCGCCGGGCGCCGATCGCGAAGTCGCCCCACGCGCCGAGCCGCGACGCGGATCAGATCGGCGTAGAGGATGGCGGACCCCGTCACCGCGCCGCCGAGCGCCTGGAGCGTCCACGTGTGCCAGTTGCAGAGCCCCCACGCCGCCCGCAGGCGCCGCCGGACGTCCGGATCGTTGACCTGCTCGTAGAGCAGCGCGTCGAGTTGACGCCGGCCGTCGTCGACGAGGCAACGACAGACCGGGCAGCCGGGCTTCTCGCACGCCTCGACGAGCCGGACATAGCCGATGGACTTCCCGCTCATCCTCGTTTCGCCATGCAGTCTCCGAGAACACAAAACCCCTACCGGTATGCCGGTAGGGGTCATCAGCCCCGCGGGCGCGCCGCGGAGCGGTTGTCAGGCGAACCCCATCGCCCTCGTTCCGTTCTCGGCAAATTATGCGCCTCGAGGCGTCCGGGTCAAGGCCCTCGCCCGGGTGGCCGCGCGGTCCAGGTCAGGCGGAGCGGATCTCGGCCAGCGGGACGGTGCGGCCCAGGCGGGCGGCGCGCGCGGCGGCCTCGACGACCTCCACGGCGTGCAGGCCCGCGCGCGCGTCCACGGGCGACGCTCCGTTGGCGCGGCACGCCTCGAGGAAGGCGGCCAGCTCGAGCTTGAGCGGCTCGTCGACGGCCACGGGCAGCTCCTCCTTGCCGCGATCGATCGCCTCCCACGCCGCGCCCTTCTTGGCGTGCTCGCCGGCGTGGAGCGTGACGGTGTTGGCGCCGTAATCCGCGACGAGGCTCCCCCACTCGCCGACGACGACACACTCGCGGTGGGTGCCCGGCACGAAGTAGTTCGCCTCGATGACGACGGGCACGTGGCCGTAGGTCACGGTCACCACCGACATGTCGTCCAGCCCGCGCCCCAGGAAGTCGCGCTGCACCGCGCTGACGGCGGTCGCCTCGCGCTCCAGCAGGTACGCGAAGAGGTCCGCGTAGTGGATGCCGTCGGTGTGGAACACGCCGACGTCCGTGCGCGGGCGCTTGAAGCCCGAGAAGCGGCCGGTGGCGTAGCGCACGGCGCCGATGCGGCCCTCGACGAGGGCGGCGCGCAGGGCCTGCGTCACCGGGTGGAAGCGGAAGATGTGGCCCACTTGCACCACGCGCTTCGCGGCGTTCGCGGCGGCCACGAGCTTGCGGCCCTCGGCGACGCTCACCGTGAGCGGCTTCTCGACGAGGCAGTGGCGCCCGGCGAACAGGCTGGCGGCCGCGACCTCCAGATGGGTGTCGGCGGGGGTGACGATGTCCACCGCGTCCACGGCGGAGAGCACGGCGCGATAGTCGCTGACCGCGCGGTCGGCGGGCACGCCCTGCCCCGTGGCCCACGCCCGCCGCGACGCCGAGAGATCCGCGACCCAGACGCCGGCGCCCAGCTCGCGCAGCACGCGCAGGTGCTTTTCGCCCCAGCGGCCGAGGCCGACCAGAAGAACGTTCATGCGCGCGCTACTCCCGGATCAGGTCGCCGCCGAGGTCCTCGGCAATTTCATAGTGGAACGTGCGGGACTTCATCCAGCGCACGACGAGGAGGTCGGCGGTGGCCACGAAGACGCGGTTGAACACGCCGTACTTGGACTGGCCGAAGCGCCGCGGCCGGTTGCGCACCGGCACCTCGATGACGCGATAACCGCGCATCTTGAGGAGCGTCGGGATGAAGCGGTGAAAGCCGCGATAGAGGACGAGCCCGCGCAGGCACTCGCGCCGGAACGCGCGGAAGGTGCAGCCGCTGTCCTGGATGACGTCGTCGCTGATCCAGTTGCGCACGCGGTTGGCGATGCGCGAGGAGGCCCGGCGCACGAGGGCGTCGCCCTCGCCGCGGTTGACGCGCCAGCCCGTCACCGCGTCCCACTGCTCGAGGTGGCGCAGCAGGCCCGGGATGTCGTGCGGGTCGTTCTGGAGATCGGCGTCCATCGTGACGATGCGCCGGCCGCGCGCCGCGCGCAGGCCGGCATCGGTGGCGGCCGTCTCGCCGGCGTTGACCTTGAGGCGCACGAGGCGCACGCGCGAGTCGATCTCGCGCAGGCCGCGGATGATCTCGGCGCTGTGGTCGCGGCTGCCGTCGTCCACGAACACGACCTCGAAGTCGATGCGCTCGGCCTCGAGCACCGACCGGAGCTCCGGCCACAGGACGGGGAGGTTCTCCTCCTCGTTGTAGACGGGAATGACGACCGACAGGTCAGCCATCGAGCCGCTCCTGCGCCGCGCGCTGCGCCGCGCCCACCCACTCCGCCACCAGCGTCTGCGGCAGATTCAGCCGGTCGAGCACGCGCGCCACGGTGTGGTTGACGATGTCGTCGAGGTCCTTCGGCCGGTTGTAGAAGGCCGGCATCGGCGGCAGGATCACCACGCCCATCTCGGCGAGTGCGGTGAGCACGCGCAGGTGGCCGAGGTGCAGCGGCGTCTCCCGCACGACCAGGATGAGCGGCCGGCCCTCCTTCAGCGTGACGTCGGCGGCGCGCGAGACGAGCGTGTCGCTGTGACAGGAGGCGATGGCGGCGGCGGTCCGGATCGAGCAGGGCGCGATGACCATCCCCACCGTGCGGAAGGAGCCCGACGCGATCGACGCGCCGATGTCGCGCACGTCGTAGCGGTGGTGCGCGAGGGCCTCCACGTCCGCCACGCTGTAGCTCGTCTCCTCCACGATCGTGCGCTTGCCGGCCGCGGAGATCACGAGGTGGGTCTGGACCTCGGCGCTGCCGCGCAGAACGTCCAGGAGGCGGATCCCGTAGATCGAGCCGCTGGCGCCGGTGAGCCCGATCACCAGACGCGTCACAGCCGGAGCCTGCGCTTGAAGACCTCCTCGCGCGTCTTGTCGTAGAGGACGTCCCACTCGTGGCTGCCCTCGGGCATCGGCCGCGAATACGTCGACAGCGTCTTGCGCACCTCGGTGTCCACCGACTCCTCGAGCTTGGACTCGTCGGTGAGCACGCGGATGATCTCGGGACGGACCTCGTCGGCGGCCCTGATGGTGACACCCGGCACGTTGCCGAGCTCCTTCATGATCCGCTCGGCGAGGAAGAAGATGCGGTCGCGGCTCATGCGCATCACAGGATGAAGCCCCGGTCGCGCGCGAGCTTTTCTTTGACCTTGCCGAAGAGGGCGCGGTAGTCCGCCGCCGAATCTTTGATCAGCTTGGCGTTGTCGAGCAGGAGCTTGCGGGCGTCGGCGTCGAGCGCGTCCTCGGCGGCAAGATTCTCGATCACCACGTGCCGGATGGCGGCCCGCGCGGCCGGCTCGTCCTTGATCTCCATGACCTTCCGCGTCGTGAGGCGCTTGACGACGGCTTCGGCCATCCGTTCTGCGAGCCCGTCGCGTCGCGGCATACCAAGGGAGAGTACGTCGGTACGACGCGGGGTGTCAAGGAAGCGCCGGCAACTTCAAGGTGATACGCGTGCCGCAACCTGCGGCCGCCTCCGCGCGCACGGATCCTCCGTGAGCTTCGACGAGCGACTTCACCACGGCGAGGCCGAGACCGGTGCTCGGACCGAGCCCGACCGTGCCGCTCACGCGGTAGTAGGGCTCGAAGACGCGGGCGCGCTCCTCGGCCGGGATGCCCGGGCCCTCGTCCTCCACGTCCACGGTCACGTGGCCGTTCTCGGCGCGGGCGCGCACGCGCACGCACGAGCCGGGCGGCGAGTACTTGAGCGCGTTGCCGATGAGGTTCTTCAGCACGCGGTCGAGCGCGTCGGCGTCGGCGTCGACGCGCGGCAGCGCGCCCTCCACGTGGAGCTCGAGCTGGTGGGTCGTGCGCGTCCGGCGGAAGAGCTCGACGGCGGCCGCGACGAGCGGGGCCAGGTCCAGCGAGGCGCGGCGGATCGGCGGCGCCAGCCCGCGCTCGAGGCGGGCGAGGTCGAGGAAGTCGCTCACGATGCGTCCCAGCCGCTCCGTCTCTCCGCGCATGATCTCGGCCAGGCGGCGGACCTCGGCGGGCGCGAACGGCCGCGTGGCCAGGAGCTCGCTGAACCCCTGGAGCGCGGTCAACGGCGTGCGGAGCTCGTGGGAGGCGAGCGCGACGAAGTCCGACTTGATTCGGTCCATCTCGGCCAGCCGCGAGGTGGCCGCGGTCACTTTCTGCTCCAGCTCCTCGGCGAAGCGGCGCTGGCGCGCGGCCAGCCGCGCGTTGTCCAGCGCCAGCCCCACCGCGGCGCCGACGCCGACGAGGGCCTCCCGCTCCTCCCGCGAGACGTCACCGAGGCGCTCGACGGCCAGGACGCCCACCATCTCGCTCCCGCTCGTGAGCGGCACCGCCACGACACGACGCGCACGGCAATCCGTCCCCGCGTCGCTCACGAACACCGGCTCGCGACGCGCCAGCGTCCGCGCGGCGAGCGAGCGCGGCTCGAGAACCTCGGCGCCGGCGACGATCCGGCCGTCGTCGAGGACGAGCCCCGCGGCGTCGACGCGGAGCCGGCGCGCCAGCATCGCGGCGAGCCGGGCGGCCAGGCGGTCCAGCGGCGCGGGCTCGGCGAGCACGCGCTGAACGGCGCGCAGCGTCTCGTACCGCTCGCGCTGCCGGCGGGCGCGCGCGGCGAGGCTGCCCACGAGCGTGCCCGCGAGAGCCAGCATGGCGAGGGTGACGATGCCCTCCGCGGCCGCGCGCGTGGCGCCGTGGCCCTCGATCTCGCGGAGCACGAACGGCCCGAACGCGAGCCCCGCGCCGAGCGCGGCGACGAGGCCGCCCGCCACGCCGAAGCCGAGCCCCGCGGCCACGACCACGAGGAGATAGAGGTGGCGCCAGGGCGTCGCGGGCGAGACGTCGGTCATGGCGAGACCGAGCGTGGCCGCGATACCGAGCGCCGCCGCGAGCAGCGCGAGCCGCCAGGGAGTGATCACGGCACGGCGTGGAGCAGCCGGTACGCCGCGAAGAACGTCACGCCGGCGGCGACGCCGGGCACGATGCTGCCGCTGCGCGAGTAGAGCCAGCACGCGCCGACGCTCCACAGCGTGAGATAGAAGATCGCCCCCGCCATGACCTCGAGGCTCCGCGGCAGCAGCGGGTCCACGAGGTAGCGCGCGAGGCAGCCCGCCGTGGTGACGGCCGTCGCCGTGCAGAACGGCCAGCGCCGCTGCGCGCGATCGAAGAGACCGCCGCGGAAGAACGCCTCCGTGGCGAGCACGTTGGCGCCGGCGTCGTAGGCGAGCCACACCGCGAGCGACGCGGGCGGCGGCGGGCGCACGCCGTAGCCGAGCGTGAGCGACGCGCTCAGGAGGAGATGCGCGCCGAGCAGCGCCCCCAGCGCGGCGCCGACGACGACGAGCCCGACGGGGGCGTGCCCGAGACCGAGCCGCGGCAAGCGCGCGCGCTCGAGCCAGAGCCACACGGGCGCGGCGAGATAGGCGGCGGCGCCGATCGGCGACAGCGCGGCGGCGAGCGCGCCGGCCAGCACCACCGCCGCGGCGAGCATCGGCGACGCCCCGCCGCGCCCCGATGAGGTCCCCCACGCGACGGCGGTGGCGAGGAGCGCGCCCTGAGCGCCGCCCGCGCCGAGCGCGCGCGCGAGACCGAGCGGCATCGCCTCCGCCGTCGCCGCGATGCCGGCCGCCGCGGTGAGCATGGCGAGGCCCACGAGGAGCGGCCACG
>DASYTM010000090.1:0-12086 GCA_036002345.1 Candidatus Methylomirabilota bacterium | reverse complement strand
GTCCGATGGCGGCCATGTACTGCGCGTCGTGGCCGGCCCCGGACAGGATGTGACGGTGGCGGGCGCCGCTGGCGGTGGCCGCGCGCTCGATGGCGGCCAGCACGTCGGGGGCGAAGGGCGTATACGGCACCCGCCAGTAGTGCTCGAGCTCGTAGCGGACGCCCTCGCGCTCGCACGCCGCCTTCACCACGGCGTCGAGGCAGCGGCGCGCGACGTCGAGGGTGGCGTCGCGCGGGTCGCGCATGTCGATGGACATCGTCACGCGCCCGGGGATGGCGTTGACGATGTTGGGATGCACCACGAGATTGCCCACCGTGGTGACGAGATCGCCACCGAGCTCGGTGGCGATGGTGCGGGCGCCCGTCACGACCTCGGCGGCGGCCACCAGCGCGTCGTGGCGGATGCGCATGGGCGTCGGCCCCGCGTGGTCCTGCACGCCGTGGATGGTCAGGCGCGCCCACGAGATGGCGACGATGCCGTCCACGACGCCGATGGAGAGGCCTTCCTCCTCGAGGAACGGGCCCTGCTCGATGTGCAGCTCGAGATAGGCGCGGATCGGCCGCGGGACGCACGGCTCCGCGCCGAGGTAGCCGATGCGCTCCAGCTCGTCCACGAGCCGGATGCCGTCCTTGTCGCGCGCGTTGTAGGCGTCCTCGAGGGCGATCTTGCCGGCCATCACCCCGCTCGCGATCATGGCGGGCTGGAAGCGCGCGCCCTCCTCGTTGGTGAAGATGGCGAGCGTGACCGGGTGGCGCGTGCGCACCGCCTGGGCGTTGAGGGCGCGGATGGTCTCGAGCCCGCACAGGACGCCGAGCTGGCCGTCGTACTTGCCGCCCGTGGGCACCGAGTCCACGTGCGAGCCCATCATGACCGGCGGCAGGGGCTCGGTGCCCGGCCGCTCGCCGAAGACGTTGCCCATCTGGTCCACGGTGACGCGGAGCCCGGCCTCCCGCATCCAGCGCACCATGAGGTCCCGCCCGCGCTTGTCCTCGTCGGTGAGGGCGAGGCGGGTGAGGCCGCCGCGCGGCGTCTCGCCGATCCGGCCGAGCTCCTCGATGGATTGCTCGAGCCGCTTTCGGTCGATGGTCAGGCCTGAAGCGGGGTGTGGACTCATGGCGCCACACTCTACTATCCTTGACGAGTGACCGCGCGGAAGACCATCGGGATGGTGGTCCCCCTCCTCGCCGCGGCGCTCCTGGGCTCCTCCACGGACGCGCTCGCGCAGAAGCCGCGCGCCGAGTTGCCGGCCTACGAGCTCGGCGAACAGTGGCGCCGCAGCGACGGCGTCTTCGAGCTGACCCGCGTCGAGGCCGACCGCTACGTCTTCACCGCCGCCAGCAACCGCGAGGTCCACCTCGGCAAGGATCTCGCCCCGATCAAGAACTACAACAACGGCTACTGGATCGAGATGAGCCCGCCGATGACGCTCAAGTGGCCGCTCGAAGTCGGCAAGTGGGGCTCGTCCAGCACGACCTGGAAGTGGCACGGCCAGCCCCTGGGCAATCCCGCGCGCCTGCAGTGGGAGGTCAAGGCGTACGAGGAAATCCGGGTGGGCGGCAAGCCGCTGAACGCCTTCCGCGTGGAGTGGGAGGTGCGCTACCCCAACAACGTCCACCGCGTGCAAACGCTCTGGTACGCGCCGGACGCGCGCCAGTGGGTGAAGGCCGAGGGCGTGCGCGAGATGACGCCGCTCTGGTCGTGGGTGGTGTTCGACGTGGCCGTGCAGGCGCCCATCGTGGCCACGCTGGAGAGCCCGGCCAACGAGGAGCGCATCACCGGCGACAGCACACGCGTGTCCGCGCGCATCCGCTCCAAGGCGGGCGTGAGCGACGTGCGGATCAGCGTCAACGGCGCCGAGGTGTTCAGCGGCCAGCCCGGGACGCGTGATTACTCGACGTACGAGCCGGTGAAGCTGAAGGAAGGCAAGAACGTCATCCTCCTGACCGCGACCGAGAAGAACGGGCAGAAGATCCAGGAGGCGCGCGTCGTCTACTCGGACAAGGCCGTGGCGAGCGCGCCCCCCGAGCCGCCGGCCATCGGCGCCGCGCCGCCCAAGCCGGCGCCGCCGCCGGTGGTCGCCACGCCGGAGCCGAAGCCCACGCCGCCGCCCGTGATCGCGACGCCCGCGCCGAAGCCGCCGCCGCCGCCCGTCGTCGCGACGCCCGCGCCGAAGCCGCCGCCGCCCCCGGTGATCGCCGCGCCGGAGCCCAAGCCCGCGCCCGCGCCGCCCGTCGTCGCGTCGCTGCCGCCCGCCGCGCCGCTCGTCGTCCGACTGGCCTCGCCGTCCGACAAGGCGAAGGTCGAGCACGAGACGGTCGCGCTCGCCGGCGTGGCCTCGGGCGGCCGCGGCGTCAGCCGCGTTCTCGTCACCGTCAACGGGGTCGAGGTGCTCAAGCACGACGAGAAGACGCCGGCGCGCGCGGTGCCGCTGAACCTGCCGCTCAAGCTGCGCGAGGGCGCCAACACCCTCGTGGTCAGCGTGACCGACGCCGACGGCGCCATCGAGCAGGAGATCCGCAGCATCGCCTACGAGAAGCCCGTCCCGTTCGCGATCCATTTCCGCTACCCGGAGGACCGCGCCAAGGTCACCGACGCCTCGAGCCTGGTGGCCGCGGTGGTGGAGTCGAGCCGCGGCGTGAGCCTCACGCGCATCCTCGTCAACGGTACGCAGGTGCACGAGCAGAGCGAGCGCGCGGCGCAGCGCTCGATGCTGGTGACGACGCCGGTGACGCTGCGCGAGGGCGCCAACGCCATCGTGATCACGGCCACCCAGACCGACGGCACGGTGCGGCAGGAGATCCGCACCGTCGTCTACGAGGCGCCGAAGGTCGCGCTCCCGCTGCCGCCCGCGCCCGCGACGGCGCCGCCTGCCGTCAAGCAGGACCGCTGGGCCGTCGTCATCGGCGTCGGCGCCTACGAGAGCAACCAGATTCCACGGCTGAAGTTCAGCGTTGCCGACGCCGAGGCGATCTACCAGACGCTCATCGGGCCCGCGGGTTTCAAGAAGGACAACGTGCTGCTCCTCACCGACAAGTCGGAGCGCAAGCCGACGCTGCGCAACATCAAGTGGGCGCTCGGCACGTTCCTCGGCCGCTCGGCGAAGAAGGACGACACGGTCCTGATCTTCTTCGCCGGTCACGGGGCCCCCGAGGTGGACACGCGCGGCATCGAGCGCGACGGCCTCGCCAAGTACCTGATCCCGTCCGACGCCGACCCCGACGACCTCTACTCGACGGCGCTGCCCATGGACGAGCTGCAGACGATCTTCGCGCGCATCGAGTCCGAGCGCGTCATCGCCTTCCTCGACGCCTGCTACAGCGGCGCGGCGGGCGGCCGGACCTTCGCGGCCAAGCGCACGCGCGCCGGCGCCGTGGACGACCTGTTCCTCGAGCGGCTCACGCGGTCGAAGGGCCGCGCCATCGTGACCGCGTCGCGGCCCACCGAGGTGTCGATCGAATTGCCCGAGCTCGGCCACGGCATCTTCACGTACTACCTCGTGAACGGGCTGAAGGGCGCCGCGGACCTGAACCGCGACGGTATCGTCTCGCTCCAGGAGCTCTACGAGTACCTCGAGCAGCAGGTCAGCACGAAGTCGCGCTCCGTGGGCGGTAACCAGCACCCCGTGATGAAGGGCGAGCTGGAAGGCGTCCTGCCCCTGACCAAAGTCAGCCGGTGAGGCGGCTCACCGCGGCGCTGGCCGCCCTCGTGCTGGCGGGTTGCGCGGCCGGCAGCGGCCCGTCGCCGCGCGCCCTCGGCCCCGCCGCTCCGGCCTCCGGTCCCGGCGCCGAGCGACCCACGCTCGCGCAGGGCGAGCGCTGGATCCGCGACGACGGCGTGTGGGACCTCGTCCGCGTCGAGAGCGACCGCTATGTGTTCTCCAGGGGCCCCGGTTACGAAATCGTCCTCAGCCACGACTTCGCGCTTACGCGGTACGCCCAGCCGAGCAGTGCCCTCGAGTTCACGCCGGCGCCGCGGATCCCGTGGCCGCTCCGCGTCGGGCTCAAGGGCGGGGCCACGGGCACACTGCGGCTGCCGTTCCGCTCGGCGGAGCCGGCCAACATCAGCTGGGAGGTGCAGGACCTCGAGGACGTCGAGGTGCCGGCCGGCAAGTTCCGCGCCTTCCGCATGCACTACCGGATCACCACGATCGAGGGGACGAACTTCGGCCGGCAGACCTGGGCGAGCTCGATCGGGCCGCGGACGGTCTTCCTCACCCTCTGGTACGCGCCCGAGATCCGCCAGCTCGTCAAAGCCGACAGCTCGGAATGGCAGCTCCGCTTCAACGTCGTGGCGGTGGATCCTCAAGAGTCGGCGCCGCTGGCCATCGCCCTGCGCGAGCCCGAAGATCAGACGCGCGTCACGCGGCCGGACGAGCTGAAGCTGGTCGGCTCGATCGGCGGCGGCGCGGGCGTCGAACGGGCCGTCGTGACCCTCAACGGCGAGCCGGTCAAGACCCTCAAGGGCCCCGGCGGCCGCCGCTCGCTCCTGCTCGACGTGCCGCTGAACCTCCGCGAGGGTCAGAACGTGCTGCTCGTGACGGCCACCGATCCCGGCGGCACGAGCAGCCAGGCGGCGCGCACGGTGTTCTACTACGCGCCGTTGCCGCTGACCTTCCCGCCCCCCGGCCAGGCGCTGCGGACCGGCGCCGAGGTGATCGTGATCAGCGGCGCGGTGGAGCACGCGAGCCCCATCCAGATGATCACGGTCTCGCGGAACGGTCTCGCGAGCCATACGGACTACCTGGTGAACGACCTCAAGCGCGCGCCGTTCGAGCGCCAGCTCACCCTGCAACCCGGTAAGAACATGATCGGCGTCCGCGCTCACCTCAACGACAGGACGGACATCCTCGAGGAGCGGGAGATCACGTACGACCCCTCGCTGCCGTGGAAGACGGCATTGCTGACGCCGGAGGCTACGGCCATCGTCTCGGCGCCGCCCCCGGTGGTCGCGGCGCCGCCGAAGCCGGCGCCGGCGCCGGTCGTCACGCCGCCGGCGCCCGTGCCGCCGCCGGCGCCGCCGGTCGTCGCCGCGCCGAAGCCGACGCCGCCCGTGACGCCGCCCGCACCGCCGGTCGTCGCGGCGCCCACGCCGAAGCCGGCGCCGCCGGTCGTGGCCACGCCGCCGCCCGCGCCACCGGTGGTCGCGCCGCCCACGCCCGTGGCGCCCGCGCCGCCCAAGCCCGTAGCGCCCGCACCGGCCGCGCCAACGCCTGCGATCGTCGCGAGCGTACCGCCCCCGCCCGTCACACCCGCGCCGGCGCCGGTGCCCGCGGTCGTCGTGACGCCGCCGGCGCCGGCGCCGCTCGTGGTCGCGCTCTCGTCGCCGAAGGACCAGGCGCGCCTCGAGCACGACACGGTGGGCCTGGCCGGGCTCGTGTCGGGCGGCAAGGGCGTCACGCGCGTGCTGGTGGCGCTGAACGGCGTGGAGGTCGAGAAGCGGGAGGAGCGCGCGCCGCAGCGCGCCGTCGCGCTCAGCCTGCCCATCCGCCTGCGCGAAGGGCAGAACACGCTCGTGGTCACGGCCACGGAAGCCGACGGCACCGTCTCGCAGGAAGTGCGCACGCTCCACTTCGAGCGGCTGATCCCGCTGACGATCGCGTTCCGATATCCGAGCGATCAATCGCGCGTCGGCGAGGCGGGCAGCATCGCCGCGGCGGTGGTCACCTCCAGCAAGGGCGTGGCGCGCGTCAGCGTCACGCTCAATGGTAAGGAGATCCACCAGCAGGCCGAGCGCGCGCCGCAGAAATCGATGCTCGTCACGGCGCCGTTGACGCTGCAGGAGGGGATCAACACCGTCGCCGTCACCGCCGTGGACGCCGACGGCGTCGTGCGCCAGGAGATCCGCACCGTCTCGCTGGAGCGCCCTCGTGCCGCCGTGGCCCCGCCCCCGGCGGCGCCGGCCACGCCCGGGAGCGACCGGTGGGCGGTGGTCATCGGCGTGGGCGACTACGAGAGTCGCGGCATCCCGCGCCTGAAGTACAGCGTGGCGGACGCGGAGGCCATGTACCAGACGCTGATCGGCCCCGGCGGCTTCAAGAAGGAGCACGTGCTGCTCCTCACGGACAAGACCGAGCGCAAGCCGACCTTCCGGAACCTCAAGTGGGCGCTCGGGACGTTCCTGGCGCGCTCGGCGAAGAAGGACGACACGGTGCTGATCTTCTACGCGGGCCACGGCGCGCCCGAGACGGATCCGCGCGGCCTCGAGCGCGACGGTCTCGCGAAGTACCTGATCCCGAGCGACGCCGACCCCGACGACCTCTACTCGACGGCGTTTCCGATGGACGAGCTGCAGACGATCTTCGGCCGCATCGAGGCGGAGCGGGTGGTGGCCTTCCTCGACGCCTGCTACAGCGGGGCGGCGGGCGGGCGCACGTTCTCCGCGAAGCGGACGCGCGCCGGCAGCGTGGACGAGATCTTCCTGGAGCGGCTCACGCGGTCCAAGGGCCGCGCCATCGTGACGGCGTCGCGGCCGGCCGAGGTGTCGATCGAGCTGCCCGAGCTGGGCCACGGCATCTTCACGTACTACCTGGTGCAGGGGCTCAAGGGCGCCGCCGACCTCAACCGCGACGGCATCGTCTCGCTGCAAGAGCTGTACGAGTACCTCGAGCAGCAGGTGAGCGCCAAGTCGCGCGCCGTGGGCGGCAACCAGCATCCCGTGATGAAAGGCGAGATGGAAGGCGTGCTCCCGCTCGTCAGGGTCCGGTGAGCCCGGGTGGCTGGTGGCGCGCCCGGCGCGGCCGCCTCCTGCAGCTCTGGGCCGTCGGCCTCGTCTCGAGCGCGCTCGTCACCGCGGCCTCCGCGCTCGGCTACCTCGAGGGCTGGCAGGCGCGCGGACTCGACCTGCTCCTGCGGCTGCAGGGCCATCGCACGCCGTACGACGTGGTGGTGATCGGCATCGACGACACGGCCTTCGACGGCGTGCAGCGCCGTCAGCCGATCCCGCGCGACTACCTCGCCCGCATCGTGCGCGGGCTCCAGCGCAGCGGCGCGGCCGCCGTCGGTCTCGACCTCACCTTCGCGACGCCGACCAGCCCCGCCGAGGATGCGGCGCTGGCGCGGGCTCTCCTGGACTTCTCCGACCGCGGGCTCAGCCGCGTCGTGGTCGGCGGCCCGACGTTCCCGAGCAGCGGGCCGCTCGGCGCGCCCGAGGTCGTCCGCGCGGTCGCCACCGCGTCGACCGGGGTGCCGGTGGAAGACGACGGCGTGATCCGCCACATCATGCTGGTGGTGCCCCCCAAGCGCGGGCCGGGGGCGCGGGAGCCCGTGCGCCGCGAGCCAGAGACCGGGGTGCCGTCGCTCGCCGTCGCGGTCGCGGCTCGCGGGGCGGGTCTCGATCCGCGCGCACTCGGCCCGGTGTGGCGCGGCGAGGCGCCGCTGGCCGTGCCGCGCTCGCGGCCCGGACGCGCGCTTCAGCCGGGAGCGGCCGAAGCCGTCACGCTCCGGCCGGGCGCGCTGTGGCCGATCAACTACGTCGGGCCGACGGGCATCTTCCTCACGCTGCCGAGCGACGTGGTGGCCGCGCTCGCCGACCCGCAAACCGAGATCGCCGCCGACAACCCGCTGCGCGGACGGCTGGTGCTCGTGGGCGGCACCTTCCCGGAGAGCCGCGACTTCTATTACACGCCCTACGGGCTCATGCCCGGCGTCGAGGTCCACGCCAACGTCCTCCACATGCTCACCACGCGGCGGTTCATCCAGCCGTCGTCCTGGGCGCTCGGCTTCGGCGTGAGCGCCGTGGCGGTGCTCCTGGCGAGCGTGGTGATGCTGGCCATGAAGCCCCTGGTGGGGACGGCCGTGTGCGCCGTGGGCGGCTTCGTGCTGGGCGTGCCGGCGGCCTTGCTGGCCTTCGATCGCGGCGGCTACTGGGTGGACTTCCTCCTGCCCGTCCTCGCGACCTCCGTGATGGGTCTCCTCACGGACGTCCTCGCGCGGCGGCGCATGCGCGACCAGTTCGGCCGCTACCTCTCCAAGGACCTCCTGGCCCTCGTGATCGACGACGCCCCGAGCCTGCGCGGCGAGCGCCGCGTCGTGTCGGTGCTCTTCTCCGACCTGCGGGGCTACACCACGCTCTCGGAGACCATGACGCCGGAAGCGATCGCCGCCCACCTCAACGAGTACTTCGACGCGATGAGGGCGGCCATCTTCGCGCACCAGGGGATGATCAACGACTTCATCGGCGACGCGGTGATGGCCGTGTTCGGGGCCCCTCTGTCCGATCCCGACCACGCGCTCCACGCGGTGCAGGCCGCCGCGCACATGGACCGGGCCCTGGCGGAGCTGAACCAGAAGTGGACCGCGCGCGGGCTGCCGCTCTTCCACATGGGGATCGGCATCCACACGGGCTCGGTGTTCGCCGGCAACGTGGGCGGCCACGACAAGATCAAGTACACGGTGATCGGCGACCCCGTGAACGTCGGCTCGCGCGTGGAGGGATTGAACAAGGAGCTGGGAACGACGATTCTGATCACGGCGGAGACGTACGCCGCCGTCGGCGACCGGGTGCAGGTCAAGGATCGCGGCCCGATGCACGTGAAGGGACGCGTCGAAGAAGTGCGCGTCTACGAGGTCCTGTCCGTAGAGGGAGGCTCGCGATGAGGGGTCGAATGGGGCTCGCGTTGGCGGCGTGGGTCGTGCTGCTCCCGGGGCTGGCCTGGGCCGCGGATCCCGTGGCGGTGCTCACGGAGATCCAGGTGCGACGCGGGCAGGTGCACGTCCGCGCGGTGGGCGAGACGGAGTGGTCGGCGCCCAAGCCGTTGCAGTCGCTGCGCCCGGGCGACCAGGTGCGCGTCGTCGGCGACGGGCGCGCGGTGGTCGTGTTCACGGGCGGCCGCGGCACCGAGATCGTGACGCAGTCCAGCTCGCCCTACACGATCTCCGCGCAGTCCGACGCGGGCGCCACCGATCGGGTGAAGTCCGTCATCGGCGGCGTGACCAACTTCCTCCTCGGCACGCAGCGCGAGCGCACGTTCCAGTCGCTCTCCGTGCGCAGCGTCCGCTCGCAGCCGCCCGCCATCCTCGGCCCGCGCGAGACGCGCGTGCTGCCCGGCAAGGTCGTCTTCGAGTGGGCGGGCTCCGACCGGCTGCGCTACAAGGTCCGGGTCGTCGGCGCCCAGGGCGTGGTGTGGCAGCTCGACGACGTCGAGAAGAAGCCAATCACGTACCCGTCCACGGCGCCCGTGCTCGCCCCCGGCGGCCGCTACGTCTGGGAGCTCGAGACGAAGGAGCACGGCGTGCAGGCCGCGCAGTTCGAGGTGGCCTCCGTCGCCGACGCGAACACGGTCACGGACTCGCTCGCCGTCCTCACGCCGGCCACCGCCCGCGGCTACAGCCCGGCCACGCTGTCGCTCATGCGCGCCGGGCTGCTCTTCCAGCAGCGCTTCTACGCGGACGCGCGCCGCGAGCTGGAGTCGGGCATCGCCGCCTCGCCGGACGAGCCCACGCTTCACCTCCTGCTCGGCCACGTCTACGACCGCATCGGCCTCAAGCAGCAAGCCGCGCAGGAGTTCGACGAGGCCGAGGCCCTGGGCGGACGCTGATGCGCGCGGGCTGGATCGCCGCCGCCGCGGCGCTGCTGCTCGCGGGCTGCACGTCGGGACGGGACTTCGCGCGCCCGCCCTCTGAGTCGCTGGCGCTCGGCCGCACGACCTACGCCGAGATCGTCGAGCAGTACGGCAGTCCGCGGCGCGAGGCGACGGTCGTCAAGAACGACCGGACGATCACGATCGCCAGCTACGGGTACGCCGTCTCGACGGCCGACTCGCTGGTCGGCGGCGTGCTGCCGGGGCGGCGGGCCCGCTTCCATTTCGTCGATCAGCGTCTGGTGGGCCACGATTTCTTCAGCTCGTTCGCGGCCGACGCCACCGACTTCGACGAGACCAAGATCTCCGCCATCCGGAAGGGGACGAGCACGCGCGCCCAGGTCGTCGGCCTCTTCGGCCCGCCGGTGGGCGTCCACGCCTACCCGCTCACCCGGCGCGAGGGCGACACCGCGCTCCTCTACGTGTACGAGCAAACCCGCGTGGAGCCGCGCCCGTTCTCGGCGAACGTGAAGACCTATCGCAAGGAGCTGACCGTGTCGCTCGACGGCGCCGGGGTCGTCACCGACGTGGAGTTCTCCGCGAGTGGCGAGAAGTAGCGCTACTGGCTGAACACGGTCGGCGAGCCGGCGCTGATCTGGCCGGCCGATCCCTGGATGGCGACCGTGTCACCGATGCGGGCCACCGGCTTGGCGCCGCCGTTGAGCTTGATCGTCGCCCCCCTGATGTCCACGCCGCCGCCACCCTGGATGTCCACGGCGGCCCCGCCCTTGATGACGACGGCGCCGCCGCCCTGGATGGTGATGGCGCCCCCGCTCACGAGCTTGAGGCTGCCTCCCGAGGCTTGCACCACGCGCTCCATCTCTTTGAGGCGCGCCTCCAGACCGGCGACCTTCTCCCTGAGCATCTTGGTCTCGCTCTCCAGCGCGACGGCGCGCTTGTCGTCGGCGCCCTCCGCGCGGGGAAGCAGCAGCACGGCCAGGACCGCGATCACACCGAGCCAGCCAACGACTCTCATGGTTGCCTCCTACAATCCGAGGTACGCGCGCTTGAGGCGCTCGTCACCGAGCAGGTCGCGGCCGGCGCCCTCCAGCACGAGCTTGCCGGATTCCAGCACGCAGGCGCGGGTGGCGAGCGTCAGCGCCTGACGGACGTTCTGCTCGACGAGCAGCACGGTCACGCCGTCGGCGTTGATCGTGCGCACGGTCTCGAAGATCCGGCCCACCAGCACCGGCGCCAGCCCGAGCGTCGGCTCGTCGAGCATCAGGACCTTCGGCCGCGCCATCAGCGCGCGCCCGATCGCGCACATCTGCTGCTCGCCGCCGGAGAGCGAGCCGGCGAGCTGGGTGGCGCGTTCCTGGAGCACGGGGAAGAGGCGATAGACGTAGGCCAGGGTGGCGTCGCGCTCGCGGCGCGCGCGCTGCGGGTGCGCGCCGAGGAGCAGGTTTTCCGTGACGGTCATGAACGGAAACAGCCGGCGGCCCTCGGGGACCTGCACGATGCCGAGATCCACGCGCCGCGCCGCCGGCACGCGCGTGAGATCCTCGCCGTCGAAGAACACGCGGCCGTGGCGCGGGCCGACGAGCCCGGAGATCACCCGGAGGGTGGTGGACTTGCCCGCGGCGTTGGCGCCCACCAGCGCGAAGATCCCGCCGGGCGGCAGCTCGAACGAGACGCCGAAGAGCGCCTGGAGATCGCCGTAGAACGCGTCGATGCCCTCGAGCCTCAGCACGGCTCAGGCCTCGGCCAGGTTGAACTCGTCGCCGAGATAGGCGTCGATGACCCGGCGGTCGCGCGCGATCTCTTCCGGCGTGCCCTCGGCGATCTTCTCGCCGTGGTGGAGCATGACGATGCGCCGCGCGAGCCGCATCATGGCCGCCATGACGTGCTCGATGACGATCAGGGTCACGCCCTCGGCGTGCACGCGGCGCACGAGGTCGATGATGCCGGCGAGCTCCGAGGGGTTGAGGCCGGCCATGACCTCGTCGAGCAGAAGCAGCCGCGGGCGGGTGGCGAGCGCGCGCGCGACCTCCAGGCGCTTGCGCAGGCCGACGGGCAGGGCGCGGGCACGCGCCGGCGCGTGCGAACCCAGACCGCAGAGCGCGATGACGCGCTCGGCCTCCACGCGGGCGTCGCGCACGCGCGGCAGGCGGGTGAGCGCGCCGATCATCACGTTGTCGGCGACCGAGAGGTTGCCGAAGGGCTTCATGATCTGGAAGGTGCGGGTGAGGCCCAGCCGCGAGATCGCGTGCGCGGGGAGGCCGGTCACGTCGCGGCCGTCGAAGGTCACGCGGCCCTCATCGGCGCGGTAGTAGCCCGCGATCACGTTGAAGAGCGTCGTCTTGCCCGCCCCGTTGGGGCCGATGATGCCGAGCAGGTCGCCGGCCCGGACCTCGAGGCTCACGGCGCGGACGGCCGTGAGACCGCCGAAGCGCTTGGTCACCGCCTCAAGCGTGAGCACGGTCCCTCCGCGTGCGCCACCGCCCGGCGATGCCCGTGACGCCCTCCGGCGCGAACCGCACGATGAGGATCAGGACGACGCCGTAGATGA
>DASYTM010000089.1:0-15870 GCA_036002345.1 Candidatus Methylomirabilota bacterium | reverse complement strand
ACCGACGACACCGCCCGCGAGGCGGCGCGCGCCGGTGCGCGGGTCGTGTCGGAGCCGCGCCGCGGCTACGGCGCGGCGTGCTGGGCCGGGGTGACGGCCCTGGACGCGTCCGCCGACGTGGCGGTGTTCCTCGACGGTGACGGCAGCCAGCGGCCCGAGGAGCTGGCGCGCCTGCTCGAGCCCCTCGAGGCCGACCGCGCCGATCTCGTCCTGGGCGCGCGCGCGCCGTCGGCGGAGCATCCGTGGCACGCCACCCTCGGCACGCGGGCCATCGCCGCCTTCGTCGCGTGGCGCTATCGGTTGCCGATCACCGACGTGCCCCCGTTCCGCGCGATCCGCGTGCCGCTGCTGCGCCGGCTACGCATGCGCGATCGCGCGTTCGGCTGGCCGGTGGAAATGGTCGTGAAGGCCGCCGCGGTCGGGGCACGCGTCGTCGAGGTGCGCGTGTCGCAGGAGCCGCGGCTCGCGGGGCGCTCGAAGGTCTCGGGCACGCTCGCGGGCAGCACCCGGGCCGCCTACGGGTTCCTCCGCGCCGCGCTGCGGGCCGCGGCGGACGTGCGATGATCCGCGCCGGCGTCGCCGGCGTCGGACTGATCGCGGCGTGCGCGGTGATCGGTCGCGTGCCCAATCTCGTCGAGGCGCCGGCCTCGTTCCTCGTCCTCTACAGCCTCGCGTTCGTCTGTTACGTGGCGGCCGTGTGGTGGCTGCCGGCCGGCCGCACGCCCGAGATCGTGACGCTCGTGGTCGCCGTCGGCATCGCCGCGCGGCTGGCTCTGCTCCCGGCGCCGCCGACGCTGTCCACCGACGCGTATCGCTACGTGTGGGACGCTCGGGTCGCCGCGGCGGGCGTCAGCCCGTACGCCCACGCGCCGACCGACCCGGCGCTGGCCCCGCTGCGCGACGCCGAGCTGTTCCCTCGGCTGAACCATCCGACGTGGCGCACCATCTATCCGCCCGCCGCTCAGCGGTTC
Organism: Candidatus Methylomirabilota bacterium; assembly: GCA_036002345.1. Lineage (GTDB taxonomy): Bacteria > Methylomirabilota > Methylomirabilia > Rokubacteriales > CSP1-6 > AR12. Next base: position 14,899 of record DASYTM010000089.1, on the reverse strand, counting down.
TTCCAGATGGTGTACGGCCTGCGGGCCGACAGCGTGCTCGCGATGAAGCTCGCCATCGGGCTCGTCGAGCTCGCCGGGCTCGCCGTCGTGGTCGGTCTCCTCCGCGCCGGGGGCCGGCCGCCGTCGCACGCGATCGTCTACGCGTGGAATCCCCTCGTGCTCGTCGAGGTGTGGGGCGCAGCCCACCTCGACGGCGTGCTCGTGCCGCTCGTGGCGGGCGCGATGTGGGCGATGCTCCGGCGCCGGCACGCCGTCGCGGGCGCGCTCGTCGGCCTCGCCGCGTCGCTCAAGCTCTATCCCGCGGCGCTCCTCGCGCTGCTCCCGGCGGCGGCGTGGCCCGCCGCGCTGGCCGGATTCGCGGCGGCGCTCCTCGCCGGGTACGCGCCGGCTCTGACGAGCGGGTCCGCCATGCTCGGATCGCTGCCCCAGTACCTCACGGAGGATCGCTTCAATCCCGGCCTCGTGCGCTCGCTGCTCGACGTTCCGGCGGTGACGCTCGCGGCCGGGGCGGCGTGGATCGGCGCGGTGGCCGTCGTCCGGCGCGCGGCGCCGCTCGCGGAGCGCGCCGTGCTGCTCGTCGGTGGGCTGGTGCTGCTGAGCCCGAACATTTTTCCGTGGTACGCGGTCTGGCTGGTGCCGCTGCTCGCGTGGGCGCCGGCGCCCTCGTGGATCGCCTTCACGGGGACAGTCGCGTTCGCCTACGCGTTCTTCCTGCAGCAGCCGTGGAGCGTGCCGGGCTGGGCGCGGGCCATCGAGTTCGCCCCGCCCGCGCTCGCGGCCACGTGGTGGCTACTGACGCGGGTGGCGGCGCCGCGCTGGCGTGAGCGTCCGACGTGAACGACGTCCCGCTGACCCTGCGGCCGCCGCTCCCACGCTCGCTCTATCTGGAGACGACGAGCCGCTGCAACTCGCTCTGCGAGACGTGCATCCTGACCTTCGGCGGACGCGAGCCGCAGCGCGACTTGACATGGGACGAGTTCCGCCGGGTCGTCGACCAGTTTCCGGATCTCGAGCGCGTGCTGCTCCACGGCATCGGCGAGCCGCTGCTGAACCGCGACCTGCCGCGCATGATCGGCCACCTCAAGGAGCGCGGCGCCCATGTGCTCTTCAACTCCAACGCCATCACGCTCGCCGGCCGGCTCGCGCGCGCGCTGATCGACGCCGGGCTCGACGAGCTGCGCGTCTCGCTCGACGCCAGCACGCCCGCGACGTACCAGCGCGTGCGAGGCGTCGACGCCTTCGACCGGGTCGTGCGGAATCTCGAGGCCTTCGCCCGTCTGAAGGCCGGGCTCGACGCCGCGCGGCCGGCCGTGTCGCTGTGGTTCACGGCGCTGCGGGACAACATCGACGAGATCCCGGGGCTCGTGCCGCTGGCGCGGCGCGTGAATGCGCCCGAGATCCACCTGCAACGGCTCGTGTACAACGGCCTCGGCTTGGCCACGGAGGAGCAGTCGCTCTACGGCCGGCTGCACGAGCGCGAGGCGGCCCTGATCACGGCGACGGAGGCCGCGGCGCGTGCGGCGGGCGTGGCCTTCTCCGCCTCGGGGGCGACGGCGCCCGAGATCAGCCTGACGCCCTCGCGGGCCGGCCAGCCGTGGAGCGCGTGCCGGCGTCCGTGGACGCTGGCCTACGTCACGGTGGGCGGCAACGTGCTGCCGTGCTGCATCGCCCCGTGGATCACCGGCCACTACGACGGCATCGTCCTGGGCAACCTGTACCGCGAGACGCTCGACGCGGTCTGGTGGGGCGAGCGCTACCTCCGCTTCCGGGGCGCGCTGCAGACCGACGAACCGCCGGAACCGTGCCGCGGGTGCGGCGTGAAATGGAGCCTGTGACCCGCCGCCTGCTCGTCACCGTCGTGGCGCTCCTCGCCTCGTGCGGCCCCGCGGACGCCCAGCGCTTCCCGGCGCCGGATCGGCCGGTGGCGCCGATCATCACCCCGGCCTACTCCGACGAGGCCACGCGCGACGCGCGCGGCGAGGCGGCGCGCGTGCTCGATCGGCTGGGCATCCGCGCGGGCCTGCGCGTCGCCGACATCGGCGCCGGCGACGGCTACTACACCGTGCGCCTGGCGCGCCGCCTCGGCCGTGGCGCCACGATCTATGCCGAGGACGTGCAATCCGACTATCTCGAGGGGCTCCGCGCGCGGCTCGTCCGCGAGGGGATCGAGGGCGTGACCCTCGTGCACGGCGCCCCGCGCGACCCGAAGCTGCCGGCGGGCGGCGTGGACGTCGCGATCCTCGCGCACGTCTACCACGAGATCGAGAACCCGTACGAGTTCCTCTATCGGCTGCGGCCCGCGCTGGCGCCGGGCGCGCGCGTCGCCATCATCGACAACGACAAGCCGACCCAGAACCACGGCACGCCGCCGGCGCTGCTGCGCTGCGAGCTCGCCGCCGTCGGCTACCGCGAGGTGGATTTTCTCTGGCTGGCCCCGGCGGACGGCTACCTCGCGGTCTTCGCGCCCCCCGAGACGCTCCCACGCGTCGGCGGGATCCGGCCGTGCAGGCCGTGACGCCGGACGGTCAACGGCCTCGCTGACGGAGGAAGTCCGCGGTGTGTGAGGCCGCGCTGCTCTCGCGCGCGGTGAGCGCGCCCATCAAGCGGTCCAGGTCGGCGGGGGTGTCGACGTCGAACCACGGGGGAAGGCACGCGACGCGCAGCCCCTTGGCCTCCGCCCGTCGCAGCGTCTCGGGCAGGACCTCCGGCGTGCTCCATGGCATGCGCTCGAACAGCGCGGCATGCGCGTGCCGCATGCCGATGAGGTAATAGCCGCCGTCGTCGGAGGGGCCGACGACGACGTCGGTCGCCGGGTTCGCCAGGAGCTCGATGGCGCGGCGCAGGAACTCGGTGGGTAGCGTCGGCGTGTCGCTGTCGATGGCGATGGCGGCCGGGTGGCCGTCGCGCAGCAGCTCGTCGAGGCCGTTGAAGAGCCGGCTCCCGAGGTCGGCCCCGCGCTGGGCGATCAGCCGGAAGCCCGGTGCGAGCGCCTCGAACACGCCGCGGCTGTCCTCCGGCGTGAACGCGATGACGCCGCGCGCGCCGGCGAGTGTCCGCACCTGGGCCACCTTGTCTTTCAAAAAACACTCGTAGAGACCGGCGGCGGCGCCGGGCTCGAGAGGCGGGCAGAGCCGCGTCTTGACCTCTCCGGCCCGCGGGGCCTTGGCCATGATCGCGACGGCGACGCACGCGCTGTCCATATGCCGACGGCCGATTCTAGCCCAGGCGGCGATAGAATCTCCTGGTGAGCACCCCCCACCTGCGCCACAACGTCGCCGCGCTGGGCGCCGACTACACACTGTTCGTGATCGGGCTGGCGTTCGTCTCGCCGACCGCGATCCTGCCCGCGTTCGCGGCCTGGCTCGGCGCCCCCAACGTCGTGATCGGCGCGATCCCGGCCGTGATGACGATCGGCTGGTTCCTGCCGTGCCTCTTCGCGGCGCCCTACACGGAAGGCCTCGCGCGCAAGCTGCCGTTCATCCTCAAGTGGACGATCTGGGAGCGCGTGCCCTTCCTCGTCCTGGCCGGCGTCGCGTACTGGCTCGCGGAGCGCTCGGCGGGCGCGGCGCTCGCGGCGCTGCTCGCGATGCTCCTCCTCCTCACGGGCCTCGGCGGCCTCCTCATGCCGGCCTGGATGGACCTGATCGGACGCGCCATCCCCTACACGATGCGCGGCCGCTTCTTCGCGGTCTCGAGCGTGGTGGCGGGCGTCGCCGGCCTCGGCGCGGGGGCCGTCACGGCGGAGCTCCTGGCGACGTACCGGCCCGCCGTCGCGTACGCGCTCTGTTTTCTCGCGGCCACGGTCTGCGTCACGCTGTCGTTCGTCGCCCTCTGGCTCGTGCGCGAGCCGCCCGCGGCCGCCGCGCGCGCCGCCGAGCCGCTCGGCGTCTATCTGCGCCGCATGCCCGCGCTCGTGCGGGGGAACGCCAACCTCGCCTGGTATCTCCTCGCCCGCGGGCTGTCGTCCGTGGGCGCGGTCGGCGCGGCGTTCTACACGGTGTACGCACTCCAGATGTGGCGGCCGCCGCCCGCGACGGCCGGCCTCTTCACCGCCCTCTTCCTCGCCGGTACCATCGCGGGCACGCTGGCGCTCGGTTGGCTCGCCGACCACGTGGGGCACCGGGTGGCGCTGCTGGCCGGCGTGGCGGCGAGCGTGGCCGGCAACGTGGTGGCGCTGGCCGCGCCCTCGCTCGCGGCGTTCGGCGCCGCCTTCGTGCTCTCCGGCGTGCAGTCGGCCTCGGTGACGATCTCGGGCCTGAACGTCATGCTCGAGTTCGCCCCCTCGCCGGAGGCGCAGCCGACGTACGTGGGCCTCGGCCACACCACGCTGGCGCCGGTGGCGTTCGCGGCGCCGCTGGTGGCCGGGCTCCTGGCGGACACCGTGGGCTTTGCCGTCGTTTTCTCGGGGGCGGCGCTGATCGGCGCGCTCGCGGGAGTCTTGCTCAGCCTGCGCGTGCGCGACCCGCGCCACGCCCGGGCCCTCGTCGCGGAGGGCCGCGCGTGAAGGCGCTGCTGCTGGACCTCGACGACACGCTGCTGTCGTACTCGGCGGGCATCGACGAGTCGTGGGCGCAGGCGTGCGGCACCGTCACCCTGCCCGTGGAGGCGGCCACGCTCCTCGCCGCCCTCACCGAGACCCGCAAGTGGTTCTGGGGCCGGGACGCCGCGACCCACGCGCGCGAGCGCGTGAACATGCTGGGGGCCTGGACGAAGATCGCCGTGGAGGCCCTCACGCGCTGCGGCTGTGCGGACGCGGATCTCGCCGCCGCCATCGCGCACGACTACGCGGGGCGCCGGCGCCAGTCCATGCGGCTCTACCCCGAGACGCGCGCGGTCCTCGACGCGCTGCGGGCCCGCGGCCTGCCGCTGGCCCTCGTCACCAACGGCGACGCCGGGCAGCAGCGCGACAAGATCGTGCGGCACGACCTCGCGCGGTATTTCGGCGATGCGATCCTCATCGAGGGCGAATTCGGCTGCGGCAAGCCGGAGGTGCGCGTCTACCGCGAGGCGCTGCGCCGGCTCGGCGCGGCGCCCGAAACCACCTGGATGGTCGGCGACAACCTCGAGTGGGACGTGACCGCGCCCCAGCAGCTGGGGCTGACCGGCGTGTGGATCGATCGGGGGGGCACGGGGCTGCCGGCGGATGCCGGCACGCGCCCGCACCGGATCATCCGCTCGCTCGCCGAGCTCCTCGAGTGAGGCTCGTCCGCGCGGCGATCTGGATCGCCACCGCGGCGTTCGTCTTCATGCTCTTCTATCCGCTCGTGATGGAGATCCTCGCGCGCCAGGCGGCGCGCGGCGACAGCGTGATGCCCTAACGTCCCCAGCGGTACTCGCCGTCGGAGCCTGGGCGGCCGCGGCCGCCGCCTCCGCCGCCGTCGAGGCCGCGCTTGGGCCCACGCTTGTTGGCGCCCGGACCCTTGCGGCCGGCCGGCTTGTCGCCGAATCCGCCGGGGCCCGCGCCACGCCGCTGCTGGCCGCGTCCCGGCTTCTCGCCGAACCCGCCGGGGCCCGCGCCCGGCCGGTCGCCGCCGAAGCCGCCGCCCGGCCGCTGACCGCCGCCGCCGAAGCCGCCGCCGGGCCGCGGACCGCCGCTGCCGGCGCCGAAGCGCGGGCCGCCGAAGCCGCCGCCGCCCGCGGGCCGATCGCCGTAGGGTCGCGGGCCGCCGCCCATCGGGCGGGGAGGCCGGGGCCCGCCCGCGCCGCGCGGAGTCGCCTTGTCCACGCGGATCATGCGGCCGTCGAGCGAGGTGCCGTTGAGCGAGGAGATCGACTTCTCGGCCTCCTCGGTGGTCGCCATCTCGACGAAGCCGAAGCCCCGCGAGCGCCCTGTCTCCCGATCGGTCATCACGGCGGCCGACACCACCTCACCGAAGCGCGCGAACGCGGCGCGCAGGCCGTCGGTCGAGGTGGAAAACGAGAGACCACCGACGAACAGCTTCACGGACATGACCTTTTTCTCCTTTCGTCTGCCGGGTCGAATCTCTCCGAGTATATCCGGGTTTCCGGGGCACCGCTTGGCGCCGCGGGTATGGCTGTTGCAGCGATGTAGCACGCACGATGCCGCCCAAAAACTCAGTAGGCGGGACCGGGGAGGAGGAGCGAGACCGCGGTCAGCGCCAGCGAGATCAGGAACGCGTGCGCCAGGATCTCGCGCGCCTGCCGCCTGAGCTCGCCGGCGGCCCACGGATCGGTCACGGGCTCCACGCCGCTCGCCGTCTCGCGCATCCCGCGCGAGGCCAGCGCCGTTCACGTCCCGCCGCGGGCCTGGAGCAGGCCGAGCGCGGCGGCGAAGAGGGGGAGGAAGAGGACGAGCCGGGCCCCGCGCGGCGCATCGAGCAGGACGAACGCGGCGCCGAGGAGCAGTACGACCACCAGTCCGCCGACGCCCATGAGAAACCGGCGGCGCCGGCCGCGTGATCCGATATTTGTCACCAGGGGAAGGGCCATCGGCGTCCCGGCGTTAAGGTATCATCCGTTGCCATTCGAGGCCCCCGATGCTAGGCTCGTCGGCAACCATCCGCCGGGTTTCGAGGCGGTCGAGAGAAGGACAGGAGATCACCATGGAAGATGCGGCGGCGACGCAGGCGCGCGAGCGACTGACCCGCTGGATCGAAGATAGTCGTGAGGTCCTCGGGCTCCTCCCGGAGGTCCTCGACTCGGTGCAGAAGGCGTCGGCGAAGACCGAGCACGCCGAGCGCGAGGCCGATCGCCTCCGCAAGGAGCTCATGGGGCTGCGCAAGGAGCTGACGGAAGCGAAGGACAAGGAAACGGGCGGCAAGGCGCAGCACAGCGAGTTCGAGAAGCAGATCGAGGACATGAAGAAGCAGATCGGGGAGTTGAAGCACGCGAACGAGACGCTGACGGCGGAGAAGGAAGAGGCGGGACAGGCCTTCGCGAAGCTGCTCGACACGGTGCAGTCCACCAACCAGATCGCCCAGAAGCTCGGCGTGACGAAGAGCCCCTTCGCGCGCGCCCACAAGGACCCCGCGGCACCGGCCTCGCCGGCGCCGACCCCGCACGAGTAGCTACTTCTTCATCCCCCGCACGTCCTTGCGCAGGGTGATCCCGAGCTGGAAGTCCGCCTGCCGCGCCGGATTCTCGTTGAAGACCGCGAACCAGATGGCAAGGTGGTCCTTGCCGAGCCCCGGTAGCGACACGCCCTCCTCCGTGAAGCGCCGCGCTTCGATCTTGGTCGCCTTGCCCGCCGCGGGCACCGTGAGGACGATCGCGCTGTCGGACGGCGCGCCGCCGACCTTCAGCTTCGCCTCCACGCCGTGCGCGTCCTTCAGCTCGGCCTGGATCAGGAAGAAGCGCGCCGTCATCGGCGCCAGCGAGGCGGAGAACTTGTGCTCGGTGAAGCGCTGGGCGTCGGCGAGGAAGCGCTGCGCGGTCTGCTCGGTCTCGCCGATGCGTGGCGACGGCCGCTGGAACACGCGCGTGTCGTCCTTGGAATGGATGATGCGCGCCTGCACCCACGGGCCCGGCTCGGGGACGGCGGCCAGCAGCACGTTCTTCACGAAGTCGACGTAGGTCTGCGTGAGGTTGCCTTCCGTGACGAGGTAGTCGAAGAGCTGCTCGCCCACGGGCTTGGACTGCCCGGCCTTGAGATTACTGAGCGCGTTGCCGACGGCGCCGGGATTCTGCTTCTCGACGTGCTCCATGATGATCGAGTAGCCGTACGCGAGCAGGCCGTCCTCGAACTCGGGGCTCTTCTGGATCGGCACCGACAGAAGGTAGGGGTACTTCGAGAGCTCCTCCTTCACGGCGTCGGCGAACGACAGCGTGCCCTTCCATCCCGACCAGCGCGCCCACGCCGCCAGCCACCACTGCGCGGTCTCGTCGGGCGCCGACGGGGGTCCGGACTGCGCGGCCGGCGCGACCGGCGCCGCGGCCACCGGCTCGGCAACGCGGACGGGCTCCGGCGGCGGCTCGTACTTCGGCGCCGGCATGCGGTCGAGCTTTTCCTCGACCGTGCGCGCGGGCTCGCGCGCGGGCGGCGGCGGGGCGGCGACCACGGGCTCCGGCGCGGGCGGCGGCGCGGGTGCCGCCTTCGGCGGCTCGGGCTCGGGCGCGGGGCGCGGGGCCTGGCCCGGCAGCAGCAGCCGGCCGCGCGCGATGGCCACGGCGATCTGACGGCCGAAGGCCTTGGAGACGCTGTCCTCGAGGGAGGAGAACTTCTCGTCGTCGAGCGCGTCGGTGCCCTCGAGCATCATGAGGAAATCGGCGTAGGGCTTCACGCTGTCCACGAGCGCCTGCGCCTGCTCGGCCGTGGCGTCGCCCAGCGCGAGCGCGGCGGCCTTGGCCTCCCTGGCCTTGAGCTGCGCGGTGACGAGGGGACCGAAGCTCTCGTCGTCCTGGTGGCGGACACCGGCGACGCGATCGAGGACCGACACGACACGGCCGCGCACCTCTTCGAGCAGCGCGCGGCGGCGAGTCGCTTCCAGCGCGCTGGCCATCGCGGCGAGGACCGGCTCGAGGCTTTTGGCGCTCTCGACGCCATCGGGCACGGCGACGCCGAGCGACTCGGCGGCCGTCACGACCTCGTTGCGCAGCTCCAGGAACTCCATGCGCGCCGCGCCCAGCGCCTCCACGAGCGCGTCGGCGGGCGGCGCCCCGCCGTCCTGCATTTCGCGGGCGGCCTCGGCCAGCTTCGCGCCCAGATCGGCGAAGCGACCGGTGAGGCCAGCCAACTGGCGACCAAACGTCTCGAGGTTCACGTCCATAGCAGGCGGCACCGGCGATTCTAGAGGTCCGCGCGGCAGGGTGTCAAACGCTCGTCCTGGCACGGCGCGTGCTTCCTTCGTTCGGCGTGGCCGCCCTCGACGCGCCGCAGCTCGTCTTCTTCACGATCCTGGCCGCGGCGTTCCTGTTGCTGATCACCGAGCGGCTGCGCAACGACGTCGTCGCGCTGCTGATCGTGCTGGCGCTGGCCGTCACCGGCCTGCTGGAGCCGCAGAAGGCGCTCGCGGGCTTCGGCAGCGAGCCCGCCATCGTGGTCGCCGCCATCTTCGTGCTGAGCGCGGCGCTCCATCGCACCGGCGTGTCGGACACGCTCGGGCGCTGGGTCGGCCGGCTCGCGGGGGCCCACTGGGGCCGCGCCATCGCCGTGATCATGCCGTCGGTGGCGCTCCTGTCCGCGTTCACGCACCACGTCACGACCACCGCGATCATGCTGCCCGTGATCCTCGAGCTCTCGCGGGCGCAGAAGATTCCCGCCTCCAAGCTGCTCATGCCGATGTCGTTCGCCGCCTCGCTCGGCACGACGATCACGATCATCGGCGCCCCCGCCTTCCTCATCGCCTCGCAGGCGCTCCGCGAGGCGGGCCGGCCGGGCCTGGGCATCTTCTCGATCGCGCCGATCGGGCTGGCGCTGTCGGCGGCGGGCACGCTCTTCGTGCTCCTCGTCGGCCGCTGGCTCCTGCCTGAGCGCAAGGGCGCCGAGACGGCCGCCAACCGCTTCCGCCTCGACGAGTACTTCACCGAGCTGACCGTGCTCGAGGGGTCGCCGTTCCGCGGCAAGACGGTGCGCGAGGTGGAGGAGCAGGGGCCGTTCAAGCTCGACGTCGTGGGCCTGGTGCACGAGGGCCGCCGCGTCCCACGTCCGCTCGACGGCCGCCGGCTCGAGCCGGGCGACGTGCTGCTCGTGCGCACGTCGCCCGACGACATCGTGGCCATCCGCAGCGAGGCGGGGGTCGAGCTGCATCCGGTGGCGCAGTACCGCCCCGACGAGCCGTCGAAGCCGGACGCGGACGACCACGCCGCGCGCCTGGTGCAGGCTGTCGTCGCGCCGCGCTCGGAGCTCAAGGGGCGCACGATCGGCGACCTCGACTTCCGGCGGCGCTACGGCGCGATCGTGCTCGGCCTGTGGCGCCGCGACGGCTGGCTCGACGAGGAGCTCGCGCAGATCCGGCTGTGCCCCGGCGACGTGCTCGTGCTCCAGGGCGACGACGAGGCGCTGGAGCGCGTCGCCCGCGACCCCGGCATCCTGATGCTCGTGCCGTTCCAGGGCGAGCCCACGCCGCGGCGGAAGGCGCCGCTCGCGGTGGCCATCATGGCCGGCACCGTGCTGGCGGCCGCCTTCGACGTGCTCTCCATCGAGATGGCCGGCCTCGCCGGCGCCGTGGCCATGGTGCTGACGGGCTGCCTCACCGCGCCGCAGGCGTACCGTGCCATCGACGCGCGGATCTACGTGTTCATCGCCGGCGCCATTCCGCTCGGCGCGGCCATGAAGTCGAGCGGCGCCGCCGCCACGCTGGCCGCGTGGCTGCAGGGCACGCTCGAAGGCTGGAGCCAGGCGCTGGTGCTGTTCGCGCTCTTCGCGGTGGTTGGCGTCATCACGCAATTCATGTCCGACGCCGCGACGACGGCGCTCTTCGCGCCGGTGGCGGTGGCGCTCGCGGAGGCGCTCGGCCACGCCCCCGAGCCGTACGTGGTCACGGTGGCCATGGCCTCGGTGGTGGCGTTCCTCACGCCCATCGGGCACCATGGCAATCTCCTGATCTACGGGCCGGGCGGCTACCGCTTCAGCGACTTCGTGCGCGTGGGCGCGCCCCTCACGCTCATCGCCGCGGCCGTCGTCGTCCTGCTGGCGCCGCTGCTCTGGCCCGGTGCGCCTTGACAGCCGCCCGCGCCATACCCCATGGTTCCGTCCACTTCGACGAGGAGTGACCAATGGCTTCCAACACTGACACGCTCCGATTGCCGCTCCGGTGCCCCCTGGTCGTCGACGGCGACGAAGGCAAGGCCTCGAGCGGCCGACAGTTCTCGCGCGAGAACCCGGCGGACTTCCGCCAGGTCGCGACGGTCGCCGAGCAGGGGACGCTGGAGGACGCGCGTGCCGCCATCGACGCCGCCCGGACCGCCTTCGATAGCAACGCCGGCAACTGGATCTACAACTACAAGCTCAGGGAGCAGGTGCTGTTCCGCACGGCGCGCTTGATCCGCGACAACGCCGACCGCCTGGCCGCGGTGGTAAGCCTCGAAGTCGGCATGCCGATGCGGCAGGCGGTGCCGCACGTGGGCGCGGCCGCCGACATCTTCGAGTTCTACGCCGGGCTGGCGGGCAAGCTGTACGGCGAATCCTTCACGCTGCCCAGCGGCTCCACGATCAACCTGGTCCGGGAGCCGGTGGGTGTGGTGGGAATGATCACGCCGTGGAACTTTCCGCTCACCCAGAGCGCGCGCAAGGTGGCCCCCGCCCTCGCCGCCGGCTGCACGCTCGTGATCAAGCCCGCGAGCTACACTCCGGCCGCCACCTATGAGCTGGTCAAGCTCATCCATCAGACCGGTCTGCCGAAGGGCGTGGTCAACCTGGTCCCGGGGCCGGGCAACGTCGTCGGCACGGAGATCATCGCCAACAAGAAGGTGGACAAGATCTCCTTCACCGGCGAGACCAGCACCGGCAAGATGATCGGCTCGCAGGCCGGGATGGAAGTGAAGCGGGTCAGCCTGGAGCTCGGAGGCAAGGCCCCGTACGTGATCTTCGACGACGCCGACGTGGAGGCCGCCTCGCGCGCCGCGATCTTCGGGATGTTCCGCAACGCCGGTCAGGCGTGCGGCGCCACCACGCGGCTGCTCGTGCAGGCGGGGATCCACGACCGGTTCCTGGCCCGGGTGGCCGAGCTGACGCGCAAGATCGAGGTCGGACATCCGTCGAAGCAGTCCACCGACATGGGGCCGCTGATCTCGAGCAACCAGGAGCGGGTGGTCCAGGACTACATCAAGTACGGCGTGGACGCCGGCTTCCGCCTGGTCACCGGTGGCCGCAAGCTGCAGGGTGGTGACTACGACCACGGCTATTACGTGGAGCCCACGATCTTCGCCGGCGTCGACAACGCCTCCCGGCTCGGCCAGGAGGAGATCTTCGGCCCGGTGGTGGCGGTCACGACCTTCCACGACGAAGCGGAAGCCGTCGAGCTGGCGAATGCCGTCGATTTCGGCCTGGTGGCCGGGGTCTGGAGCGCCGACTACCCGCGGGCCCTGCGGGTGGCGCGCCGGATTCGCGCCGGGACGGTCTGGATCTGGGACAACTACGCCCAGCCTGTGGAAGGCATCTGGGGCGGGTACAAGCAGAGCGGCATGGGGCGCGAGCTCGGCTACCACGGGCTGAACGACTTCCTCGAGATCAAGCAGATCTTCACCGACGGCACGGGCCTCGCGACGAAGCCGGCCTACGGCCAGGTGATCAAGGAGTAGATGCCGGGCCTGGGCTCTACTCGACCGTGCGCTATGATCGCGCCGTGGGCGGACACGACGCGCGAGACGCGGAGATCCGAGAGCTCCGGCGCCGCATCGAGGAGCTCGAGGCGATGTCCACGCTGCTGGAGTCGGCCTCGCAGGGCATCGTGGCCATCGACCGCACGGGCGCCATCACTCTCGTCAACGCGCGGCTCGCGGAGATGTTTGGCTATCGGCGCGAGGAGCTGCTCGGGCAGAGCCTCGAAGTGCTCGTGCCCCGCGATCTGCGGGGACCGCATGCCGAGCACCGCGGCCGGTTCGTGGCCAATCCCCACGTGCGGCCGATGGGCGTTGGCCTCGACCTCACCGGCCAGCGCAAGGACGGCACGCGCTTCCCCGTCGAGATCAGCCTGAGCTACACGGGCGCCGGCGAGGCGCTGCGCTGCGTGGGCTTCGTCACCGACATCAGCGAGCGCAAGCAGGCGGAGGAGGCGCTGCGGCGGAGCGAGGCACAGGCGCGCGCGGTGCTGGAGGCGGCGGGCCAGGCGATCCTCGTCGTCGACGAGCGTGGCGGCATCGTGTCGGCGAACCGGCAGGCCGAGACGATGTTCGGCGTCCCACGCGAGCGCATGGTCGGCACGACCGTCGAGACGCTGATGCCCGAGCGGCTGCGCGCGCGTCACACCCGGCACACCGCCGGCTACTTCGCGGACCCGCGCGTCCGGCCGATGGGCCGCGGCCTCGACCTCGTGGCGTGCCGCGCCGACGGCACCGAGTTCCCGGTCGAGATCTCCCTGAGCTACGTGCGGACGGACGAGGGGCTCCGCGCGCTCGCCTTCGTCACCGACATCACCCAGCGCCGCGCCATGGAGCGGGCCAGCCGCCAGACCGAGCGGTTGACCGCCCTGGGCCAGCTCTCGGCGGGGTTCGCGCACGAGGTGAACAACCCGGTCGGCGTGATGACGACGCGCATCGAGCTCATGCTGATGGACGCCGAGGCGAACACGCTGCCCGCGGAGGTCGTCGAAGATCTCCGGGTGCTGCACCGCCACGCGCAGCGCGTCGCCACGATCACGAACGGCCTGCTCTCGTTCGCGCGCCAGAGCCCGCAGGAGCACACGCTCGTGGATCTCAACGAGATCGTGGACGCGGTGCTCGTCCTCGTCGCGCCGCAGTACGAACGGCAGGGCGTGCGCGTGCGTTACGAGGCGGCGGCGCTGCCGCCCGTGCTGGGGCAGGCCAACGCGCTGCAGCAGGTCGTCCTCAACCTCGTCACCAACGCGGCGCAGGCGATGCCGGACGGCGGCGACGTGACGATCACCACGTCGGTCGGCGACCGCACCGTCCGGCTCGTGGTCGCCGACACCGGCGCCGGCATCGCGCCCGAGCACCTGTCGCGCATCTTCGAGCCCTTCTTCACGACCAAGCCGAGCGGGACGGGCCTGGGCCTCTCCGTCACCTACGGGATCCTCAACGACCACCACGCCACGGTGGAAGTGGACTCGACGCCCGGCAAGGGCACGCGCTTCGTGCTGACCTTTCCGGTGGCCGATGCCGGCGCCTAGCGCGGCGGACGCATCACCAGCACGGGGCACGTGGCGTGGCGCAGCACGGCCTCCGAGACGCTGCCGAGCGCGAGCCGCTCCAGCACGCCGAGTCCGCGGGCGCCCACGACGATCACGTCCGCGGGGTTGGGGCGAGGGCCGCCTCGAGGGCGTGCCGCCGCTCGTTCTCGAGATCCCGCATCGCCGCCCGCAGCCCGCCGCCGATGATCTCGGGCGCCGTCGTTGGATAGCGCAGCGGCTCGACGACGCCGGTCAGGCGCGCCGCCAGGTCCGCCGGCAGGGCGAGACCGCCGAAGAAGTCCGCGGCGGCGCGCGCGTCGGCGGAGCGCCGTCGAGGGCGAGCGTGACCGCGCGCAACGGACGCGGCGCGCCCTTGCACACGAGGACCGGGCACGGCGCGTTCCGGGTGACGCCGAGGGAGACGCTGCCCAGCAGCAGGGAGGCGCCGCCGCCGAGCCCGCGCGCTCCGACGACGATGAGATCCGCGTCGGTCGCGGCCGCGGCCTCCACGATCGCCACGCGCGGCTCGGCGCCCGCCAGCACGCCTCCCATCACGGCCGGCCAGCGCTTGGCGACGCGGCGGACCGCCTCGTCGACGACGCGCTCGCTCTCCGCGCGGACCTCGCTCCACGCGAGCGCGACGGCCGCCTCCGTGGGGGTGGGGTACGGCATCACGCTGACGACTTCGACGCACGTGTCCTCCGGCAGCGGCAGATGCTCCAGCCACTCCACCGCGTCGGTCGCATCCGGCGAGCCGTCGGTCGCGAGCAGGATCTTCATGGCGTCTCCGCCCCCCGTCGGGGTGCAACACCACGGCCAGGCCGGGAGGTCCGCCAGATCAGGGGTTCCGGCCCGCGCGCGGCTCGCCGCGTGGGGCGGGCGTGGGACGCGTGAGGCGCGCGAGTCCCAGCGTGCCTGGGCCGCGGGCCGCGGCGGAGACTTGTCTCACGCGGACTTCCGGGCCACTCGCGGGTGGCAGCCGCGTTGCTCTCTCAACGTGAGGCTGGAGGTGCGTGTATGGCGGCGAAGGCGTCCAGGAAGACGACGGGAAGAAAGGTGCGCGTGCGGCACGGGACCACGCTGCTCCAGACCGAGCGGCCGCGGCGGATCGAGATCCATCTCGCGCCGCCGAAATACACCGAGCGGCGGCGCGA
>DASYTM010000088.1:0-13591 GCA_036002345.1 Candidatus Methylomirabilota bacterium | reverse complement strand
GACTCGAGCGCGCCCAGGTCGCCGTCGCGCGTGCGCGCGACCTCCCACGCCGCCAGCGCGAGCGCGGCCACGTGCTTGGCCTCGCGGCCCGGCTCGCGGAAGACGTACACGCGCGCGCCGGCGGGATCCGCGAGCAGCGCGGGCTCCATCTCGCCGAAGGCGCCGAGCCTGCCCGCCACGTCGACGACGCGCGGCTCGAGGGCCAGCGTGGCCAGCGCGCGCGCGGGCGGCCCCGCGCCCTCGCCGGCGCGGCCCACCAGGCTCGCGGCGCGCGCGCCGCGCAGCTCGAGCAGCGCCACCGGCGCGCCGGGCCGCCGCGCGGCGACGACGACCGGCGTGGGCGCCGCGCTCACCACGATGGCCGCGCGCGCGGTGCGCACGGTGACCTGCTCGCCGGCGGCGGCGCCGAGGAGCGCCGCGATGCGCGCGGCGACGGCGGTCACGGCGTCGCGCGGCAGCGTGGGCGCCAGGAACGCCACCAGGGGCACGCCGTCCACGACGCCGGACCACGACTCGAACGTCCCGGCGCCCGTGAGGCCCGCGGCCAGGCGCGCGAGCGCCTCGCGATCGATCACCTCACGCGGCGGCGCCACCGCCACCACCGGCGCCGGAGCGGGCGGCGGCGGAGGCGGCGGCGCCACCACGGGGGGCGACGTCACGACGGGGGGCGGTGTCGCGACGAGCGCGGGGGGCGCGACGATCGGCGGCGGCGGCGCCAGGGGCGGCGGCGCCATGAGGGGCGGCGGCGGCACGACCGGCGCGACGGCCGCGGGAGCCGCGACGACGGGCGCGGGCGGCGGCGCGATCGCGACCGGCGGCGGCGGCGCGACGGCCACCCCCGGTGACGCGATCACGACGCCCGGCGGCAAGTCCGGCGAGTCGCTCGCGGCCGGCGCCGACGGGACGACGTCGCGCGGCACCGCGAGGGGCTGGAACGGCGCCGGGAACGCGTCGAGCCCGGCGAGCGGGCTCGGGCTGCCGCCCGTCGCGAGCACGCCGCGCGGCAGCTGCTTGAGCACGTCGTCCATCGGCAGGATGAGCTTGAGGTCCGGATACTTGCTCCGGAACTCCACGTCCGTGATGGCCAGCGCCAGCGACGGGAACTGCGAGGCGACCAGGGCCCAGTCCACGTGCACGGCGCCCTCGGCCAGCTGCGCCACCACGACGCGCCGGGGCACGGTGAGCCAGTGGGGCTCGCGCAGGCTCTCGGCGACGCGATCCATCGGCAGCGTGAACACGCCGGCGGGCAGCTGGGCGGCCACGCGCTCGAAGCGGATGCGGATGACGGCCTCGTCGAGCGGCGGCGCCGGCGCCGCGGGCGCCGCGACCGGCGCGGCCGGCGCGGCGGCCGCGGGCGCCGAGGGGGCCGCCGCCGGCTCGGGGGCGCCGGTGCGCCGCCGCGCCTCGCGCGCGAACGGCGTCTCGCCCGTCACCGGCGTGAAGTGCAGCGGCTCGCGTGAGGCGGGGCGCGCCGGGCGCGGGGAGAGCACCCGGCCGCGGAACGGCCGGAGCACGAGCGGCGCGGCCACGAGCGTCAGGAACGGCGCGGGCCCGAGCCGGGCGAACGCGTGCGCGAGCGCGGAGATCGGCGCCAGCGTCGTGAGATTGGAGAAGACGGCGGCGGCGGACACGCCGAGCGCGACATAGGTCAGGCACGCGCCGCCGAGCCAGCTCAGCCGGCGGCCGAACGACGTGCGCCGGAGCAGCACGAGCGAGAGGACCGCGTAGACGAACGGCGGCACCGCCACCACCGCCCACGGCGGGGCGAGGCCGGCGTCGCCGACGTCGAGCCAGAAGAGCGCGGCCGTGGCGGCCAGGTAGGCCACGACCACTCCCAGCGCGCGCAGCCACAGCCCGAGGCGGGACGGGCGGTAGCGGCTCACGTCACATCACCCGCGCCAGCTCGGGCAGCGCCCGCCGCGCGAAGTAGCGGACCTTGCCCAGCACGCTCGGCTCGGTGATGCCGACAGCGAGCAGTCCCACGCTCCCCACGCCGTAGAGCACGACCATGCCCTTCTCGTATTCGAGGATGACGCCCTGGAGCGCGCCGCGGCCGAGCTCGCGCCCGAGGCCGTCGGACGACTCGGCCAGGCACGCGCCGAGCGCGCCCGCCACGTCGGCATCCACGCCCGCGTTGGCCGTGGCCTCGATGACGAAGCCCTCGCGGTCGGCCAGCACCGCCCACTGCACGCCGTCCATGGCGCCGAACTGCGCGAGCACGGCGGCGGCGTTGTCGCCGATGGGCGCGGGCGCGGCGACGGGGACGCGCTCGGGCCGCAGCGCCTCGCGGCGCGCGGCCGGCGCCTCGCGCGGCGGCGCCGGCATCTCGATCGGCGGCGGCGTCGCGCGCACGGGGACGGGCGCCGGCGCGGCGAGGCGCGCGGCGAGGAGGCTGTCGAGATGGCGCACGAGATCGTCGGCGGCGAACGGCTTGGCGAGGATGCCCGCGGACTTGGCCTGGGCGGCGCGCGCGCGCACCTCGTCGTTGACGATGCCGGACATCAGCAGCACGGGCGTGTGCGCGAGGCGCGGGTGGCTCTTGATGAACTCGCAGATCTCGTAGCCGTCGCGGTCGGGCATCACGACGTCGCACACCACGACGTCCGGCGCGTCGCGCTCGAGCCGCTCGAGCGCCTCGCTGCCGGAGGCCGCGCACACCACGTCGATCTGCCGGCCCGCCAGCGCGCGCTCGACCACCTTGCGCACGCTGAGGCTGTCGTCCACCACCAGGACCTTGCTCATGCCCGTTTCTCCTCGTCCAGCGCCCGCGCGACGTCGAGGAGCAGCTGCTCGACGCCGCGGACAATGGTCTTGGGCTGCGTGCCCAGCTCGGTCGGATGCACAGGGATGAAGCAGAACTTCCCGCCGCGCTCGCGGTGCGAGGCCGCGACGAGCGCGCCGAAGGCCGGCTCACCCGTGAGCCCGCTGAACTCCGCATGCGTGAGGCGCCCGCCGTTGAACACGATGAGGCCGCCACCCGCGGAGAGGACGAGCACGAGCCGCCCCGTCTTGCCGCCGACCGCGATGGCCTGGGTCAGCTCCTCGATCTCCAGCACGCCGAGGGCGCCCTGGAACGTGCGCGCGTTGCCGTTCGCGCCGACGGCGTCGAGACCGGCCACGGCCGTCGCGGGCGTCACGACGGGCGGCGCGACGATCGGCGCGGGCGCGGGCACGACGGGCGGCGGCGGGGGCGCGGCGACCGCCGCGGGCGCCGCCATGACGGGTGCGGCCACGATCGCCGGCTCGGGCGGCGCGACCGGATCCGGCAGCACGATGAGATCGGACGGCGCCGCGAGCACGGGCGCGAGCGGCGGCGCGGTCAGGTCGACCTGCTTGCGCAAGATCTGCACGACGCGCGTGGCGATCGTGCTGGGGCTGAGCGCGTCGGGCAGCACGAGATCGACGCCGGCCAGCGCGTTCTGGGTCGGCACGCTCTCGCCGGGCCCCACCACCAGCACGAAGCGCACCTCCTTGGTGGACGGGTCGCTGCGCACGATGGAGCACAGCTCGTGGCCCTCCATGTCGCCCAGCCGCGCGCGGCTGATGATGACGTCCTGCTTGTTCCACTCGAGCATGGTCAGCGCGAACGACGCGCTCGGCGCCACCGACACCTCCGCGCCGCTCACTTCCAGCGCCTCGGCCAGGAACGGCGAGCGGTTGGGATCGGGATCGACGAGCAGGGCCTTCACGCCGGCACCAGCGAGCTCACGAGGCTGACGAAGGCCTGCTCCTCGACGGGCTTGGTCACGTAGTGGCGCACGCCCAGGCTCCTGGCGAGGGCGACGTGCTTGTCGCCCGCGCGCGTGGTGAGGACGATCACGGGCAGGTCGCGCGTGGCGGCGCGCCGCCGGAGGTCGTCGATCAGCTCGTAGCCGTTCATGCGTGGCATCTCGAGGTCGGTCACGACGACGTCGACGACGGCGCCCTCGGCCAGCCGCGCGAGCGCGTCCATGCCGTCGGCGGCCGTGGTGACGTCGAAGCCCGCCTTCTCGAGCATCTGGCCGACGAACTTCCGGATGCTGACCGAGTCGTCGACGAGCAGCACGCGGCGGCGCGGGGTCGCCTCGACGACGTCCCCGCGGCGACGCGCGGCGCGGCCCTCGTCGCGCGCGACGACGGCCCGCGTCCCCGCCTCGACGAGCGCGCCCGGGTCCAGCAGCAGCGTCACGCGCCCGTCGGCGCCCACGCTCGCCCCGCCGTACGGCCCCACGCCCGTCAGGAACTCGCCGAGCGGCTTGATGACGATTTCCTGCTTGTAGAGGATCTCGTCCACCTCGATGGCGACGGCGCGGCCCGCGCCGCGCACCACCAGCACCGCGCGGCGCGCGCGCCGCGGCGGGGGCTCGAACCCGAGCAGCGCCGCGAGCGGCACGAGGTCCACGGTCTCCTCGCCCACCACGATCGCCTCGCCGCGGGGGCCGGGCCGCGTGTCCTCGGGCCGCACCTCCATGACCATCTGCACGGCGTTCAGCGGCGCGGCCATGCGCTCGCCGGCGACCGTGACGAGGAGCGCCTCGGACACGAGCAGCGTCAGGGGCAGGCGCAGCGTGAACCGCGTGCCCTCGCCGACGACGCTCCGCACCTCGACGTCGCCGTTGAGCCGCCGGACGTTGGTGCGCACCACGTCCATGCCCACGCCGCGGCCCGCCGCCGTGGTGACGGCGCGCGCCGTGCTGAAGCCCGGCAGGAAGACGAGGTCGAGCGCCTCGCGGTCGTCGAGCACGGCGTCGGCGGGCACGAAGCCCTGCGCGACGGCGCGCCGGCGCAGCACGTCGGGGTCGAGGCCGCGCCCGTCGTCCTCGACCTCCACCAGCACCGCGCCGCCCTCGTGGGCCGCCGAGAGCGTCACCGTGCCCGCCACCGGCTTGCCGAGCGCGCGGCGCTCCTCGGGCGGCTCGATGCCGTGCGCGATGGTGTTCTGGACGAGGTGCAGGAGCGGATCGACGATCTGCTCGATGATCGAGGTGTCCAGCTCGACGGTCTCGCCGCGCGTCTCGAAGCGCACGCTCTTGCCGGCCACGCGCGCCGCCTCCTGGCCCTGGCGCACGAACCGGCCGAAGAGGCTGCCGATGGGCACGAGGCGCGCGCGGCCGATCTCGCTGCGCAGGGCGCCGGTGATCCGGTGGACGTGGGCGACATCGTCGCGCAGCGTCCGGCTCACCGCGCTCAGCTCGGACTGCAACTCGGCGATGTCGGCCGCGATCTCGGCGACGGTGCGCGCGAAGATGCCCGCGTCGTCGTAGCGGTCGAACTCGAGCTCCGCGAAGAGCTCGGAGACCGAGAGCCCGCCCGCGGACGCCGCCGGCGTCTCCGCGGGCCGCCGCGGCTCGAACTGGCGGCGCTCGAAGTCGGCCACGCACTGGGCGAGCCGCGACCGGCTCGCGAGGAGCGCGGCCGCCACGCGGTCGACCTCGTCGAGGCGTCGGTCCACGCGCTCGCGGCCGATCACGAGCTCGCCGACCAGGTCCATCAGCGAGTCGAGGCGCTCGAGGTTGACGCGGATCGTCTGGCGCAGCGGCCGGCCCGGGATCTGCGGCCGCGTCGCCGGGCGCGCGAGGGGCGCGTCCACCGCCGGCGCCTCGGCCACGGGCGCCGGCGCGGGCACGGCCACGCCGGCGAGCAGCGCGTCGAGCCGCGCGCGCACGTCCGCGACCACGGCCGTCATGCGCGCGGACGGATCGGGCGACAGGCCGAGCATCAGGCGCAGCGCGCCCTCGGCGGCGAAGAGCGTCTCGACGGTGCGCGGTGTGACGGGGGCCTGGCCCTCGCGCGCGGCCACGAGCACGTCCTCCATCCGGTGGGCGACCTCGCCGACCCGCGTGCAGCCGACGACGTAGGCCGCGCCTTTCAGCGTGTGGACGGCGCGGAACAGGCGCGCCAGCGCGTCCTCGTCGTCGCGGCGCTCGAGCGCGCTCAGCGCGCTCACCACGCCGTCGAGGTGCTCCGTCGCCTCGGGCAGGAAGTAGGAAACCACGTCGGCGTTGCCCGCGAAGAACGCCTCCAGCTCTCGTCTCACGGGATCGCCCGACTCGATGGGCGCGGCGGACGGCGCGGGTGGCTCCGGCGCCGGCACGCCCACGGCCGCGGCGTCGAGCGCGCGCTTGAGCTGTGAGACCAGCGCCGTCAGCTTGCGCTTCGAGGGCGGCAGCTTGGCGAGCGCCTCCTCGACCTCGGCGGCCAGCTCCGCGATGGCGGGGAAGCCGTGGAGCGAGGCGGCGCCCTTGAGCCGGTGGGTGACGACGAACAGCTCGTCCATGCCGTCGGCGCGCGCCAGCGTCGCCGGCGCGCCCTCCAGCGCGGCCACCGTGTCCCACGCCTCCATCAGGAAGATGGAGCGGAGGAACTCCTGTTCGGCCGGCTCGGCCATTCCTCCCTCAGACCGCCGCGAGCTTGAACCGGGCCAGGCTGCGGGTGAGCTCGTCGGCCAGCTTGACCAGATCGTCCACGGTGCGTCGCGTCTGGAGCACGGCCTGTTCCGTGTGCACCGCCACGTCGGCGATCGAGCGCATCGCCCGCACCACGCCGTCGGCGCCGCGCACCTGCTGCTGCGACGACGTCGAGATCTCCTCGGCCAGCTCCGCCGACGTCTTCGAGATGCCGGCGATGGACTTCAGGCTCTCCTCGGCGCGAATGGTGACCGCGTAGCCCGCCTCGACCTCGCGCGTGCCTTCTTCCATGGCCACCACCGCCTCCTGCGTCTCCGCCTGGACGGCGCGGATGCGCGCGGCGATGTCCTTGGTGGCCTTGGCGGCGCGCTCGGCGAGCTTGCGGATCTCGTCGGCCACGACCGCGAAGCGAACGCCCGACTCGCCCGCGCCCGCCGCCTCGATGGCGGCGTTGAGGGCGAGGAGGTTGGTGTGCGACGCGATCTCCTCGATGGTGTCCACGATCTCGGAGATCTCCAGCGACCGGTCGCCGAGGCTCTTGATGCGCTTGGAGATCACCTGCACCTCGCCGCGGATCCGCTGCATGCCGGCGAGGCTGTCGCGCACGGACGTCTCGCCGCGCGTCGCCGCCTCCAGCGTCTGCCCGGCCGCCGTGGCGGCGGAGGCGGCGTTGGAGGCGACCAGCTGCACGGAGCGGGACATCGTCTCCACCTCGCGGCTGACCACGGTGGCCTCGCGGGCCTGCTTCTCGGCGCCGCTGGCCATCTGGTCGGTCGCGCTCAGCATGTCGCCGGCGCTGGCGGACACGCGCAGGGCGGCGTGGCGGACGTCGGCGAGCAGCGCGCCGATCTCCTCCACCATGAGGTTGACGGCGTCCACGACGTTGCCGAGGATGTCCGGGGTCACGTCGCCGCGCTTGCGGAGATCGCCCTGGGAGATCTGGGTCACCGTCTCGAGGAACGTCGCGATGTTCTTCTGGAGGTCCTCGCGGCGCTTCTTTTCCTCGTCGCGCTCGGCCTCCGTCAAGACCTGCGAGCGCAGCCGCGTGACGGTGTCGTTGAAGGTCCGCGCGAGCTGGCCGATCTCGTCCCGGGACCGGACCTTCACGGTGTGCGTGAGGTCGCCGCGGCCCACCTGCTCGGCCGCGCGCACGATGTCGCCGATCGGGCGCGTCAGCCGGCGCGCGAAGACGGCGCCGGCGGCCACGGCCAGGAACGCCACGCCGCCGAACACGGCGAAGAGGAACCAGCCCGACTGCCCGGCCGCGCCGTCGATGATGGCCTTGTTCATGCCCACCCGCACCGTGCCGACCTGGCCGGCGAGCATGGGCACGCCGACGTCGATGATCGAGCGCGGGGCGCCCGTCACGGGATCCGTGTAGTGGATCTCGCGGACCTGCTTGGACGTCTCGCCGGGCACGAGGTTCTTGTCGATCAGGTCGGGCGGGACGATCGGGTGGAACGTGTGCGCGATGAGCGTCTTCTGCGGGTCGTAGACCATGACGTAGGCCACGCCGCCGATCGAGACGAACTGGTCGATGAGGGCCTGCACGGTGGACGCGTCACGGTTGAGGATGAGGTCCACGCCGGAGGAGGCCAGGCTGTTGGCGATGGC
Source organism: Candidatus Methylomirabilota bacterium (assembly GCA_036002345.1). Taxonomy (GTDB): domain Bacteria; phylum Methylomirabilota; class Methylomirabilia; order Rokubacteriales; family CSP1-6; genus AR12. The sequence goes on along the minus strand of DASYTM010000088.1, from coordinate 5,591 downwards.
CGTCCCCTTCGACGTGAACTCGTCCGTCATCCGCTCGCGCAGCGTGCGCACGGACACGTACCAGGTGACGGCGGCGAGCGGAATCAGAACCACCGCCAGGAACACGATGATCTTGGGGAGGAGTCCGAACCGTGTGCGCGCCTGTGCCATGACCGCCCTCCTAGACCTGGATGGCCGACGACCAGTCGGTAATTGGAACCCACCGCTCGCCCTCGACGCGAGTGAAGTAGACGGAGTCGAGACCCTGGTGCCGCTCGGGGCCGAAGGTCAGCGCCGCGCCGATCCCGAGATCGAAGTTGCGCAGCGACTCCAGCGCCTGGCGGAACGACGCCCGCGTGGGCGACGGTCCGGCGCGGCGCAGCGCCTCCACCACCACCTTGGCGTTCACGAAGCCCTCGAGACTGATGAAGCTCATCTTCTGCGGCGCGTAGTTCGCGTCGCGCAGCGTCTCCGGCACCATCGGGCTGTACCGGTCCATGAACGTGCGGTACTCGAGGACCCCCGGCAGGCTCGTGTCGTCGTAGCTCGGCACGACCTGGGAGTTCACGAGGGCGCGCGTGTAGTCGCGGCCGTTGGTCTTGCCGTGCTGGACGAGGAGCCGGAGCATCGCGTCGGAGCCCACGAACGAGACGTTGGAGATCGGCACCGTGAAGCCGGCGTCGCGCGCCGACTTCACGAAGGCGCCGCAGCCCTGGTAGGCGCCCGTGCACAGCACCACGTCCACGCCGGCCTGGCGCAGGTGGTTCACGGCCGGCGTCATGTCGTCGGCGAACTTCGCCTGGCGCGGATAGGTGGCCTCGGCCGTGATGCGCGCACCGCGCTGCGCGAGCCCGCGTGCCACGCCGTCGGTACCGCTGCGGCCGTAGGCGTCGATCTGGTAGTAGACGCCGAACGAGCGCGCGCCCACCGCCCAGAACCGATCGACGAGGGCCATCATCTCCTGCCGGTACGAGGCGCGGATGTTGAACACCTGGTCGACGTACGGCGGCTCGCGCTGCGGCTGGGCCCCGGTGAAGTTGCCGACGAGCACGACGTTCTGCTCGGCGTAGCGCTTGATCACGGGCAGCGCCCGCGTCAGCGTCGGCGTGCCGACGTAGTTCGAGAGTGTGAACACCGACTCCTTCTCGAGGAGCGCGATGGTGTTCCGGATGCACGGGTTCGGCTCGTAGTTGTCGTCGAGGGCCACCACCTTCAGCGTTCGTCCGTGGATGCCGCCGCGGGCGTTGATCTCCTCGTAGTACGCCTGCGCGCCGCGGTAGAGCTCGGTGCCGAGACCGGCCTGCGGACCCTTGATGGCCGCCGTCATGCCGATGCGGATCTCGGACATCGTCACGCCCGGCGCGCCGGAGCTCAGCACGGCGGCGGCGGGGCGGGCCCCGGCGGGAGGCGACTGCGCCGAGGCGTGACGCGCCGCCAGCAGCGCGGCGGGAGTTCCGGCGAGGAAGCCGAGGAAGCGTCGTCGATTCATGGCTGGGTCTCCGGGCCGGCCGGCCGCCACGGGGCGCGGAGCGCCTCGAGGAGCCGGGCGACGTCGAGCAGGATGGCGGGCCCGTCGGGCCGCGGCACGAGACCGGCCGCGAACGTCTTCACCGGGCCGTCGGGCTCGGTGTCGGCGGGCAGCGGAGCGTCGAACCATTCGAGACCGAGGACGCCGTCGATCGGCACGGCCGCCTCGAGCCCGTTCGCGGCGAGGACGATGGCGGAGGTACCCGCCGCCGGCGCCTTCGCCGCCAGCGCGAGCAGCGGGCGCGCGTCGGCGACGGCGAGCACCGTGCCGCGCAGGTTCGCCACGCCGCACAACGGCGCGGGCGCCCCCGGCACGGACGCGAGCACGTCGAGCGTCATGACCTCGCGCGCGTCGCACACGTCCACGGCCAGCGTGCGGCCGCCCATGGCGACCACGCACGCGCGGCGGCGGTGCGCGCCGGGCAGGACGGCGTCGACGGGCGGCGGGCTCTCGAAGGCGGCGGCGACGGCGTCGGGCTCAGCGGGCAAAGCGGCTCACCATGCTGAGCAGCTGATCGGACGTGAACGGCTTGGCGAGGTACTCGTCGGCGCCCTGCTTCTTGCCCCACGCGCGGTCGCTCTCCTGGTTCTTCGAGGACACCAGCACCACCGGCGTCTTGCTCGTACGCGAGTCACGGCGAAGCGCCCGCAAGATCTCGTAGCCGTTGCGCTTCGGCATGACGATGTCGAGCAGGAGGACGTCGGGATGCTCGGTCTCCATCTGGGCCTCGAGGGTCTCGCCGTTGGTCAGCGAGACGACCTCGTGTCCGGCGCCGCGGAGGATCGACTCCATGAGCTTCAGGTCCGAGTAGGCGTCGTCAACGACCATAACCTTTGCCATCGGGAGCGGGCCTCCTTGCCGAAGCGGCGTGCGCGGGCAAGGTGCAACGAGGCTGCCACGGCGGGAACCCGCCGCGACGTGTCAGGCGTGCGAACGTCACGCGACGTGACAGTGTCGGCCGGCGATCGGGCAGCGCGTCAGCGTGCCGCACGGATGGCACCGCGCGCGCGTCCGGCACGTCAGACTGACCCGCGAGCGGCGGGGCCCGGGCGGCGTGACATATCATGGAGCCATGCCGACACTGAGCGAGCGGGAGACTCTGGAGCTTTACGAGAAAACGGGCGCGCTGATGCGCGGCCATTTCCGGCTGACGTCCGGCCTGCACTCCGACATCTATCTCCAGTCGGCGCTGGTGCTCCAGTACCCCGAGCACGCCGCGCGGCTCGGCGAGGCGCTGGCCGCGCCGTTCCGCGACGCCGGCGTCCAGACCGTCCTCGCCCCCGCCATCGGCGGCATCATCGTCGCCCACGAGGTCGCGCGCGCCCTGGGCGTGCGCGCCCTCTTCACCGAGCGCGAAGAGAAGGTGATGCGCCTGCGGCGCGGGTTCGCGCTGACCTCGGGCGAGCGCTGCCTGGTGGTGGAGGACGTCATCACCACGGGCGGCTCGACGCGCGAGGTCGTGGAGTGCGTGCGCGCGAACGGCGGCGTCGTGGTCGGCGTCGGCTCGCTGATCGACCGGAGCGGCGGCGCGGCGGCCTTCGACGTCAAGCGCGCGGCGCTGGCCACCGTGAGCGCCACCACGTGGCCCCCGGACGCCTGCCCGCTCTTCAAGACCGGCAGCCAGGCCATCAAGCCCGGCAGCAGTAACGCGTGATCGAGGGGCGCCACGGGTTCCCCGGGGCGCCCCGAGCGCTGGCCGGGGAGTCCGAGGGGGCGTTAGCCCCTTCGCTTAAAAACCTGGGGGGCCATATATCGGGGCCCCCCACGTTCAGCTAGACAGCCAGTAGGTGGCGACGCCGAGGAGGAGGGCGAGCCACCACACCGCGAGGAGCGGGCGCATCCAGCGCTTGTAGTCGGTGAAGCGCCAGCGCGCGGGCACCAGGCGCGTGCCGGCCACGAGCACCACCCAGAGCCCGAGCAGGAGCGCCAGCGTTCCCACGATCACGTGCGCGGCGACGGTGAGGGTCACGCGGTTCATCACGCCGCGCCGCAGCGCGTCCCAGTGCGTTTCGTGGAGCGCGGGCGCCATCCACACGACGGTGAGAACGAGCGCGCCGGCGAATCCCGCCGTCTGGCACGCGCCGTGGACGCGATAGGCGCCGCGGCGCACGAGCACGACGCCGGCGAGCAAGAGCGCGCCCAGCACCAATTGGACGACGAGGTTCAGGTCACCGCCGAGCGTCGAGGTGGACTGGAGGAACCCCGGGCCGTACACGTCAGGGGACGAAGAAGCCGTTGCGGGCCATCACCACCACGAGCCAGAGGAGCTGGGCGGCCACGAACACGGTGAGCCCGCGATCGCGGCCGCGGGTGAGATGCGCGCGATACTGGCACCACGCGCCGGCCACGGCGACCGCCGCGAACACGCCGCCGTCGTAGCGCTCGATCAGTCCGTAGTGGGCGGCGAGGCCGCCCGCGAAGCCCCAGAGCACGTAAGCGGTCAGCCAGAGGGCGACGATCGAGCCCAGCACGGACAGCCGCGTGCCCGACCAGCCCAGCGCCCGCGCCACCGTCACGGCGGCGATGGCGCCGAGCACGAGCACCGCGCCCGCGGCGAGCGTCCAGCGCGTCATGCGCGCTCCATGGACCACGCGAGATCTACGAAGCGGCGGGCCGGAGCGGATGAGGGCGCGCTCAGGACTTGAGCTCGGCCCGGGCCTTCCGCACGAACGCCATCTCCACCGCCTTCGCGTACGGGACGGGCGTGTCCACCGCGAGCGGCACCCAGACCTTCATGGCGTTCTCGTAGGACTTCTCGTCGATGGTGAAGTCCCAGTCGAAGAGCGCGCGGTGATACTTCACCGAGCGGAGCACGAGGTCGCGCGTGAAGCCGTCCATGTACGGCTTGTGGAGGAGCTCGACGACCTCCTCGTCCTTGGCGCGGTGGATCCACTGCTGCGCGCGGTAGCACGCGGTCACGTAGGCCTGCACGAGATCGGGCGAGGTCTGGATCGTCTCGCGCAGCGCGTAGCCGACCGTGACCGGCGTGGGTCCGCCGAAGACGCGCGTCCACGCCTTCGCGTCCTGCGCGTCGTAGACGGTCTTGCCGAAGCCCTCCTCCTCGGCGGCCCACTGCCACTCCGGAAAGGCCACGATCGCGTCGAACCTGCCGGCCTTGAGCCCGCCCAGCATCGTCGTGGAGGCGCCGCCGCTCACCCACTCGACCTGCTCGTTCACGGTGCCGAGGATCGCGGCGCCGTAGGCGTACGTGCCCGAGCCGATGGCGGTGGCCGCCACCACCGCCTTGCGCCCGACGAGCCTGGGATCACCGAGCACCTCGACGGACGTCACGCCCTTGTCGAAGAGGTCCTTGCGCACGACGAGGTTGGCATACGCGCAGCGCGCGTCGGTCGCGAAGACCATGCGGGCGTCCTTGCCCTTCACGCCGAGCCTCAGCGCCTGGTCCAGGTCGCCGAGCGCGAACATCGCGCGTCCCGTCGCGAGCGCCTGCACCACCTTCGCGCCGCCGCCCGGCACGATGAGCGACGGCACCGCGACGCCCTCCGCCTCGAAGAACTTCTTCTCCCGCGCGACGTGCAGCACGTACACGACCGTCGAGACGCCGTGCGCGACGGTGATCGCCTTCGGCGCTTCGGCCCGCGCGCGCCCCCGCCACGCGACGGCGCCGAGCGCGGCGCCCGAAGCTGTCAGGAAGCGTCGGCGGGTCCAGGTCACGGGCGATCCTCCTTGAATGACGGCCGGATGCGACGATCCGGGCGGTTGAGACCGGCGCAGTTTAGTCGCACGCGCGCCGCCTGTCAATCGCAACATATTGACACTACAGGCAATTTCGGCGATGCTAGCGTTCTTCATGGTCCGGAGTATGACCGGGTTCGGGCGGGCGGAGGCGAGCGGCGACCACATCGCCGTCACCGTCGAGGCGCGGTCTGTCAATCATCGCCATCTCGACGTCGCGCTGCGCCTGCCGCGTGCGCTGGCCGCGCTCGAGCTCGACGCGCGGCGCCTGGTCCAGGGACGTCTGGAGCGCGGCCGCATCGACATCGCCGTCACCCTCACCGCGGTGGCCGGCGCAGCCACGCAGCGCGTGCAGGTCGACGCCGCGCTCGCGCGCGAGTACGTCGCG
>DASYTM010000087.1:0-33877 GCA_036002345.1 Candidatus Methylomirabilota bacterium | reverse complement strand
GGATTGATCGAGGCGTCGGTCTGGATGAAGTTCTCGTACGTCGCGATGCCGACGTCGGCGCGGCCGGTCGCGCTCACCACGCCCACCGTCACCGTCTGGTCGAGGCCGAACGGGTTGCCGATGGCGATCGCCCACTCGCCGACGCGCAGCACGTCGGAGTTGCCGAGGGTCGCCACCCGCACGTCGGCGGGCGCCTCGAACTTGATGATCGCCAGGTCGGTCTTGGCGTCGGAGCCGATGATCCGCCCGCGGAATTCCTGCTTGTCGGCGAGCCGCACGGTGACGGCGTCGGCGCCCTTGACGACGTGGAAGTTCGTCAGCACGTAGCCGCGCTTGTCGATGATCACCCCCGAGCCGAGCCCGGGCGTCTGGAACTCCTCCCGCCGGCCCGGGCCGCGCCCGAAGAACTGGTCGAAGAAGTCTTTGAAGAAGGGGTCGTCGGCGTTCGGCCCCGGCACGATCTGCGGCCGGCGGCCTCGGGCCACCTGCAGCGTGCCCAGGTGGACGACGGCCGGACGGACCCGGTCGGCCACGCTCACGAACGCCGCCTGGAGGGCGTCCGCGGTGGCGATCGGGGCAGGTGCCTGGGGCTTTCCGGGCTCTGACGCCCGGGAGAGCACTCCGTAGAGGGCGAAACCAGCGCCGGCAAAGGCGAAAAGGACGGACGCGGCCAGCAGAGCGCGAACGGTCTGAGGAGTCATCGGTTTTTTCGCTGAGCCTCCGGGCAACTATTGCAAAACCTATGAAAAAGTCTACCCTTTTTCCTTGACGCTCCTTGCGCGAAAAAGAGAAAATGCGCCATTGGACGGAGAGTGTCCAAGCGAACCGTGAAGCGATTGTCACGTAAAACCATCAGCCTCGCCCTGGTTGTTTGTCTTCTTGCGCCGTCGCTGGCCATCGGACAGCCGATTCCGGGCGCTCCCCCGCCCGGGGTCCCGCAGACGCCGACGGCCCCGCAGACGCCCCGGACGCCCGGCTCGTTCACCCCGCTCATGCCCGGTCGCGGCGACATGTTCCTGGGCCAGCAGTCGCGCAGCATCGCGGGCCCCGACTACCGGCTGGGGCCGGGCGACGTGCTCGACGTGCAGATCGTCGGCCGCCTCGACGTCACGCGCGTGCAGATCGTCGTCGATCCCGAGGGCGCGATCGCGCTGCCCCCGCTCGGCACGATCCGCGTGGCGGGGCTCACGCTGCTCGAGGCCAACCGCCAGATCACGGACCGCGCGCGCTCGATCTTCCGCTACGCGGACGTCAGCATCGCGGTGGTTTCCCCGCGCTCGTTCGAGGTCGTGGTGTCGGGGGAGGTCGAGCGGCCGGGCACGTTGCAAGTCTTGGCCACGCAGCGGTTGCACGAGGTGATCCTCACCGCGGGCGGCATCACGCCGCGCGGAAGCGCCCGCCACGTGCAGGTCATGCGCGAGGGCGCGACGCGGGAGATCGACCTGCTGGTGTTCGAGCTCAAGGGCGACGTGGCCCAGAACCCGTTCGTCCAGGAAGGCATGCGCATCATCGTGCCGCCGCGCGTGTCGCCCGTCACGCTCACGGGCGCGGTGCGCCGGCCCGGCGAGTACGAGCCGGGCCCGGGCGGGTCGCTGCGCGAGCTGCTCGACCTGACCGGCGGCGTCAGCGTCGGCGGCGCCCCCGGCGACGCGCGGCTCACGCGTGTCGGGCCCGACGAGCGCAAGCAGACCACGTCGGTGGATCTCCGGCGCGTGCTGGCCGGTCAGGACATTCCGCTCCGCGCGGGCGACATGCTGTACGTCCCGCCGCTCACGAGCATCCAGGACGTCGTCGAGGTCCGCGGCGCCTTCAACGGCACGACGGAGGCGGGCAAGACGCTGACGCAGGGCAAGGCGACCATCGTGCAGCGCCTGGAGCTGGCGCGCGGCGAGCGCATGCGCGACGTCGTCGTGAAGGCAGGCGGCGTGGCCGCCTTCGCCGACCTGCGCCTGGCCTTCGTGGACCGCTCGGACGCCGGGCCCGCCCAGCGGATCCCGGTGGATCTCCACCGGCTGCTCGTCGACAAGGACGAGACGCAGAACATCCTGATCCAGAACGGCGACATCGTCGTGGCGCCCGTGATCGAGGACAAGGTCTACATCGTCGGCGAGGTGAAGAACCCCGGCGCCCAGGACTTCCGCCCCGACCTCACGGCGCGCGAGTACCTCGCCGCGGCGGGCGGGCCGGGCTCGCGCGCGAAGGTCAAGGGGGCCACCGTCACCTTCCGCAACGGCCGCACCTACGCCATGGCCGAGGCGCCGCCCCTCGAGGCGGGCGCGGTGGTCACGGTGCCCGAGGTCGCGGTGAAGTGGTGGCAGGACTACGTGACGATCGCGAACCTCATCGCGGGACTGGTGACGGCCTACACGGGGGTCTTCATCCTGTTCAACGGTCCCCTGAAGACCTCCACGGACAGCAGCTCGAGCAACTAACCATGTATGAAGCGTACTGGGAGCTGGCCGAGCCGCCCTTCGACAATTCGCCGAACCCGAAGTTCTTCTACCTGTCGCCCGAGCACGAGGAGGCCCTCGTGCGCCTCGTGTACACGGTGCGCCACCGGAAGGGCTGCGGGATGCTGACCGGCGAGTACGGCTGCGGCAAGACGACGCTCTCGCGCGCGCTGATCCAGCGGCTGGAGGCGGAGCGCTACGAGATCGGTCTGCTCACCAACCCCAGCTGGAACGCCGCCGACTTCCTGCGCGAGGCCCTCTACCAGCTCGGCATCGAGTCGCAGGAGAAGAGCAAGCCGGAGCTGCTCCACCTGCTCAACGACGTGTTCTTCCGCAACTACCGCGAGGGCCGCGACACCGTCATCATCGTGGACGAGGCCCAGCTCATCGAGGACGACGCCGTCTTCGAGGAGCTCCGGCTGCTCATGAATTTCCAGACCGACGACCGGTTCCTCGTCACCCTGCTCCTCATCGGCTCCCCCGAGCTGCGCGAGCGCGTGCGGCGGCTCAAGCACCTCGACCAGCGCATCACCATCCGCTATCACCTCAACACGCTGGACTACACGCACACGGCCGCCTACGTGAGCCACCGCCTCAAGATGGCGGGGCGGGCCACGCCGATCTTCACCGAAGAAGCCATCAAGCTGATCTTCGACTTCACGCGCGGCACGCCGCGCGAGATCAATAACCTCTGCGACGTCGCCCTCCTCGTGGGCTACACGAAACGCGCGAAGGAGATCGGCGAGAGGATCGTGGCCGAGGTCATCAAGGACATGGTGGGCGTGGCCTGATGGTGCGCATGAGCGACCTCGTGCGTGGCATCGTCCGGGAGGCGCCGCCCGCGGAGCGCGCGCCCGAGCGCCCGGCCCCCGAGCGTCCCGCCGACCGCGCCGGCGCGGAGCGGCCCGCCGTCACGCCCACGCGCCGGATGATGCTGGCCTCGCTCTCCGCCGAGACGCAGGCGCCGCGGCGTGAGCCGGCGCCGCCCCCTGAGCCTCCGCGCGCGCCCGAGGTGCCTGCGGAGAGTCCGGAGCCGCTCTTCGGCGAGATCCAGCAGTTCCTCACCGAGGCCCACGAGGTGCTGCGCACCAACGCCGCCCTCCCCTGGGCCCGCCTGCAGGCGCTCGTCGACCGCGCCATCACCGCGCTCGCGCGCTCGGCGGATCTGTTCTGGGTGGCCAACAATCCCGCCGCGCCGCCCGGGGTGGACTACGTCGCCTTCCACCAGGCGCGCGTGTGCGTGCTCGCCCTGCGCATCGGGGGCGGCGTCGGCTACGACCGCCCGCGGCTCGCCTCGCTCGGCCAGGCCGCCGCGCTCTTCGACGTCGGCCTCTGGCAGATGCCCGACTCGATCACGCGCCGCGGCGACACGCTGACCGGCGAGGAGCTCGCGCTGTGGCGCTCGCACCCGCGCGTGTCCGCGGAGATCGTGCGGCGCTGGGGCCCGCCCGACGAGCACGTGGCGCAGATCATCCTCGAGCACCACGAGCGCGAGCAGGGGCAGGGCTTTCCCCAGGGGCTGCACGGCCCCGCCATCGATCCCGACGCCAAGATCATCGGCCTCGTCGACACGTACACCGCGCTCACCATGCCGCCCTCCGCGCGGCCGCGCCTGCGCCCGCACGAGGCCATCCGCGACATCGTCAAGACGCGCAACGACCAGTTCCCGTCGGCGCTCGTCAAGGCGCTGCTCTCGGAGATCTCCGTGTTCCCGCCGGGGACGGTGGTGCGTCTCAACACGGACGAGATCGGCCGCGTGATCGCCGTCAACCGCAACCACCCGCTGCGGCCGAAGGTGGAGATCATGGCCGACGGCAAGGGCCAGCGGCTGCCCGCCCCGAAGGTGCTGGACCTGTCCGAAGCGCCGTTCCTGTACATCACCGGCCCCATCGGCGAGGGCGGACGGTGAGGGCCTAGGCAATGGCGCAGTACGAGATGAACCTTCGCGACTACTGGCTGATCATCCGCCGCCGGCGGATGATCATCATCGTCTGCACGGTCCTCGTGGCGCTGTTCAGCTTCTGGTTCGCCAAGCAGAAGGTGCCGATCTACCAGGCCGTGGCCTCCGTGAAGTTCGAGCAGTCCACGACGCTCTCGGGCCTGCTCGTGGAGGTCCTGGCCGTCAACAGCTCCGACAACATCGAGACGCAGGTCTCGCTCATCAAGAGCTATCCCGTGCTCGAAGAGGTCGCGCGGCGGATGGGCAAGCTGCCGCAGACGACGAGCGGCGAGGCCGTGCGCGAGTCGCGCGCGTACCAGGCCACCCTCGACAGCCTCGGCGGCAAGATCAAGGCCGGCCGCGTGCCGAGCACGAGCATCATCGACATCACCGTCGCCTCCCCGAACCCGCGCGAGGCGAAGGAGCTGGCCAACACCGTCGCCGAGGTCTACCGCGAGTACAACAAGGCCAACCGCAACGCGCGGGTCATCGAGGCGCGCAAGTTCATCGAGAGCCAGCTGCGGGAGGTCGAGGGGCGCGTCAAGCGGGCCGAGGAGGAAGTGTGGGCCTTCCGCGACGCCAACCGCATCATCGCGCCCGGCGCCGAGTCCACCGTGCTCCTCTCGCTCTTCACGCAGGTGCGAGGCGACATCGAGAAGACGCGCCAGCAGCGGATCGAGCTGGAGGGCATGCAGGCGCGTCTGGCCCGCAACGGCCCCGCCGCCGTCGACGAGCGCATCTACGTCGACGCCAGCAACCCGAGCCTCACCAAGCTCGCCACCACCCAGAGCGAGCTGATCCTCGAGCGCACCAACCTCGCCCTCGAGGTCACCGACAAGCATCCGCGGCTGCAGGCCATCGACGACCGGCTGCGCGAGGTGCGCGCGGAGATGCGCCGCGAGCTCGGCGCCCAGGTCGCCGCCCTGCGCACGCGGGAGGAGATCCTCAACCGCCAGATGGGCGAGCTGCTCGCGAAGAACCGCGAGGTGCCCGCCACCGAGCTCTCGCTCCAGCGGCTGCAGCGCGACGCCAAGGTGAACGACGACCTCCTCACCCTCCTCAAGACGCGCCACCAGGAGGCGCTCATCAAGGAATCGGAGGGCATCGAGGAGGTCTCGATCGTGCGGCCGGCCGCCGATCCCGTGGCGCCCGCCGGCACCGAGACGCTCAACACCGTCCTCGTCGGCGCGCTCCTGGGCCTCATGCTCGGCCTCGTGCTCGCCTTCGTGCAGGAGACGCTCGACACCTCGATCGGCACCATCGAGGACGTCGAGTCCTACCTCGGCGTGCGCGTGCTCGGCATCGTCCCGCACATCGACCCGCGCGAGACGATGCAGCGCCTCATCGAGCGGCGGCCCGCGCTGGGCCAGATGGAGCCCGACGCGCTGCAGAGCCACGCCCTGCTCATCACGCACTTCGACCCGAAGTCGCCGGTGGCGGAGGCGTACCGCACGCTGCGCACGAACATCCAGTTCGAGCGGATGGAGCGCGGCGGCAAGGTGCTGGTGATCACGAGCCCCACGCTGCAGGAAGGCAAGACGACGACCATCGTCAACCTCGCCCTGACCATGGCGCAGAACGGCCAGAAGACGCTCCTGGTCGGCGCCAACATGCGGCGGCCGTCCATCTACCGGTTCTTCGGCATCGAGCGCGAGCCGGGCCTGTCCGACATCCTCGTGGGCAACGCGCAGTGGCGCGACTGCGTGCGCGGCGTGGCCGACATCCTCATGGGCCGCTTCGAGATGGAAGACGTGATGGCCGCGCCGGGCCTCGACAACCTGCACATCATCGAGGCCGGCCCGATTCCCGCCAACCCCTCCGAGCTCCTGTCCACGACGGCCATGACGGAATTCCTGCGCAACGTGGCCGCCGAGTACGACATCGTGCTCATCGACACGCCGCCGATCCTGCCCGTCACGGACTCCGCGATCGTGGCCGGCAAGGCCGACGGCGTGCTGCTCGTCTACCAGGCCGGCAAGGTCGGCCGCCTCGTGCTCAAGCGCGCCAAGGCCCACCTGGAATCCGCGCGCGCCCAGGTCTGGGGCGTCGTCCTCAACGATCTGCAGACCGAGGTCTCGGGCTATACGTACACGCACTACTACACGCACTACTACGGCGAGGAAGCGCCGGGCGAGGCGCCGCGCAACGCCGGGCGCGTGCAGCGCGCGGTGGACCGCGCGCGCGGCTGGTTCGGGCGCGGCCGCAGCGAGCCGGCGCCGGACGACGACGACACCGGGCTCGAGGTCGCCACGCTCCCGCCGCCGACGAAAGGCGCCGGGCGCCGGCGCTCGTCCAGGACCCTGCTCGCGCTGCTGGCGCTCTTGGGCGCGGCGGGCGCGCTCGGCGTCGCGGTCATGTGGCGGCTCGGCAGCGTGGACACGCTCAACCCGCGCGACCTGATCCGCCAGCGGCTGGCGCCGTCGGCGAAGCCCACGCCGCCGCCGCCGCGTCCGGCCGCGCCGCCGTCCTCCACGACGACGCCGCCGTCCACGGCGGCCGCCCCGGCGCCGCCCGCGGCGACTGCGCCCGCGGTGCCGCCCGCCGTCACGCCGCCGGCCGCGCCCGTGACTCCGCCGGCCGCGCCTGCCACGGCGGCCAAGCCGCCCGCTGCCGTGAGCCCGCCGCCGCCCGCCGTCGCTCCACCGCGCGCGGTCACGCCCGCGCCCGCCGCGCCGGCGCCGCCGTCCGCGCCGTTCGCGAAGCCGGCGACCGTCGCGTCGACCGTGGCCACACCCGCCGCGCGCTTCGCGATCGAGTTCGGGCCGTTCTTCGCTGCCGCGGACGCCGAGACGCTGGAGCGGCGGCTCACCGCGGCCGGCTACTCGACGGTGCGCTTCCGCCAGCCGACGGGCGGCGCCGTCTACGCCGTGCTCGTCGAGCGCATCCCCACCGCGCACGAGGGCCGCACGGTGGCGGCCGCGCTGCGCGATCAGGGCCTCGGCGAGGCCACGGTGGTCGGCACCGATCCGCTCGTGCTGCGCGTGGGCCCGCCGCTGCCGCTGCGCGGCGCCGTGGAGCTGGCCGAGCGCGTGCGCGCCGCCGGCCACCAGGTGCGCGTGGCGGCCCAGCCCGGCGCTGCGGCGGCGCTCGTGGTCCGACACGGCAGCTTCGCGTCCCGCGAGGAGGCCGAGGCCGCGCGCAAGGCGCTGACGGCCCTCGATCTGCCGGCGCACCAGGTCGTCCAGGTCCGGTAAGCCATGCCACAGTACGGCCGGGCCGCGGTTCCCTCGGCCGCCGGAAGCGTCTTCGTCTTCGGCATCGTGGCGGTGGTCGGCGCCTTCGCGGTCGCGCAGGGCCTCACCAACGTCTCGTTCTCCTACACGATGGGCGCCATCGCCGCCCTCATCCTCTTCGCGCTCGCCTTCGTCCGCACGGACTTCGGCATCTACGTGGTCATCTTCTCGATGCTCTTGTCCCCGCAGTTCGGCAGCAAGGGCAGCGGCGTGGGGGCGGGACGCGGCGTCACCCTGCGCACCGAGGACTTCGTCCTCATCGTCATCGGGCTCTCGTGGCTGGCGAAGACCGCCGTCAACAAGGAGCTCAACCTCATCGCGCGGACGCCGCTCAACTGGCCGATCCTCGTGTACGTCGCCACCAACATCGCGGCCACGCTGCTCGGCTACATGATGGGCTCCGTCCGCTCCGTCTCCGGCTACTTCTACGTCCTGAAGTACGTCGAGTACTTCGTGATCTACTACATGGCCGTCAACAACCTGCGTGACCGCGAGCACGCGTGGCGGCTGGTCGGCGCCGCCTTCATCACGGCGGCCATCGTGAGCGTGATCGGCCTGGCGCAGGTGCCGTCGGGGGAACGCGTCTCCGCGCCGTTCGAGGGGGAGATCGGCGAGCCGAACACCTTCGGCGGCTACCTCCTCCTCATGATGGCCATCGCCGCCGGCGTCGCCATCGAGACGGACAACCTGCGCCGGCGGGTGCAGTGCCTCGTGCTGTTCGGGCTCATGGCCGTGCCGTTCTTCTTCACGCTCTCGCGCGCCTCGTACCTCGGTCTCATCCCCGCCTTCCTGGTCATCGCCCGCTTCACCACGCGCCGCCGGTTCATCACGGGTCTCATCCTCTTCCTCGCCGTGTGCTCGCCGATCCTCATCTACGTCGCGCCCAAGTCGGTGAAGGACCGCGTGGTCTACACCTTCCAGGAGGAAAAGGGCTCGGAGACGGTGCGGGTGGGCAAGGTGGCCTTCGACCCCTCCACCTCGGCGCGGCTGATCTCCTTCCGGGCCGCCCTCGACGGGTTCTCGCAGCGGCCGATCTTCGGCTGGGGCGTGACGGGGTTCGGCTTCATGGACGCGCAGTACGCGCGCGTGCTCGCCGAGACGGGGATCGTCGGCCTCGCCGCCTTCCTGTGGCTCTGCTGGTCGGTGTGGCGGCACGCCCGCGACGCGTACGTCACGCGTGGCGACCCCGAGGAGCGCGGGCTCGTGCTCGGGTTCCTGGCCGGCTTCGTCGGCCTCCTCGTGCACGCGTTCGGCTCGAACACGTTCATCATCGTGCGGATCATGGAGCCGTTCTGGCTCTTCACCGGCATCGTGATGATGATCCCGGTGCTGGAGGCCCGCGAGCGCGCGGCCGCGGCGGCGGCGGCGGCGGCGGCGAAGATGGCGGCGCCGAAGAAGGAGCGCGTCGGAGTCCGGCCGTGATCGGCCGCAACGTCTCGGCCCTCGTGGCCGCCCAGTTCGCGACGAAGGCGGTCAACCTCCTCGTCTCGGTGGCGCTGGTCCGGTGGCTCGGGGTCCACGAGCTCGGCCGCTACGCCTACGTGCTGGCGTTCTGCTTTCCGTTCGGCGCGCTGGCCGACTTCGGCCTGGCCACCCTCGCCATCCGCGACGCGAGCCGCGCGCCGGCGGAGGCGCCCCGGATCCTCGCCGTGGTGCGCCGCGCCGCCCTGGCCCTGGCCGCCGCCTCCGCGGCGGCGATGACCGGGCTGGCGCTGGCTCTCGGCCACGACGGGGCGATCGTCGCCGCCATCGGGCTCGGCGGGCTCGCGTCGATCGTCTCCGCGTTGACCATGCCCTCGCTCGTGCTCCTCACCGCGCGCGAGCGCCTCGACCGGCTCTCGCTCCACCGCGTGGCGGGCTCCGTCCTCTCCTCCGCCGCCACGGCCGGCGTGCTGCTCGCCGGCGGCGGCGTCGTCGCGCTGCTGGCGGGCTCGCTCGGGACCAGCGCCGTGATGTGGCTCGTCGCGCGCGCGCTCGCGGGCGACCCGGGCCGCGCCCCCGCGGTCCCCGCCGGGGCCGGCGCCGCGCTGCTGCGCCGGGCGGTCCCGTTCGGCCTGCTCATGGCCGGCTTCGCCCTCTACTACCGGGTGGACATGGTGATGCTCGAGTGGCTCGCCGCGCCCGGCGAGCTCGGACGCTACGCCGCCGCCTATCGCTTCCTCGACGCCGTCGTCGTCCTCGCCGCGTCGCTCGGCGGCCCGCTGTTTCCGCGGCTGTCGAGCGTGGCCGTCGGCGCGCCCGCCGAGGCGCGGCGGCTCCTCGAGGCGGGCTGGCGCCCGCTCCTGGCGCTGGGACTGCCGCTCACCGTCGGCACCGTGGCCGTCGCGGGCGACCTGGTCGCGCTGCTCTTCGGCGCGGAGTTCGCCGGCGCCGCGCCGCTCTTACGCCTGCTGATCCTCGGCACGCTGCCGCTCTTCTGGATCAACATCGCCAACCACGCCCTGATCGCCGCCGACCGCGTGTGGGCGCTCGTCGGCGTCTACGCGCTGAGCGCGCTCGTCAACGTCGCGGGCAACCTGGTTCTCGTCCCGCGCTGGGGCGCGGCCGGCGCCGCCGTCGCCACCGTCGCGTGCGAGTGGCTGAACCTCGTCCTCGTCGTCCGCCTCGTGCGCGAGGCCTTCGGCGTGACGCTGGCGATCTCGGGCCTCTGGCGCTACCTCCTGGCCACGGGCGCCATGCTCGCCGTCGTGTGGACGGCGCAGCCGCTCGGCGTGGCGGCTGCGGTCGCGCTGGCGGCGGGGGCCTATGCAGCGGCGCTGTGGGCGCTCGGCTACACGCGCAGCGCCGACCACCTCGCCGTCAAGCGGCTGCTGGCCCAGTGAGCCTGACGCTGACGCGCCGGGTAAAGAATTGGTACCTGACCGGCCACCACCGGCGCGTGCGGCGGAGCTCCGACCACCCGACGCGGCATGCGCGCCTCATGCTCGAAGAGGCGGCGCGGCGCCGGCCCGGCGGCGGGCTGCTCTGCGACGTCGGCGCGGGCGCGGAGGCCTCGGTCGCGGCGGCGGCGTGGCCCGGCCGCCGCGTGGCGCTCGACGTGGTGCCGGGGCCGGGACTCGACCTGCTCGCCGACGGTCACGCGCTGCCGCTGGCCGACACGAGCGCGGCGGCGGTGCTGTTGATGGAGGTGCTCGAGCACGTGCCCGAGCCGCGGCGCCTGCTCCGCGAGTGCGCGCGCGTGCTGGCGCCCGGCGGCCATCTCTGCCTGACCGCGCCGCAGTATCACATCACCCACAACCATCCCGGCGATTACTACCGCTACACGCGCCAGGGGCTCGAGACGCTCTGCGCCGACGCCGGCCTGCGCGTCGTGGCGGCGTGGGCCACGGGAGGCCCGCTGCTGGTGGTCTTCCACGCCATCGAGCTGAACCTGCCGCCCAAGCCGCGCATCGCGTTCGTCGCGCTCGGGTACCGCGTGTTCGACTGGCTCGACGGGCGCCTCACCGGCCACGGCAACCGTCCCGGCTCGAGCGACGCCAAGGGGTGGGCGCTGCTGGCGGCGAAATCATGACCGCCGCGCGCACCGACTACGCCGGGCATCGCGTGGACCTGCGCGAGTCGCGCGTCCGCAAGCTGCTGCGCCTGCTCGAGGGCGAGCGGCCCGGGCGCCTGCTCGACGTCGGCTGCGCGGGGGGCGAGCTCGCCGCGCTGCTCGCCGAGCGCGGCTGGAAGGCGCACGGCGCCGAGGGCGAGCCCGCGCTGGTGGAGGCCGCGCGCGCGCGCGGCGTGGACGCGCGGGCCATGGACCTCGACCGCGCGCCGCTGCCGTGGCCCGACGGCGCCTTCGACGCGGTGATCGCCGCCGAGGTCATCGAGCACGTGGTGGACACGGACCGCCTCCTCGCGGAGATGGCGCGCGTGCTGCGCCCGGGCGGCGTCCTCGTCGTCACCACGCCCAACCTCGCGAGCCTCGAGAACCGCCTGCGCCTGCTCCTGGGCCGCTATCCCATGTGGATGGACGTCGGCGTCGCGGGCACGGGCCACCTCCGCTACTACACGCCGCGCATGCTGCGCCACCAGCTCGGCGCCCACGGCTTCCGCGTGGAGCGCCACGTCGGCAACTGGGTGCCCTTCGTGCCGCAGCGCCTGCTGGACGACCGGCGCGCGCCGTGGCTCGCCGTCACCGGCGACTGGTGGCCGTCGCTCGCCATGGGGATCCTCATGAAGGCGCGCCGCGCCGAGGGGGAGCGCCGGTGAGCGAGCGGCCGCTCGTGAGCACGCTGATCCTCAACTGGAACGGCGCGCACCTCTTGCCCGACTGCCTGTCCACGCTGGCCGCCCAGGACTGGCCCGCTCACGAGGTGGTCGTCGTGGACAACGGGAGCGCCGACGACAGCGCCGCCGTCACCGCGCGCTATCCCTCCGCGCGCTGGCTGCCCATGGGCGAGAACCTCGGCTTCACGCGCGCCTACAACCGCGCCGTCCGGGACGCCAAGGGCGAGTTCCTCTTCTTCGTGAACAACGACATGCGCTTCGAGCCGGACTGCGTGAGCCGGCTCGCCAAGGCGCTGGCCGCCGACGACACGCTGTTCGCGGTGGATCCGACCCAGCGCTCGTGGGACCGCACGCGCATCATCCACGGCCGCACCCGCTTCGTGCCCGGCCGGTATCACGACGTGGTCGTGCCGCCGTGGGCGGTCGAGTACACGGCGGCGGCGCCGGGCCCGGTGGAAGTCCCGTGGGGCTGCGCGGGCAGCCTCCTCGTGCGCCGCGACCGCTTCGAGGCGCTGGACGGGTTCGACCCGACGTTCTTCATCGACTTCGAGGACACGGACCTCTGCTGGCGGGCCTGGCGGCGGGGCTGGCGCACCGTGTACGTGCCGGACGCGCTCCTCGATCACAAGGTCGGGATGTCGGGCGACGAGTACCAGCACCTGATCCGCGGCGTGGTGCCGGGGCAGGTGCCGAAGTTCTGGTTCCGGCGCCGCGTGTCCTACCACACGAATCTCTTGCGGTTCGGCCTCAAGGTGCTGCCGGCCGCGGACGCGCTCCGGCTCGCCGGCGCGCTGCTCGCGCGCGCGGCGTGGCACGTGAGCCGCCGCAATCTGAAGCTGGCCCTCTCGATCCTGCTCGCGTTCGCCGGCAACGCGCGGCTCTTGCCCGACACGCTCGCCGCCCGCCGGCGCGTCCGCGAGACCGCCCGCGACGACCACGCCACCCTCCTGCGGAGGTTCACGAGACCATGATCGCGTCCCCCGTCCTCGTCACCGGCGGCGCCGGCTTCATCGGATCGCATCTCGTGGAGGCGCTGCTCGCCCGCGGCGCCACCGTGCGCGTGCTCGACTCCCTCGAGCCCCAGGTCCACGGCCCGGGCGCCACCCGCGCGCGCTACCTGCCCGCGGGCGTCGAGTTCTTCCACGCCTCCGTCTGCGACGCCGCCGCCGTCGACCGCGCGCTGGCGGGCGTGCGGTCCGTGGTGCACCTCGCCGCGCAGGTCGGGGTGGGGCAGTCGATGTACGCGATCGTGCCGTACGTGGACGAGAACGTGCGCGGCACCGCCGTGCTCCTCGACCGCCTCGCCAACGGCGGCCACGCCGTGCGGCGGCTCGTCGTCGCGTCCTCGATGTCGATCTACGGCGAGGGCCGCTACCGCTGCCCCGCGTGCGGGCCGGTGGCGCCGAAGCCGCGGCCGCTGGCGCAGCTCGAGGCGCGCGACTGGGAGGTGCACTGCCCCGCGTGCGGGACGACGACCACGCCCGCGCCCTGCGACGAGGACAAGCCGATCGTGCCGACCTCCGTGTACGCCGTGACCAAGCGCGACCAGGAGGATCTGTGTCTCTGCGTCGGGCGCGCCTACGGCATCGGCACCGTGGCCCTGCGCCTCTTCAACGTGTACGGCCCGCGCCAGGCGCTCGGCAACCCGTACACCGGCGTGGGCGCGATCTTCTCTTCGCGCCTCCTCAACGGCCAGCGGCCGCTCGTGTTCGAGGACGGGCGGCAGAGCCGCGACTTCATCCACGTCTCGGACATCGTCGAGGCGTTCTGCCTGGCCGTCGAGCGTGACGACGTCAGCGACGTCGCCCTCAACGTCGGCACCGGCCGCTCGACGTCCATCGCCGCGCTCGCCGAGGCCATCGCCCGCTCTCTCGGCGTGGCGATCGTGCCGGACATCGTGAGCCGCTTCCGCGAGGGCGACATCCGCCACTGCGTCGCCGACGTCTCGCGCATCCGCCGCGTCCTCGGCTTCAGCGCGCGCATGGCGCTGGAGAAAGGCGTGGAGGATCTGGTGGCGTGGGCGCGGCAGCAGGAGGCGGACGACCGCGTGGCCCAGGCCCGGGCCGAGCTCGAGAAGAAGGGTCTCATCCGGTGAGACTCCGCGTGGCGATGTACACGACGGCGCGCGAGCGCTGCGGCATCGCCGACTACAGCGCCGCGCTCGCGGGCCCCCTGCGCGCCCACGTCGACCTCGACACGGTCGTGCTCCAGCCGAACCGGCTCAACCCGCTCGCGATCGCCGCCGACGGCCGCCGGCTGAGTCGGGCCGACGTCGCGCACGTCCAGCACACGTACTCGTTCTTCGGCGTGGACCAGCTCACCTACACGCTCGCGTGGCGTCTTCTGCGTCGCACCATCCGCGTCCCGCTGGTGGTGACCGCGCACACCGTGCGCCCCGCGGGCCCGGCGCGCTACGAAGGCGGTCTCGGCAGCGCGCTGGCCAACGCCGTGGGCGCGCCCGCCTGGCACGACGTGGAGACCTTCCGCCGCGCCGCGGCGGTGATCGTGCACGCGCGATTGCACAGGGACCGCCTCGTCGCGCGCGGCGTCAGCGCCGAGCGCTGCGTCGTGGTGCCGCCGGGCGTACCACCGCGCGTGGCCGTGGACCCCGCGGCCGTCACGGCGTTCCGCGCGCGCCACGGGCTCGGGAGCCGGCCCGTGGTCGGCGTGTTCGGCTTCGTCGAGCGCGGGAAGCGCTTCGCCCTCGTGGTCGACGCGCTCGCCGAGCTGGGCGGCGGCCGCGAGGCGCCGGCGCTGCTCATCGCAGGCGGGCCGCGGCTGGCCGAGCACGAGGCGGTCGTCGCCGAGGTGCGCGCGGAGGCGCGCGCGCTGGGCGACCGGCTGGTCGTCACCGGCTACCTGCCGCCGGCGGCAGTGCCCGTGGCCCTGGAGGCGATGGACGTCGTGGTCGTGCCCTATGCGACGGAGGACAGCGTGTCGTACTCGCTGCACGTGGCCCTGGCCCAGGGCCGCCCGGTGGTGGCGACGGCGCTGGCGCCGGTGCGCGAGCTCGAGGAGCGCGGCCGGTGCGTGGCCCTCGTGAGCCCCGACGATCCGCACGATCTCGCGAAGACCCTCGGCGCGCTCCTGGAGGACGCCGCGGCCCGCCGGCGGCTGGCGGAGGCGGCCCGGCAGTACGCGGCGGCCGAGTCGGTGGAGGTGGCGGCGCGGCGGACCGCCGAGGTCTACGCGCGGGTGCGCGAGGCGGCGCGGTGACCGGGCGCGTGCCGGCCGCCGTGCTCGCGCTGGCGCTGATCGTCGCCGCGCTCGGCGGCCGCTTCGCCGTGCACGCCCTGCAGGCGGCCCGCAACGGCGACGCGCGGGACTTCGCGATCCTCTACACGGCGGGTCACCTCTATCGCCAGGGCGTCGGGTTCTACGAGCCCGACATGAACAACGTCGAGGGCGTGAACCGCAACGCCGCCCTCGTGGCCGAGGCGCGCCGGCTCGGCACGCTCCACGCTCACGAGGGCCTCCTCCACATCCACCAGTTCTCGTATCCGCCGTTTGCCGTCCTGCCCTTCGTGCCGTTCACGTGGCTCGGGTGGCGGCACGCGGTGATGGCGTGGCAGGCGCTCAGCGTGCTGCTGCTCGTTGCCGCGTTCTTCTGGGTCGCGCGGGCCGCGCGCCTCGGGTCCGTTCCGGCCCTCACGCTGGCCGCCGTCTTCCTCGCGTGGGAGCCGCTCGAGAACTCGGTGGGGCTCGGCCAGATCAATCAGCTCGTCCTCGCCCTCGTCGCGCTGTTCGTGTGGGCGCTCGTCTCGGGCCGTCCGGCGCTCGGCGGCCTGGCCCTCGGCGCGGCCACCGCCCTTCGCTTCCATCCCGCGCTGTTCATCGCCTGGCTCGCGTGGCGGCGCCAGTGGACGGCGTGCGGCGTCGCCGCGGCCACCGCCGTGGTGTGCACCGCGCTGGCGACGGCAACCGTAGGATGGCCGGCCACCCTCGAGTACGCGACGCGCGTCGCGCCGCAGTACGGCTACGCGGCGGTCTCCGGACAGCTCGGCAACCTGTCGCTGACCGGCTGGATGGTGGCCACGGGTCACGGGCTCCTCCCCGGCGTCCCCATGGGCGCGTGGCGCGGGCTGGGCGCCGTCGCGTCGCTGGTCGCGCTCGGCGCCGCCGTCGCCGTGCTCCGGCCGCCCGGCGCGGCTCCCGCGCCGCGTCTCGTGGCCGAGGCGGCCCTGCTGTCCGTGGTGCTGCTGCTCGTCGCGCCGAACACGACGATCAACCATCTCGTGTTCACCCTGCTGCCGCTCGCCGTGCTGATCGACGCGACGCTGCGCGAGGGCGCGGCCGGCCGCGCGGCCGCGCTCGCCGCCGCCGTCGTCCTCATCGGCGCGATCGACGACTACTACCAGCATCCGGGCCTCACCGCCGGTCCCGCCGTCCTCCTGGCCGGGATCAAGACCTACGGCCTGGCGATCCTGGCCGTGCTCGCGGCCACGCTGTTGCGCGTCCCCGCGGAGACTCACGCGACGCAGCCGGCCGGCCACCCGTTGAGCGGAGCCACCCGTGCCTAGAACAGGCCACCCACGCCCCGAGCCGGCCATCGCGGACCCCGCTACAACGACCGGAGCCACGCGTGCCTAGCGCAGGCCACCGACGGCTCGAGCCGGCCGCGGCGCCGTCGCTACAAATCACCCCGCGACAAACAGACGGCGCGCGCGTCTTCGTCACCGCGCTCCTCGTCTACCTCCTGTTCTGGAACCCGTGGCTCCAGTTCTCCAACAGCGACAACTTCGTGGACGCCGCCGTCTCGTTCGTGGACACGGGGCGCTGGGAGCTCGTGCACTGGCGGCTCTACGAGGGCAAGGACACGGCGACGGCGCGCGACGGCCGCGTCGTGCCGGGCGTGCCGCCGGGCACGGCGGCGGCCATCGTGCCGCTCTACGGGGCGTGGCGCGCCGCGGGCGGCGCGCGCGTCACGGGCTGGGCGGGGCTCGAGGCCGTGAACGCGGTGGCCATCCTGCTCCTCTGCGCCCCCGCGATGGCGCTGACCGCGGTGCAGGTGGGCTGGCTCGCGGGCTGGCTCGGCGCGACGCGGCGGGGCCGGGTCCTGGCCGCGCTGCTCTTCGCCTTCGGCACGCAGGCCTTCCAGTTCGGCACGATGCTCGCGAAGGAGAGCCTGACCGCGCTGGCCATCACGACGGCGCTGCGGCTGGCCCTGGACGAGGGCGGCGCGGGACGGCGCGCGGCCGCGGGCGCGCTGGCGAGCGCCGCGGTGCTGCTGCACCACTCGGTGGCGCCGCTGCCCGTCCTGCTCGGCCTGGTGGTCGTCGCGCGTCATGGTGTCGGCGCCGCGGGCGCCTTCGTGGCGGGCGGCGTGCCGGGCGCCCTCGCGCTGGGCGCGTACGACACGTGGCTCTTCGGCGCGCCGTGGCGCACCTCGTACTCCGCCATCACCGGCCTCGACACGCGCTTCGTGACGCCGAAGCCCGCCATCGTCGCCGACTTCCTGGTCGGCCCGCGCGGCGGGCTCGTGCTCTACGCGCCGTTCCTGCTCGCTGCGGGGGCCGGGCTCGCGGCCGGATGGCGCGGGGCGCGGCGCTCGGAGGCGGCGCTGACCGCGGTCTTCCTCGCCGTCCTGCTCACGGTCGGCGTCTCGTGGCAATCGCAGTTCGCCGATCGCGCGTCGTGGTCGCACGGGCTCGGCGCGCGCTACCTGTTCCCCGCGCTGCCGCTCCTCGCGGCCTTCGCCGGGCCCGTGCTGGAGCGGCTGGGCCCTCGCGCGCTCGCGCTGCTGGCCGTGCCGTCGCTCGTCTGCGGCTACCTCGGCGCTCAGGCGGGCTTCGCGCCGGTGCCGAACGCGCTGCCGTACGCGCTGAAGACGTTCGTGTCCGGCACGGGGATGAGCGTGCTGTTCAAGGAAGCGCTGCCGGCGTGGACGGGGCTCGAGACGCTGCACACGATGGTGGCCCGTCCCGAGGTGAGCGCGCGCGACCTGCTCGCGCGGCTCCCCAGCCCGGAGGGGCTCCAGCTCGCGCTCCACCAGGTCCTCTTCCTGGCGCTCAACGCGGCGGCCCTGCTCGCCGTGTGGTGGGTGATCGCGCGGCTCTGGCGGCCGCGCGCGCTGGAGGTGCCGGCGTGCGCGTCCTGATGGTGTGCCCGTCGTATCCGCCACAGGCGGTCACGTGCGGCGTGGGTGACTACACGCGCTGTCTCGCCGAGGCGCTGGCCGCCCAGGGCGAGCAGGTGACCGTGGTGGCGTCCGCGGCGTGGCGCGGTCCCGCGCGCGGCGGCGTGGCCGTGCTGCCGATCCTCGACGCCGGCGCGCCGTGGTGGCGCGTCGCCGCCGCCGACGTCGTGAACGTCCAGTACGCGCCCGACCTCTACCGCGGCCGGCGGCGCGCGCTGCGCGCGACGCTCGCGGTGCCGAGCGTGGTGACGTTCCACACGTTGCTCGACGGCACGGCCGCCTCCCGCGCGACGGCGCTCTGGCTGCTCCTGAGCGCGCGCCACGTCGTCGCCGCCAACGAGGAGGTGACGGGGATGGTGCGGCGCCGGCTGCCCTGGCTGACGCGCCGCCTGACCGAGATCCCGATCGGCTCCAACATCGCGGCGCGGCCCGGGGGCGACCGGGACGCGACGCGCGCCGCGCTCGGGGTGCCCGCGGCGGCCCCGCTCCTCGCGCATTTCGGCCTCGTCTACCCGGGCAAGGGGATGGAGACGCTGCTCGACGCGCTGGCCGCGCTGCGGCGGACCGAGCCCGAAACGCGCCTCGTCGTGATCGGCGACACGCGCGAGACGGAGCGGGAGTATCGGGCCGGGCTCGAGGCGCGCGCGGCGCGGCTGGGCGTCGCCCCCGCCGTGATCTGGACGGGCCGGCGGCCCGACGACGAGGTCTCGCGGATGCTCGCCGCCGCCGACGTGTTCGTGGCGCCGTTCGACGCCGGCGCCTCGATCCGCCGCGGCAGCCTGATGGCCGGGTTCGCCCACGGCCTGCCCGTGGTGAGCACCGCGTCCGCCGTGGCCTCCGCGTACCTGCGCGACGGCGACAACGTCGCCCTCGTCCCGCCGCGCGACGCAGCCGCGCTGGCCGCGCGCCTCGCCGTGCTGCTCGCGGTGCCCACGCAGCGCGCGCGGCTCGCGGAGGGCGCGCGCAAGCTCGCCACGCGGGTGGCCTGGCCGGCCATCGCCGAGGAGACGCGCGCGGTCTATCGGTCGGTGGTCGCGTGAAGATCCTCGTCCTCACACCCACGTTCCTGCCCGTCGTCGGCGGCGCGGAGCTGGTGCTGCTGGAGGTCTACCGG
Organism: Candidatus Methylomirabilota bacterium; assembly: GCA_036002345.1. GTDB lineage: Bacteria > Methylomirabilota > Methylomirabilia > Rokubacteriales > CSP1-6 > AR12. The sequence goes on along the minus strand of DASYTM010000087.1, from coordinate 14,790 downwards.
CGGCTGGCGCGGCGCCACGAGGTCCGGCTCCTCACGCCCGTGCTCGCCGAGTCGCTGCGCCGCGACCACGGCAGCGCGGAGTACGACGCGCTCCTGAACTTTCCGGTCGAGCGCTACGAGGATCGCGTGACCCTCATGCGCGTACGCGGCCACCGGTGGACGGCCGGCGCCCTGCCGCCGTTCTCGCTCTCGGCGGTGGCGGCCGTGCGCCGCGCCGTGGCGGCGGCCCGGCCGGACGTGCTCAACGTGCACTACGCGATGCCCACCGGCCTCGCCGGCGCCGTCGCGGACCGTGCGCTCGGCGTCCCCACCGTGCTCACGATGAACGGCCGCGACGTCCCCGGCCCCGGCGTGCCCGCGCTGTGGCGCTGGTGGCAGCGCGCGCTCATCGCCACCGTGACCGACGCCACCTACGTCTCCGCCTGGTGCCGCGACGCGATCTACGGCGCCGGCCGCGGTCGCGGCGAGGTGGTCGCCAACGGCGTCGAGATCCCGCCGCCGCCGGGCGACGCGAGGGCCGTCCGCGCGGCGCTCGAAATCCCGGCGGGCGACACGCTCGTGTTCGCGCTCCAGCGCCTGGCCCCGGAAAAGCGCGTGGACAGGCTGCTCCATGCCCTGCGGCGCTGCCTCGACGCCGGCGCGCCCGTCACGCTGGCCATCGGCGGCACCGGCCCCGAGGCGCCCGCGCTCCGGGCTCTCGCCGCAAATCTGGGAGTCGACAAGCACGTGCGGTTCGCGGGCTACATCCCGCGCGCGGAGCTCGGCGGCTGGTTCGAGGCCTGCGACTTCTTCGCGTTCCACTCGACCTACGAGACCTTCGGCCTCGTGGTGGCGCAGGCGATGAGCTACGGCCGCGCCGTCGTCACCGTGGCCTCGACGGCGCTGCCGGAGGTCGTCGCCGACTGCGGCGTGCTCGTCCCGCCCGGCGATCCGCGCGCGCTCGGGGAGGCGATGGCGGCGCTGGCCCACGATCCCGCGCGCCGGCGCGCGCTCGGCGAGGCGGGACGGCGGCGCGCCGCCGCGCACTACGGCTGGGACCGGGTGGCCGAGGGCTACGAGCGCGTGCTGGCGCGCGCCGCGGAGCGTCGCGGTGGCCGCTAGGGTCCTCTATCTCCATCACGTCGGCGAGCTGTCGGGCGCCGAGCGGAGCCTCCGCCTCCTGCTCCGCCATCTCGATCGCGCGCGCGTCACGCCGCTCTTCGCGGGCCCGGCGCACGGGGCCTTTCCGGCCGCCCTCGCCGCCGACGGCGTGACGACGCTGCCCGTCGCCTTCTCCCCGCTGCGCCGCGTGGGCGCCGTCCTCGCCACCGTCGCGCGGCTGGCGCGCCTCGTGCGGGCGCACCGCGTGGACCTGCTCCACGCCAACGGGCCCCAGACCAACGTGCCCGCGGCGCTCGCGGGGCGCCTGACCGGCGTCCCGGTGATCTGGCACGCGCGCAACCTCATCGCCGGCGACATGCGCGACGTGGACCGCGCGCTGGCGCCGCTGGCCACCCGCATCGTCTGCAACGCGGAGGCGATCCGCCGGCGCTTCGCGGGCAGCCGGGGCTGGGACCGCTCCGTCACGATCATCAACTCGGTGGACACGCGCGAATTCCACCCCGGCGTGCCGCGCGCGCCGTTCCGCCGGGAGCTCGGCGTGGCGGAGGACGGCGTGCTGGTCGGGATCGTGGGACGCATCGGCCTGGGCAAGGGTCACGAGCACTTCGTGGAGGCCGCCGTCCGCCTGCTCCGCGGAGACCCGGACCGGAGCGGTAACGCCCACTTCGCGATCGTCGGCGACCCACTCTTCGAGGAAGACGCCTGGCGCGCCGACGCGCTCCGCCGCGCCGTGAAGGACGCGGGCGCCGAGGACCGCATCCGCTTCGTCGGCTACCGCCGCGACGTGCCGGAGGTCATGCGCGGCCTCGACGTCCTCGTGCTCGCCTCCGACGCCGAGCCGTGCGGCCGCGTGCTCTTCGAGGCCATGGCCTCCGGCACGGCGATCGTGGCCACCGACAGCGGCGGCACGCCGGAGATCGTGCGCGACGACCGGGAAGGGCTCCTCGTCCCGCCGCGCGATCCCGCGGCGCTGGCGCGCGCGGTGGCCACGCTCGCCGGCGACCGGGCGCTCCGCGCGCGGCTCGGGACGGCCGGCGTGGCGCGCGTGGCCGCGGAGTTCACCATCGAGCGCTACGTGGCGCTCACGCAGGCCGTCTACGACGAGGCGCTCGCGGAATGACGGCGCCCGACGTCACCGCCGTCGTCGTCTCGTGGAACACGCGCGAGCACCTGGCGCGCTGCCTGGCCGCGCTGGAGGCGGCGGCGGGCGGTCTGCGCGTGGAGACGATCGTGGTGGACAACGGCTCCACCGACGGCTCGCAGGCGATGGTGGCCGACAAGTTCCCGCGCGTGCGCCTGATCCAGAGCCCCGACAACGTGGGGTTCGGACGCGCGTGCAACCTCGGCGCGGCGGCGGGCACGGGCCGCGCGATCCTGCTCGTCAACAGCGACTGCGAGCCGGCGCCGGGCGCGCTCGCCACGCTCTCCGCCGCCCTCGACGCCGACGCCACGCTCGGCGCGGCCTTCGCGCGGCTCCTGAACGCCGACGGCACGCTCCAGCCGTCCGTCCACGACGCGCTGCCGGGCCCGTGGAGCCAGGCCGGCGACGTCGTGTTCGCCTCGTCGCTCCGCTACGCGCTCTATCGCGCGCCCGGGCTCAAGCGCGCGCTGCTCGGCCGGACCCTGCGCCGCCACGCGGCAGCGCACGACGTGGCCTGGGGCGGCGCCGCGTGCGTGCTCGTGCGGCGCAAGGCGTTCGAGGCCGTCGACGGGTTCGACCCGCGCTTTTTCATGTACATGGAGGACCTCGATCTCTGCGCGCGGCTCGGCGCCGCCGGCTTCCGGCTGCGCTACCTGCCGGAGGCCGTCGCGGTTCACCACTGGGGCGCGTCCACGGCCAAGAGCCCGGCGCCGATGCTGCGCCACGCGTACCTCTCCCGCCTCGCGTACTTCGACAAGCATTTCCCGGGCTGGGGCGGGGCCGTCGCGGGCGCCCTGATCTCCCTGGAGCTCGCGGTACGGACGGCGACGCTCGGCGTGGCGGCGCGGCTGACGGGCTCGTCCGGGCTCCGGGCCCGGGCCGACGCCAGCGCCGCCACGCGCGGGGCGGTGGCCGCCGTCCCGCGCGCGCGCGTGGTGGCCGGCGTCGCGCTGGCCCTCATCGTCAGCCTCGTGCTCCTCCGCTACGCGGGCGACGTCGCGCGCATCGCCGCGGACTCGCCGTTCGTCGACTTCGCGCACTACTACGTCTACACGACGCTCGTGGCGCGCGGCGGCGATCCGTTCGACGCGGGGGCCATCGCGCGGCTCGACGCGGAGCTGGGCCTGCGCCGCGCCGGCGCGCCCGGCAATTACCCGCCGCTCTTCTACGTCCTCATGCAGCCGTGGACGTGGCTGCCGTTCCGGACGGCCGCGGTGGGCTGGCTGGCCCTCGGCCAGGCGCTGCTCGCGGCCACCGGGGCGCTCGTCCTCGCGCGCCGGCCCGCCGATCCCTGGCGCCTCGCCGCGCTGCTGGTGCTGGTCGCCGGCTACCAGCCGCTCGTCGAGGACCTGGTCCTCGGCCAGAGCAACACGCTCGTGCTGTTCGCGCTGACGCTCGGCTGGTGGGCGGCGCGCGGCGGGCGGCCGTGGCTCGCCGGCCTCGCCCTGGGCGCGCTCGTGCACGTGAAGCCGCAGTACGCGCTCGTGATCGCCGCCCTCGGCGTCATGGGCCACATGGGGCTGGCGCTGCGCGCCGCCGCCGTCGCCGCCGCGGGGCTGGCCGTCAGCGTGGCCGTCCTCGGCCCGGCGCAGCACCTGGCGTACGTGAGCTACGTGTTCCCGCTGCCCGCGCACTACCACGCGTGGAGCCACAACCACTCCGTGCACGGCGCGCTGCATCGCCTGCTGGACGGCGCCCTCGGCGCGCGCGCCGTCGAGATCCTCGTGCCGGCCGTCGCGCTCGCCATCGTGGTGGCCGTCGCGCGCGCGCTGCGCCGGGCGCCCGCCGCCGAGGCGCCGGCGTTCGACTGGGCCTTCGGGCTCGCCGTCGCCGCCGTGCCGCTGCTCTCGCCGCTGACCGAGGAGCACCACTTCGTGGCGCTCCTGCTGCCGCTGGCCCTGCTGGTGCTGGCCTCGGAGGACGGCGCGCGCGGCCACGCCCTCCTCGTCACCGCCGCGCTCCTGCTCGCCGTCCGCTACTCGCTCGAGCGGTTCCCCGGGCTGCACACGGGCGTCCTCTCGCTGCTGCTGACGGTCAAGCTCGCGGGCGCGGCGCTGCTCGCGTGGCTCTGCGCGCGCCGCCTCCGGGAGGCCGCGCGGTGAACGCCCCCGCGCTGGCCGTGGTGATTCCCGCGTGGAACGAGCGCGAGAACCTGGAGCTGCTGCTGCCCGCGCTCCGCGAGGTGCTGGAGGAGCTCGGCGTCGGCTTCGAGATCGTGGTCGCCGACGCCGGCTCCGGCGACGGCACCGCGGAGACGGCGGCACGGCGCGGGGCGCGCGTGGTCGTCCAGACCGAGCGCGGCTACGGCGGCGCGCTCCTGGCCGGCTTCGCCGCGACCACCGCCCCGTGGATCGTCACGATGGACGCGGACCTCTCGCACCGTCCCGTGTTCGTGCACGAGCTGTGGAAGCGCCGCCACGAGGCCGAGGTGCTGATCGCCTCGCGGTACGTGGCGGGCGGGCGCGCCGACATGGACGGCCTCCGGCGCCTCCTGAGCCGCGTGCTCAACGGGACCTACGCGCGGGTCCTGGCCATGCCGCTGCGCGACATGTCGAGCGGCTTCCGCATGTACCGGCGCGAGGCCCTCGCGGAGGCGCGCCCGCTCGCGCGTGACTTCGACTTTCTCGAGGAGCTGCTGATCCGCGCCCACTGCGAGGGCTGGCGCGTGACCGAGGTGCCGTTCCACTACATGGCGCGCGGCTCCGGGCGCTCGCACGCGCGGCTCGTGAAGTTCGGCTGGGCGCTGACGCGGACGCTCGTGCGGATGTGGCAGCTGCGCAACTCCGTGGAGGCGGCCGACTACGACTACCGCGCGTTCGACTCGCGGATCTGGCTGCAGCGCTACTGGCAGCGGACACGGCACCGCATCGTCACGGACTGGGTGGGCGAGGGGCCCGTGGTGGACGTCGGGTGCGGCTCGAGCCGCATCATCGTGGAGCTGCCGAACGCGCTGGGCATCGACATCCGTCACAGCAAGCTCCGCTGGCTCCGGCCGCGCCACGCGCGGGTGACCCGCGCGAGCGGCGACGCCCTGCCGCTCGCCGACGCGAGCGTCGGGACCCTCATCACCTCCGAGGTCATCGAGCACGTGACCAACGCCGAGGACCACCTCGCCGAAGCCGCGCGCGTGCTCCGGCCGGGCGGCACGCTGATCGCGGGCACGCCGGACTACGGCCGGTGGCTCTGGTGGGTGCTCGAGTGGATCTACGGCAAGCTCCTGCCCGGCGCCTACGCCCACGAGCACGTCACCCACTACACGCGCGCCACGCTCGCGGCAAGCCTGGCGCGCCACGGCTTCGAGGTGCTCGACTGCCGGTACGTGGGCGGCTGCGAGATGATCTTCCGCGCGCGGCGGCGGGCCTGATGCGCCTCGGCGTGGACGGCCGCGAGCTGGTCGCCGGCACGCGCACCGGCATCGGCCGCTACGTCCGCGAGGTGCTGCGCGCGGCCTCCGCGCGCGGCTGGCGCGCCACCGTGTACGGCGACGCCGCGACGGTCCTCGAGGACCCGCCCCCGGGCGTCACCCTCCGCACCCTGGCCGCGCCCGGCACGCGCTGGTGGGACCAGGTGATGCTCCCGCGGGCGCTGGCGCGCGACGGGGTGCAGGCGTTCCTGTCGCCTTACTACAAGGGCCCGGTGGCCGCGCGCTGCCCCGTCGTGCTCACCGTGCACGACCTCTACTTCATCGGCTACGGCGGCCGGCGGCGGCCGCTGCGCGACGCCGTGCTCACCGCCGCCGCCCGCGTCTACGCGCGGCGCGCGCGCGCGATCGTGACCGACTCCGAGTATTCGCGGCGCGCCGTCGTCGCGCGGCTCGGCGTGCCGCCCGCGAAGGTGACGGCGATCGGCGTCGCGGTGGGCGCGGAGTTCGTGCTCTCCCCGCTCACCATCGCGGCGCGGGTGCGGTACGCGATCCCCGGCGCCTACGTCCTCTACGTGGGCAACTTCATGCCCCACAAGAACGTGGACGGGCTCGTGCGCGCGTGGGCCGCGCTGCCCGCCGATCTCCAGGCGGGCCGCCGGCTCGTGCTGGCGGGTGGCGACGCGGCCCGCCGGCCGAAGCTCGAGGCGCTCGCGCGCGCGCTGGGCGTGACGGCGACGGTCACGTTCCCCGGTCCGATCGAGGACGCCGACCTGCCAGGGCTGTACAGCGCGTGCGAGGCCTTCGTGCTGCCGTCCTTCGACGAGGGATTCGGGCTGCCCGCCGTCGAGGCGATGGCGTGCGGCGCGCCCGTGATCGTCTCGGACCGCGGCGCGCTGCCGGAAGTCGCGGGGCCGGGCGCGGCGGTGGCGGACGTCGGCACCGAGGGCGCGCTGACGGCGGCCCTCGCGCGCGTGCTGCGCGACCCGGAGCACCGGGAGGGCCTGCGCCGCCGCGGCCGCGCGCGGGCGGCCGACTTCGCGCCCGCGCGGACGGCGGGCCGCGTGCTGGACCTCCTCGAGATCGTCGCGGGCGCGACGGTGGCGGCGACCCGCTGATGTGCGGCATCGCGGGCTGGGTCGGCGCGGGCGGCGGGCGGGAGACGCTCGACGCCATGCTGAAAGCTCTCGAGCATCGCGGCCCCGACGACACCGGACGCCACCTCGAGGGCGCGGCCGCGCTGGGGATGACGCGGCTCTCGATCATCGACCTCGTCACCGGCAACCAGCCGATGATGAGCGAGGACGGCCACGCCACGCTCGTCTTCAACGGCGAGATCTACAACTTCCGCGACCTGCGCGCGGAGCTCGCGGCGCGCGGCCGGCGGTTCCGGACGCAGAGCGACACCGAGGTGCTCCTGCGCGCGTGGGAGGAGTACGGGCCCGCCTGCGTCGAGCGGCTGCGCGGCATGTTCGCCTTCGCCATCTGGGACGGCGCGCGGCGGCGTCTCTTCCTCGCCCGTGACCGCCTCGGCAAGAAGCCCCTCTACTACTGGCACCGCGACGGCCTCTTCGTCTTCGCCTCCGAGCCCAAATCGCTCCTGCTGCACCCGGCCGTCACCCGGCGCCTCGACGCCGCCGCGCTCGAGCACTACGCGGCCTTCGGCTACACGCCGGCCGCGCGCTCGATCTTCGACGGCATCGCCAAGCTGCCGCCGGGCCACACCGCGATCCTGGCCGGCGGCGCGCTCTCGCTCACGCGGTACTGGACGCTGCCGCCGGGCCCGCCCGCGGCGGCGCCCGCGCCGCCGCGCGCGGAGCTGCTCGCGCGCGTACGGGCCGAGGTGCGCGACGCCGTGCGGGTGCGGCTGGAGGCCGACGTGCCGCTCGGCGTGTTCCTCTCCGGGGGCGTGGACTCCAGCGCGATCGTCGCCTGCATGCGCGAGCTGAACGTGGGCCGGCTCGCCACGTTCTCGATCGGCTTCGGCGCCGACCGCTCCCACGACGAGCTGCCCTACGCCCGGGCCGTCGCGCAGCGCTTCGCGACCGACCACCACGAGGAGGTGCTCGAGCCGAAGATCACGGACCTCGTCGCCGCCGTGGTGCGCCACCTCGACGAGCCGTTCGCCGACTCCTCCGCCATCCCCACGCTGGCGGTGGCGGAGGCGACCGCGCGCCACCTGAAGGTCGCGTTGTCGGGGATCGGCGGCGACGAGACGTTCGGCGGCTATCCGCGCTATCTCGGCGTCCGGATGTCCGAGGCGTGGGCGCGCGTGCCGCGAGCCCTGCGCGCGGCGCCCGAGGCGCTGGCGCGCGTGCTCCTGCCGGAGTCCGCGTCCAGCCGCAACCTCGGCGACTGGGCGCGCCGCTTCACCGAGGGGAGCCGCCGGCCCATGCCCGACCGCTACGTCGGCTGGACGCGCTTCTTCGACGCGGGCGCGCTCGCCGCGCTCGCCACGCCCGCCCTCTCTGCGCGCTTCACCGGCGACGTCGAGGCCGCCCACCGCGCCGCGTGGGCCGCGCGCGGCTTCGGCGACGCCGTGGACGGCGCCTGGCGCATCGACCTCGCGACCTACCTGCCGGACGATCTCCTCACGATGGCCGACCGCATGAGCATGGCGCGCTCGCTCGAGCTGCGCGCGCCGTTCTGCGACCACCGGCTCGTGGAGCTCTCGCTCGGGATCCCGCCCGCGGCCAAGGTCCCCGGCGTCCGCCTCAAGGCGCTGCTCAAGGACGCGTTCGCCGACGTGCTGCCGCGGGAGGTCGTGCGCCGGCGCAAGCAGGGCTTCATGATCCCGCTCGCCCGCTGGCTCCGCGGCGAGCTGCGCCCGCTCCTGGAGGACGCGCTCGCCCCCGACCTCGTGCGGGCGCGCGGGCTCTGGCGGCCCGAGGCGGTGCGGCGGCTGGTGGACGAGCACCTGGCGGGCCGGCGCACGCACGGCGACCGGCTGTGGACGCTCGTGATGCTGGAGCTGTGGACGCGCGAGTACCTCGACGCGCGCGGGGCGTGGCGGCTGTCGTGAGGCCGTTGTCGATCCTCATGGTCTCCGACGTCTCGCCGCTGACCGGCGAGGGCGGCGCCGAGCGCGTGCTCTGGGAGCACGCGCGCGGGCTGGCCCGCCGCGGCCACGCGGTGACCGTCGTCGGCCGCGCGCCGGACCGGATCCCGGCCGGCACCCACGAGCGCGACGGCGTGCGCATCGTGCTCTTCAGCGCCCGCCGGCGCACGCGGGCCGCGTTCCTGCGCGAGGCGGTCTTCGCGGCGCGCCGCGCGGCGCGTGACATCCTCGACGCCGCGCGCGTCGACGTCCTCAACGTCTACCAGCCGCTCGCCGGCTGGGGCGTGCTCGGGCTGCCCGGGGTGCCCCGCCGGCCCACCCTCTACACGTTCCTGTCGCCCGCGCCGCTCGAGTACCGCTCGCGCGAGCGCATGACCCGCCACCACGTGGGCGGCCTGGCGGGACGGCTGGGCGCGGCCGCCCTCTGGACGCTCGAGCGAAGCTGCCTCGCGCGCGCCACGCGCATCCAGGTGCTGAGCGATTACTCCGCCGAGCAGCTCTGGCAGCTCTACCGCATCGCCTCCGACCGCCTGGTGAAGATCCCCGGCGGCGCGAATCTCGACGTCTTCCGGCCCGCCGACGACCGCGGCGCCGTGCGCGCGCGGCTGGGGCTGCCGAAGGAGGCGCCGCTCCTGCTCACCGTGCGCAACCTCGAGGTGCGCATGGGCCTCGACATGCTCCTGCGCGCCATGCCCGCCGTGGTGGCGCGCCACCCGGACGCGCGCCTGCTGATCGGCGGCTCGGGCTCGCTCCGCACCGAGCTGGAGGCGCTCGCGGCGGCGCTCGGCGTGGCCGCCCACGTGCGCTTCCTCGGCTTCGTGCCCGACGCGGACCTGCCGCTCTACTACCAGGCCGCCGATTGCTTCGTGCTCCCGACCCGCGAGCTGGAGGGCTTCGGGCTCGTCACCGTCGAGGCCCTCGCGTGCGGCACGCCCGTGCTCGGCACGCCGGTCGGCGCCACGCCCGAGCTGCTCGATCCGCTCGATCCCGCGCTCGTCTTCCCCGCGGCGACGGCGGAGGCCATGGCCGGCCGCCTCGGCGACTTCCTCGATCGGCTCGAGCGCGCGCCGGGCCCGGCGGCGGCGCTGCGCGCGGCGGCGCGCGCGCACGCCGAGCGCCACTACGGCTGGGACCGCACCGTGGAGACGCTCGAGGGCGAGCTGGCGCGGCTGACGCGCGGCGAGACGCGGGGGCCCGCGGCGGCCGCCTGCGAGGCGTGCGGCGGCCCGCTCGGCGGCGCCGGGCTCGCGTACCGCGGCTTGCGCTACCGGCGCTGCCCGGCCTGCGGCACGCGCGCGCTCGCCGCCATGCCGACGGACGCCGAGCTGCGGCTGCGCTACGAGACGGCGTACCCACGGATGTTCACGCCCTCCCACATCCGGGCGCCGCGCCGCGAGATCTTCACCGGCGTCCTGGCCCGCGCCCGGTCGCACGCGACCCCGGGCACGCTCCTCGACGTCGGCTGCGGCGGCGGCTACTTCCTCGCCGCCGCGCGCGCCGACGGCTGGCGCGGGCTCGGCACGGACCTCTCCCACGCCGCGTGCCGCGCCGCGCACGACACGGCGGGAGCGCCGGTGGCGCAGGCCGAGGCCACCGCGCTGCCGTTCCGCGACGGCGCCCTCGACGCGGTGGCCCTCGTCAACGTGCTCGACCACACGGCGGCGGCGCGCCGCACGCTGGAAGAAGCCGCGCGCGTGCTGCGGCCCGGCGGGCTCCTCGTGGTGCGCGTGCCCAACGGCCCCGTCCACGCCACCGCGGCGCGGACGCTGGCGCGCCTGGGTCCGCTGGCGCGGCTGCGCGGCCTGGACGCGTTCCCGATCCTGCACGTCTTCGCCTTCGGCCGCCGCGCGCTCGTGCGCCTGCTCGGCGGCACGGGGTTCGAGGTCGTGCGGGTCATGAACTCGGGTCTCGCCGGCGCGCCGGCTGGCCGCGCGGGGCGCGTGCTCGGCGGGGCGGTGGAGGCGCTGGCCGCGGTCGCGGCGCGGGTCTCGCGGGGCCGCTGGCTGCTCGGGCCCTCGCTCGAGGTCTACGCGAGGCGCAAGTGAGCCTGTCGACCCTGCACGTCATCACGCGGCTCACCCTCGGCGGCTCCGCCGAGAACACCGTGGCGAGCATGGTCGCGCTCGGCGCCGCCGGCTACCCGGGCCCGCTCGCGGTGGGCGTCGCGGAGTCCGACCGGGCCAGCGTGGACGACGCGCGCCGGCGCGGCGTGACCCTCGTCGACGTGCCCGGCCTCGGCCGCGAGGTGGGCGCGCGCGACCTCTCGGCACTCGTCCAGCTCTGGCGCTTGATCCGCGTCGAGCGCCCGGCCATCGTCCACACCCACACCTCGAAGGCGGGCTTCGTGGGCCGGCTCGCGGCGCGGCTGGCGCGCGTGCCGGCGATCATCCACCAGCCCCACGGCCACATCTTCTACGGTTACTACAGCGCGCGGCGCACGGCGTTCTACGTCTCGCTCGAGCGGCTCGCCGCGCGCTGGACCGATCGCATCGTCACGCTGACCGAGCGCGGCACCGAGGAGCACCTGGCCCGCGGCATCGGCCGCCGGGCGCAGTACCGCAGCGTGCCGAGCGGCGTCCCCACCGCCGAGCTCCGCGCCGCCGCGCCGTCGCGCGCCATCGCGCGGGACCGGCTCGGGCTGCCCGCGGACGCGTTCGTGGTCGCCGGGCTCGGGCGCCTCGTGCCCGTGAAGGGCTTCGACCTTCTCGTCACCGCGCTGCGCGAGCTCGCGGCGGCGGTGCCGGCGGCGCGCGTCGTGCTCGTCGGCGACGGTCCGGACCGCGAGGCCCTCGAGGAGCGCGCCCGGACGCTCGGCGTCGGGGATCGCCTGCTCGTCACCGGCGCGACGCCGGACATCACCATCGCCCTGGCCGCCGCCGACGTGCTCGCGGCGCCGTCGCGCAACGAGGGCATGGGCCGCGCGCTGGTGGAGGCCATGGCGCTCGGCTTGCCCGTGGTCGGCGCCGAGGTGGGGGGCATCCCCGTCGTCGTCGCCGACGGCGAGACGGGCCGCCTCGTGCCCACCGGCGATCCCGCCGCCCTCGCCCAGGCCCTGATCGAGCTGGGGCGCGACGAGGCGCTCCGCGCCAAGTGGGGCGCGGCCGCCGCCGTGCGCGCCGAGGCGTTCTCGACCGACGTCGCCCACGCCGCCATGCGCGCGATCTACGACGAGCTCGCGCGCGAGAAGGGCCTCCGGTGATCCTGGCGCTCCTCGCGGTGGCGTGGCTCGTCCTCGTCCCCGGCGTCGCCGCCGCGGCGGGGCCGGTCGTGCCCCCTCCGGGAGGCTACGAGCGCCTCGCCGCGATCGTGCACGTGCACACCGACCTCTCGACGGGCCAGTTCTCGCTCGACGAGCTCACGCTCATGGCCGAGCGCCAGGGGCTCGGCGCCGTCCTGCTCTCGGAGAACTTCCTCAACCGCGTGGAGTACGGCCTCCCGCCGTTCCGCGCGCTCACGCGGGTGAGCGAGGAGTCGCCCTCCGTGCGCGAGCGCCTCGACGAGTACCTGGCGCGTGTGGCGGCGGCGCGCACGGTCCGCCCGCGCGTGCTCGTGATCCCCGGCGTGGAGGTGATGCCGCACTACTTCTGGACGGGCTCACCGTGGTCGCTCTCGATGACGCTGCACGGCACGCAGAAGAACCTCCTCGTCTGGGGGCTCGATCGCGCGGCCCTGGAGGGCCTGCCCGTGATCGGCAACGAGCCGGCGGGCGCCCTCGGCCTGCAGGTGGCCCTCGACGTGGTCCCCGCCCTGCTGCTCGTGCCCGGGCTCCTGCTGCTGGCACGGCCCCGCACGCGCCGGCGCCGGCTCGGCCAGGCGGTGGTCATCGTGCGCCGCCGCCCGTGGCTCCCCGGGCTCGCCCTCTGCGCGGTCGGCGTGGTCGCGCTCATGCGCGCGTGGCCCTTCCGCGAGCCCGTCTACCCGCCGTGGCGCGACGCGGGCAGCGCGCCGTTCCAGGACGTCATCGACTACGTCGAGCAGCGCGGCGGCGTCACCGTATGGTCGCTGCCCGAGGCGCGCGACGCCGGCGAGCGCGCCGTCGGGCCCGTGCGCGTGTCGTGGGAGACCGAGCCGTACCCCGACGATCTCTTGAAGACGTTCCGCTACACGGCGTTCGGCGCGATCTACGAAGACACCACGCGCGTGGAGCGCCCCGGCGAGGGCTGGGACCGGCTGCTCGGCGACTACGCGGCGGGGCAGCGCACGCGCGTGCCGTGGGCGCTCGGCGAGGCCGCCTTCCACGAGCACAGCGCGGGCAAGCGCGTGGGGCTCATCCAGACCGTGTTCCTCGTGCGCGAGCGGAGCGAGGCCGGCGTGCTCGACGCGCTGCGCGCGGGCCGCATGTACGCGCTCCAGCGCGGGCGCGAAGGGGCGCTCGCGCTCGCCGACTTCACGGCGGCCGCGGACGGCGCCGCCGCCATCGCGGGCGAGACCCTGCGGCCGGCCGTGGGCGCCGCGCTCGCGGTGACGGTGCGGGTGGAGAGCGGCGAGCCGCGCATGACCGACGTGCGGGTCACGCTCGTGCGCAACGGCGTCGTGACCGCGGCGTGGAGCGGACCGACGCCGCTGTCCGCCACGCACCGCGAGGTCTGGGACGGCACGCCCGCGGTCTTTCGCCTGGAGGCGCGCGCGGGCGGGACGCGCCTGCTCAGCAACCCGATCTTCGTCAGAGCCGCGCCGTGAAGGTCGCCATCCACCAGCCGCAGTACCTGCCGTGGCTCGGCTATCTCGCGAAGTGGGCGGCCGCCGACGTCTTCGTCTTCCTCGACACCGTGCAGTACGAGAAGAACGGCTGGCAGAACCGCAACCGGATCAAGACCGCCGACGGCGCGCGCTGGCTCACCGTGCCCGTGCACGCCCCGCTCGGCACGCCGCTGCCGGCGGTCGCCGTCGACGCGGAGCAGCCGTGGGCGCCGCGGCACCTGCGCTCGATCGAGCACGCCTACGCCCGCGCGCCACACTGGCCGGCCCACCGCGACGCGCTGGCCCGGCTCTACGCCACGCCGTGGGAGCGGCTGGCGCCGCTCGCGGCGGCGAGCGGGGAGTGGCTGGCACGCGCCGCGGGCGTGGCCACGCCGGCGCGGCTGGCCTCCTCGCTGGCCGTGGACGACGACGAGCCGACGGGCCGGCTGGTCGCGCTCTGCCGGGCGCTCGGGGCGGACACCTACCTGGCGGGCGGCCACGGCGCCCGATATATGGATGCCAAGCGCTTCGCGGACGCCGGGATCCGGGTCCTCTACCAGACCTACACGCACCCCGTCTATGCTCAGCAACACGGCGATTTCGTGCCGTTTTTGTCGGGTCTCGATCTATTATTGATGCACGGCGATGCGAGCCTTTCCATCCTCCGCGGCGGCGACGCCTGGAGCGAGGAGCCCTGAGTGAACGTCCTCGCGATCGGCGCCCATCCCGACGACATCGAGTTCGGCTGCGGCGGCATGCTGACCAAGTACGCGGAGAAGGGCCACGCGGTCTACCTGTTCGTGGCCTCCGACGGCTCGCTGGGCGGCGAGGGGGCCATCCGCCGGCGCGAGCAGCAGGACTCCGCACTCGTCATCGGCGCCCGCGAGGTCTTCTGGGGCGAGTACCAGGACACGGAGATCCCGCTCAACCGCGGGCTGATCGTGCGGCTGGAGGCGGTGATCCGGCAGATCCAGCCGCGGATGATCTTCGTCAACTTCCCCGAGGACACGCACCAGGACCACCGCAACCTCGCCCAGGGCACGCTCTCCGCGACGCGCTACGTGCCGAACTTCCTCTTCTACGAGGGGCCGACCACGGTCAACTTCACGCCGAACTGCTTCACGGACATCGAGAAGGTGCTGGACAAGAAGCTCGCCTGCCTGGAGGCCCACCGCTCGCAAGTGGCCAAGACGAACATCGAGGACCTCTCGATCCTCGAGCTCGCTGTCTCGACCGCCAACTTCCGCGGCATCCAGGCGCGCGTGAAATACGCCGAGGCCTTCCAGAGCATTCGGCTTCTCCTCAACCTTTGACCGGGGGAAACAGCGACACGCGGCTGCCCACGGACCGGAGCCACGCGCATCTAGCTCAGGCCACCTGCGGTCTGAACCGGGCTGGCGGCCCCCGCTACAACAAATCCGGACTAGCTCGCGCCACGTGATCCCTCAT
>DASYTM010000086.1:0-8122 GCA_036002345.1 Candidatus Methylomirabilota bacterium | reverse complement strand
CCGATGACCTCGGGCTTCGCCATCGCGCCGTGATGGGCGGCTTCCGTCTTGGTGCCCTTGGCGGAGTCGATGAAGCGCTGGGTGATGCCGGCGACGTGCACGAGCTGGTCGCCGAAGCTCGAGACCTCGGGCGTCGGCTTGAAGCCGTACTTGTCGGCGGGCATCACTTCCGCGACGTCGAGGATCTCGGTGGCGGCGCGCTGGAAGCTCGCCGCGAGCTCCTTGGCCAGGCTCGGCGCCGGCGCCTGGGCCGAGAGCAACGAGGGCACGGCGGCTGCGACGACGGCAAAGAATACCACGCACGCGTAGGTCAGGGTTTTCATGGTCGCCTCCCGGCGAGATTCATCCCACAGCGTTCACACCTAGTCAAGGTGACGGGCCCACGTGCGCGTGGGTGGACCGTCATCGGCACAACCGGCGGTAGAGCGCTTCGTAGCGCGGCACGATGACCTCGGCGGAGAACCGCTCGCGCGCGCGCGCCTGCGCGGCGCGCCCGAGGGCGTGGCGTCGCGTCTCGTCGTGGATCAAGGCCTCCAGCGCCGTGGCGAGCGCGGCGACGTCGCCGGCCGGTACGAGCAGGCCGGTCTCGTTGTCGTCCACCACCTCAGGGATCCCGCCCACGCGCGTGGAGACGCTCGGGCAGCCGAAGCACATGGCTTCGAGAATGCTGAGGCAGAAGCTCTCGGCGTCGGAGGTGTACAGGCCGACGTCGGCGATTTGAAGGTAATCCTCGACGGCGTGGACCTTCTCGCGGACGATCACGCGGTCGGCCAGGCCGAGGCGCCGCACGTCGCCGGCGAACGGCGCGAACGCCTCGCCGGCGAGTATGAGGAGCTTGAAGGCCTCGCGCGGGCGCACGCGCGCGGCGGTCTCCAGCAGGAGGTCGACGCGCTTGCCGGGGCGCAGGGTGGACGAGTGCACCACGAGGACTTCGTTGCAGAGACCGAGCTCGCGGCGGACGACCTCGGGCGAGCGGCTGGGCGGGCGCGGAGCGAAGAAGTTGTGGATGACCTCGATCGGGCCGTCGAAGTCGAGCACGCGCTGGGTTTCGCGCTTGAGCGACTCGGAGACGGCGGTGACCGCGTCCGACGAGGCCAGCGCGTGCTTGATGGCGGGCGCGTAGCCGGCGTCGCGGCCGAGGAGCGTCGTGTCCGTGCCGTGCAGTGTCGTGACGACGCGGGGCTGCTGGCCGGGCGGGAGCATCGCGCGCGCGAGGATCGCGGCGGTGGCGTGAGGCACGGCGTAGTGGACGTGGAGCACGTCGAGGCGATGGTCGCGGCTCACCTCGGCCATGCGCACGGAGAGCGGCAGGGTGTAGTCGGGGAACCGGAACAGCTCGTACTCGTTGATCGCGACGGGATGGAAGTGCAGGCGCGGTCCGTCCGAGGGCAGGCGGAACGGACGCTCGTAGGTGATGAAGTGCACGTCGTGCCCGCGCGCCGCCAGGTCCTCGCCGAGCGCGGTCGCCAGCACACCACTGCCGCCGACCGACGGATAGCAGGTGATGCCGACGCGCAGCGTGTCCATTCAGATGGGGGGCTCCGGGCGCCCCCCAAACCCCCCAACCTTCGGGGCACCCCGGCGGAGCCGGGGCGCCCCTCTATCATGGGACTCGTTCACAGGCTCTCCGAGGCCGCCGCCGGATAGCATGTCAGGCCGAGAGCTCCGTGAAGGCTTCATCCGATCGCTCGATGTGCTCCCGTCGTACGTACGCGATCTCCGGGGCGTCCTCCGGCCGAAGATACGCCTGCTCGCCCGCGCCCGTCACGTAGTGCGTGCAGTGGATCACCGACTGCATCCACCGGAGCCGCGTGTCCCGCGTCGGGCTGATCTGCCCCTTCCCGTAGCCGGAGGCCGCCGCGGGCAGCGTGACGAACGAATCGCCACCCTCGTGCAGGTACAGCCCGCCGTCGCGCACGCGTGCTCGCACGATCTCGCCATCGTACGGCACGTCCACGAAGAAGTCGTCCACGTCGCACGCGAGGCGCCGCACCTCTGGATCGCTCGACGTCACGACCTCCACGCCGTCGAGCAGGCCCATCCCGCGGTACATCTCGAGGCAGAAATCGGCCACCGTCTCCGCCGAAATCTTACGGAACAGGTCGATGACGGGATGGTCCACGTAGTTGGGGAGCTGCCCCAGCGTCCGGGCGTGCCAGTCGGCGGCGATGCGCTTGGCGTAGAGCGGGGAGAACTTGCGCTGGAGTTTGCTCGCGACGGCGAAGTTCAGGGACGCAGGCTGGCCCGTGGCGCGATGGCGCAGGATCGTGCGTGTCTCGCGCGGATCGTGGTCGCTGTCGTGGCAGAAGTACACGATGCGCCCGCCGATCTGGGCCTGCAGGCGTCGCGCGGTCCGGATCTTGGCCACGAAGAACCGCCGCGGAAAGAACCCGCACGGCTGCTGGCCGAACGCGATGACCGGCCCCGCGCTCATCCGGCGCGGCCTTCGTCGGCGGGAGTGCGCGGCGGCAGGACGGCCTGCAGCGCCACGCTCAAGGCGGTGCACGCGGCGCAGCCGATGAGGTTGTACCAGAGGTAGCCGATGCTGAGCGAGAAGTACATCACGATCACGAGGGTCTGCGCGATCAGAGCCGCGAAGAACACCGCGCCGCCGCCCACGCGGCGGAGGAAGAAGGCCACCAGGAAGAGGCCGAGCAGGACGCCGTAGAAGATCGAGCCGAGGATGTTGATGGCCTCGATGAGGTTCTCGGCGAACCCGGCGAAGAGCGCGAAGGCCACCGCGAAGACGCCCCACAACGCGGTGAAGCGTCGGGCCACACGCACGTTGCGCGCCTCGTCGGCGGCGGCCAGCGGGCGGAAGTGGCGCCAGAAGTCGATCGTCGTCGTGGTGCCGAGCGCGGAGAGCTCGGAGGCTGTCGATGACAGCGCCGCCGCAAACATCACCGCCAGGAGCAGGCCTACGGCCCCGTGCGGCAGCTGCGTCAGGATGAACGTGATGAAGACGTAGTCGGAGTCCTTCGTCTTGGCCCGGGGGTCGGCGGCCACGAGGGCGGTCTTGGCCTCGGCGCGGAGGGCATGGGTGCGATGGCTGGCCGCAACCATGGCAGCCCGCGCACTCGCTTCGCGCGGGGTGTCGTCCGACGCGCGGGCCTGGAGCCACGCGCGAATCGCGGACTGGCTTTTGGCCACCGCACTGGCGTGCTGCGCCTCGATGGCGCGGAACCGGCCGTCCTGCGCGTGACGGCGCCACTCCGCCTGGTTGAAGAACACCGGGTGCGGCGCGAACTGGTAGAAGACGAACAGGAGCGCGCCCAGCAACAGGATGACGAACTGCATCGGTATCTTCACCACGGCGTTGAACATCAGGCCGAGGCGGCCCTCGCGCAGAGAGGCGCCGCCGATGTACCGCTGCACCTGAGACTGGTCGGTGCCGAAGTACGACAGCGAGAGGAACAAGCCGCCGAACACGCCGGTCCAGACCGTGTAGCGCCGGCTCGGATCGAGCGAGAAATCCACCGCCTGCAGCTTGCCCAACGCGCCAGCCACGTGCACCGCGCCGGTGAACCCGAGGCCGGCGGGCAGCCGGAGCAGCAGCACGACCATGGCGGTCACCATGCCGGCCCAGATCACCGCCACCTGCCACTTGTGGGTCAGGGCGACGGCCTCGCTGCCGCCGGTCACCGTGTAGACGAGCACGAGCAGCCCGGTGAACACGATGAGGAGGTCGAGCGGCCAGCCGAGCATCGTAGAGATGATGATCGCGGGCGCGTAGATCGTCACGCCGGCGGCCAAGCCGCGCTGCATCAGGAAGAGGCCGGCGCCGAGCAGCCGCGTCTTTTTGTCGAACCGAGTACCGAGGAACTCGTAGGCCGTGTAGACGTTGAGCCGCCTGTACATGGGCAGGAACACGGCGCACACGATGATGAGGGCCAGCGGCAGGCCGAAGTAGTTCTGCACGAAGCCGATGCCGCTCTCGAAGCCCTGGCCCGGGATCGAGAGGAACGTGATCGCGCTCGCCTGCGTGGCCATCACGCTGAGGCCGATCGTGCCCCAGCCGATGGACGCGTTGCCGCGCAGGTATGTGTTGAGGCTGCGCACGTGGCGCGTGCGCCAGGAGCCGTAGGCGGCGATGCCCACGATGGTGCCGAGCAGCACGACCCAGTCGGCGACGTTCACGAGAAAATCTTCGTGAACACGGTCAGCAGGACGACCACGAGCACAAAGCACCCGAAGACGAACAGGTAGACGCCGCGCCAGGTGCGGAACCCGGGGACGCCGGGCGGCTCGTGCTCGGAGCGCTCATCGGGGGGACGCGGCGCGGGCGTCACTTGCCCAGCGCGACGAGATTCGCGAACAGCCGATACGCGCCGGGGACTGCTTCGGGAAGCTGGCGGAACCAGGCCAGGCTGGTGTAGATGAAGTACCCCTTGCCGTGCCGCGCGACCAGCAGGCCGCCCTTGAGCGGCGTCTCGCCGGCGTCGCCGGACGCGAGGATCGCGGTGAAGCGCTCGTCCCACTGAGCGGGGAAGTAGAGACCGCGCTCCTGCACCCAGCCCTCGAAGTCCGCCGCGGTGATGCGATTTGGGGTGGTCAGCACGGGATGCTCGGGCGCCAGGATCGTGATCGGCGCGTGCTCATCCGTCACGCGGTCGCGCGAGAGGCGCAGGTGGAAGGGCGCGAGCCAGCCCTCGCGCAGGCGGTCCAGCGTGTTGTACTGCGCGACGACCGTGCCGCCGGCCTCGACGTAGGCGAACAGCGCGGGCAGGCGCTCGGCGAGATCTGTCCTCACGTTGAAGGCGCGGATGCCGATGACCACCGCGTCGAGGCCGCGCAGCCGTTCCGGCGTGAGGTCGGCGCCGGTCAGCGACGTGACCTCGTATCCCATCTGCTCCAGAGCGGCGGCCACATCGTCGCCGGCGCCCGGCAGGTAGCCGACGTGACGGCCGCGAGTCGCCAGCTCGAGCGACACCGCCTTGGCGCGCGCGGGGGGCTGCAGGAGCTGGAGCGGCAGGTGATCGTAGCGAACCTCGACGCGCTGCTGGTTGAAGCGCCGGCCGTTGATCTTCACGCTCGCGTCGACCGGCGCGGTGGCGAGGTGCGCCGGCGCGGTCACGGTGAAGGTGAAGCGCGCGTGCTCGCCAGGAGCGGCGAGTCGAAACGGCTGGGAGGCCGGCGTCACGGTCCAGCCGGCGGGCGCGTCGAGCTGCACGGTGCCGGTGGCGCGCGCGCGGGCGGCGGTGAGTTCCACCGTCACCGGCCGCGCGGCCCCGGGCGCGAAGAGCCATACGCCCGCGATGAACCGCAACGAGACCGGCGCGATGACCGTGAGCCGTTGGCGCAGCGCAGGCCTGGCGGGATCCGCGGCCGGCCTCGGCTCGCCGGCGATCACCACCGTCTGCCCGCCGACGTCGAAGACGTACTCGAGTGGGAACGTGGGCGGGTTCTCGGCGCGGCCGATGCGCGACGGATCGTCCACGTCGAACAGCCCGGCCGTGCCCTCCGTGCGCAGCCAGTACGGCTGGCTCGGCGGCGTGCTCGCGGGCACGACCTGGGCGCTCTCGCGGACGACCGGCTGGTTCGGGCGCAGCTCGATGGGCTTGTTGATCGCGCGGTGAGCGCTCGGGTACCGCACCGCCGTCCAGCGCACGGGGACGCGCGAGCGCACGACGGCCGTGTGGCGCAGCTTCAAGGTCTCGCCGGGCACGACCTCGGCGCGATCCACCACGGTGTCGACCTCGAGGCCGAGGCACGCCTGGATGATCCGATCGAGCTGCTCGCGCTTGTCGCTCACGATGGGATCGGCGGGAAGCGCGGCGAGCCGGCGGCGGATCGCCAGCAGCGCGGGCACGCCAGCGGCCGTGTCCTGCGCGTTGAACGTGGCGATCGCCTCGTCGACCGCCCGCGCGATCTCGGCGCCTCCCGGCAGGCGGTTCCACGTGGTGTCCACGCCGTCCAGCAGATCCGTCGTTGCCGCATCGCCGGCGAGCAGCACGAACGGCTCGATCCGCGAGCCCTCGTTCATCGGCGGGCCGCCGATGCCGAAGCCCTGCGTCTTGTGCATGCCACGGCTGCGGGCGGCGATCGACGCGAACGACTCTCCCGACACCGGATCCCGGCCGCCGACCTCGACCTTCACCACGCCGGGACCATCCGGCACGTTGGCGGGCGAGCCCGCGACGGCCATGCCGGCGCCCGGATTCGCCGCGGCGGCGCCCAGGCCGACGTTATGCACGATGCGCCGCGCTTGCCAGGGCTTGAGCTCGCGGAGCTGCTCGGGAAACGCCGCGGGGTCGGCGGCGAGCCCGAACGCTTCAACGGCGAGCACGGCGGACGCGGTGTGATGACCGTGGGTGGGCGCGGGCTTCGGGGAAAACCGCGTGATGATCACGTCCGGGCGGAACTCGCGGATCACGCGCACGATGTCGCCGAGGACGGCCTGCCGGTCCCAGACGCTCAGCGTCTCCTCGGCGTTCTTCGAATAGCCGAAGTCCTTGGCACGGGTGAAGTACTGCCGCCCACCGTCCAGTCGGCGCGCGGCGAGGAGCTCCTGCGTGCGCGCCACGCCGAGCGCCACGCCGAGCTGGGGGCCGAGCAGGTTCTGTCCGCCGTCACCGCGGGTGAGCGACAGATAGGCCGTCCGGTAGCCGCGGCCGCGCGCCAGGTAGGTGATGGCCTGCGTGTTCTCGTCGTCCGGATGGGCGGCGACGTAGAGCACGCGGCCCATGGTGGCGAAGCTGCGCAGCTGCTGCAGGATCGCGGCCGCCGTGGGTGGCTCGGCGGCGTGGCCGACGTCGGAGGAGCCGGCCAGGATGGCCACGCCGAGGACGGCCCAGAACGGCACGTTCCAGAGGGTGTCGCGCAGGAGCACGGAGGACATCATCGGCGGCTCACACGATAGCACGGCATATATACGATGGAAGGCGCGAGGCGCCATGTGGACCCCGCGATGCGGAAATAGCGGCGCGCCTTCCGGTCATTCGGTCATTCAATGATCCGGTCGGCCCGTCCCAGCACCGACTGCGGGATCGTCAGGCCGAGGGCCTGGGCGGTCTTGAGGTTGATGACCAGCTCGAACCTCGTCGGCTGCTCAATCGGTAGATCGGCGGGCTTGGCGCCCTTGAGGATCCTGTTCACGTAGATCGCGGCACGTCGCTCCATCTCAGTAACACTCACTCCATAGGACATGAGCCCACCTTGCTCGACAAACCCCTGGAGCTCATAGACTGCGGCGATCCGATGCGCGGCCGCAAGATCCACGAGGGCCCGCCTGTGCACGAACATAAAGGTCGGCGAAGTCACCAAGACACCCTGGTCCTGAGCTTTCATCATGCCGAGGAACGCGGCCGCCAAATCCCCCGCTCGGCGTACGATGAACGTATGCACCTCGATGCCGAGGGCCCGAGCTGCGGTCGCGGCCTGTTGATCGTACCGAGCGAGTATCTGGGGAAGTGCCGAGGTTGTGACGTCCTCGCGAAGGAGCGCGACCTTTGAAAGATTCGGTACGAGCGCTTTGAGAAGCTCGAGGCGCTTCGGGACCAGATCATCGTTGAGGATTTGGGCCCCTGTGATATTGCCACCGGGCTTTGCGAGGCTGTCGACGAGTCCTGCGGCAACGAGATCACCTTCGGCGCGACCAACCACGATGGGGATGGTTTTCGTTTCCAGTTGAAGGAGCTTTGCCAGGCCCGCGCTGCCAACGAACAGTACGTCGACTTTGAGGCGTACGAGGTCCGCGGCGCCTGCGCGAAGCTGATCGGCTGATTCGCCGAACCGTCGCTCGACGACCATGTTTTGGCCATCGACCCAGCCGAGCTGTCTCATCGACAGCCAGAACCGATTTGTCGAGACTGACTTCGCCAACTCTTGTGGGCTAGGAGCCGGACCGATGCCAAGAATTCCCACGCGAGCCATCTTCTCTGACTTCTGCGCCTCACCCACGAGCGGCGCGGCGAGGAGGCCAAGCGTAAGGGCGGCTGCGAGCGCCGCGCGTACCATCATCATGCCACCACCGCCGTATGCTTGCTGAAGAGCAGGACCATACGCCCTTTCTCTTTTTCCACATGAATAGGGACGCTACCCCACGTGTCACTGCCGCGTTGAGACTTGTCGTCGAACGTCAAGGGGGCGTTGCGTTCATGCCGCCGCGTAAGTCGCAAGAACC
>DASYTM010000085.1:0-3770 GCA_036002345.1 Candidatus Methylomirabilota bacterium | reverse complement strand
TCCGGGACAACGTCCGCCGCGCGATGGTGGACGCGGTCCGACGCGCCGACGCGCGCGGCCGGCTGGCCGGCATCGGCATCGCCAACCAGGGCGAGACGGTCGTGGTCTGGGACCGCGAGTCCGGCCGGCCGCTCGCCCCCGCCATCGTCTGGCAGGACACCCGCACTCACGACGACATGGAGCGGCTGGCCGGGGACCAGGCGGCCACGCGCCGGATCCGCGAGACCACGGGCCTGGCTCCGGACGCGTACTTCTCGGCCTCGAAGATCCGGTGGCTCCTCGACCACGTCCCGGAGGCGCGTTCGCTCGCCGCCCAGGGCCGGCTCTGCGCGGGCACCCTCGACGCCTGGCTCGTCTGGGACCTCACGGCGGGGGAGTACTTCGTGACCGACGCCTCGACGGCGGCGCGCACGCTGCTCTTCGACATCCGCGCCCTGCGCTACGACCCGTGGCTGCTCGAGCTCTTCGCCGTGCCGGAGGCCGTGCTCCCGTCCGTGCGCCCGAGCGATTCGCCGCTCGGCCCGGTGAAGGGCGTCAACGCGGCGATCAACGGCACGCCGGTCGTGGCCGGGCTCGTCGACCAGCCGGCGGCGCTGTTCGGCCAGGGCTGCCTCGGGCCCGGCCAGGCCAAGGCCACCTATGGCACCGGCTGTTTCGTGTACCTCAACACGGGCGGCGCGCCCCGTCCCAGCGCCCACGGCCTGCTCACCACGATCGCGTGGCAGCGCGCCGGGGGCACCACCTACGCCCTGGACGGCGGCGTGTTCGCGGCCGGCTCCGTCGTGGAGTGGCTGGTGCGCGCCGGACTCCTCTCGGACGTGGGCGAGGCCGACGCGCTGCTCGCCGCGGCGCGGGACGGCGCGGATGAGGTGACGTGCGTGCCCGCGCTGACCGGCCTGGCCGCGCCGTACTGGGACCGCCACGCGCGCGCGAGCTGGCTCGGCCTGGGCCTGGGCTCAGGTCGGGCGGAGCTGGTGCGCGCGGCCCTGGAAGGGGTGGCCTGCCGCGTGGCCCAGGTCGTGGGCGCGATGGAGAAGGACGCCGGCCTCTCCATCGAGACGCTTCGCGTGGACGGCGGGCTCACCGCCTGCCAGGGGCTGATGCAGATGCAGGCCGACCTGCTGGGGATCCGCCTGGAGATCGCCGCCGACGCCGAGGCCACCCTGCGCGGCATCTGCTTCCTGGCCGCGCGCGCGGCCGGAGTGTGGTCCACCGACGACGACGTCGAGCGTCACCGCGGTCCCGTCCGCATCGTGGAGCCCGGTCCCGCGTCCGCGCGCCGCCGCCAGCGGCTGGCGCGGTTCGAGCGGGCCGTCGACGCCGTGCGCCAGTGGCATGCCCGAGGTGTTTGACGTCGCGGTCGTCGGCGCGGGCGTGGTCGGCGCGGCGGTGGCGCGCGCGCTGTCGGCGTTCGAGCTGCGCACCGTCCTCATCGAGGCCGCCTCCGACGTCGGCACGGGTACGAGCAAGGCCAACACCGCCATCCTGCATACCGGGTTCGATGCCGTGCCCGGCTCCCTCGAGGCCCGGCTCGTGGCGCGCGGCCACGCGCTGCTGAGCGCCTACGCGGTCGAGGTCGGCATCCCGGTCGAGAGGACGGGCGCCTGCCTCGTGGCCTGGAGCGAGGAGGAGGTGGCGCAGCTTCCGCTCATCGAGGACAAGGCGCGCGCCAACGGCTGCCAGGACCTGCGCCGCCTCGCCTTGGACGAGCTGTATGCGATGGAGCCTCACCTCGGCACGGGAGCGCTGGCCGGTCTGCTCATTCCGCGCGAGGGCATCGTGTGTCCCTTCACGCCGCCGCTCGCCTTCGCGACGGAGGCGGTCGTGAACGGCGTCGAGCTGCGCCTGGACCGCCGGGTGACGTCGGTGCGCTCGGACGGCGCGCAACATGTGCTGGGGTGCGGCGGCGAATCGGTCGCGGCGAGGTGGGTCGTCAACGCGGCCGGGCTGCAGTCCGACGCCGTGGAGGAGCTGTTCGGACAACGGCGCTTCCGCGTCAAGCCCAGGCGCGGCGAGCTGATCGTCTACGACAAGCTCGCGCGGCGGCTCGTGAGCCACGTGATCCTGCCCGTGCCCACGAAGACGACCAAGGGCGTCCTCGTCGCTCCCACCGTCTTCGGCAACGTCCTGCTCGGGCCCACGGCCACGGACATCGAGGACAAGGACGACCGCGCGACCACGCGCGAAGGCCTGGCCTTCGTCCTGGCCAAGGGCGCGCGCATCCTGCCCGCGCTGGTGGAGGAGGAGGTCACCGCCACCTACGCCGGTCTCCGCGCCGCCACCGAGTCGAGCGACTACCAGATCCACTTCGACCCCAGCCGGCGCTACCTGTGCCTGGGCGGAATCCGTTCCACGGGTCTTTCCGCGTCGCTCGGCATCGCCGAGCACGCGATCGACCTGCTCGCGACGTGCCTGCCGATGACGCCGAAGCGCGAGCGCCTGGCCGTCCGCATGCCGCCGATCGGCGAGTCCATGGTGCGCGCCCACGAGGACGCCTCGCTGATCGCGCGTGACCCCGAATACGGCCGCATCGTCTGCCACTGCGAGAGGGTGACGGCGGGAGAGATCCGGGACGCGATCCGCGCGCCCATCCCTGCCCGCAGCCTGGACGGGCTGCGCCGGCGGACGCGCGCCCTCCAGGGCCGCTGCCAGGGCTTCTACTGCACGGACCGCCTGGTGTCGCTCCTGGCCCGCGAGACCGGACGCGCGCCGGCGGCGTGCTGGGAGTCCTTCGCGTGAGCGTGGCCGACGTCGACGTCGCGATCGTCGGAGGCGGTCCGGCCGGGATGGCGGCGGCGGTGGAGCTGCGGCGGCACGGGGTCGAGCGCATCCTCGTGCTGGAGAGAGAGACGGAGCTGGGCGGGATTCCGCGGGACTGCCATCACCCGGGCTTCGGCTGGTTCGACCTGCGGCGCGTGCTGAGCGGGCCCGCCTACGCGCGAAGGTGGGCGGCAGCCGTGCGCGACAAGCGGATCGACGCCTGGACGGAGAGCGCGGCCACGCGGTGGAAGGGTGAGCGAGCGCTTCAGGTGACGAGTCCTCGCGGCGTGTTCGACGTGTCCGCGCGCGCCATCCTGCTCGCCACCGGGTGCCGCGAGCGGCCGCGCGCGGCCCGGCTCGTGCCGGGGGCGCGGCCGGCCGGCGTCCTGACTACGGGCGCGCTGCAACGGCTGGTCCACGGCAGCCGCCTGCGCGTGGGCCGCCGCGCGGTGGTCGTGGGCGCGGAGCACGTCAGCTTCTCGGCCGTGCACACGCTCACCGCGACGGGCACGGACGTGGCGGCCATGGTCACCGACCTGCCGCGCCAGCAGAGCTATGCGCCGCTGGCCTGGCTGGCGGCCGGGCGCCACGGCATCGCCGTGATCACGGAATCGGAGGTCACGCGGATCTCCGGGAGACAGCGGGTCGAAGCGGTCGAGGTGACGCACCGCCTCACCCGGGCGGCCGGAGTGGTCGCGTGCGACACCGTGGTCTTCACGGGGGACTGGATACCGGACCACGAGCTCGCGCGGATGGGCGGGCTCACGATGGACCCCGGGACGCGCGGGCCGCAGGTCGATCCGTCGTTTCGCACGTCGGTCCCGGGAGTCTTCGCCGCCGGCAACCTGCTTCACGGCGCCGAGACGGCCGGGGTGGCGGCGCTGGAGGGCCGGGCCAGCGCTGCCGCCATCGCGCGGTTTCTGCGCGACGGCGCCTGGCGGGAAGGCCCGCTCGTGCCCATGATCGCGGAGAGCCCGCTGCGCTGGGTCTCGCCGAACGCGCTCGTGCCC